>NHCU01000074.1 GCA_002167365.1 Betaproteobacteria bacterium TMED41 | reverse complement strand
CATCAACATCAAGAGCAAGAGTCCCATCATTAAACTCAATCCTCTTAAACCCACTTAAGGTGTCTTCACCAATGTCAGTAGCAGAAATTGTCCAGGTGTTAACCAAATCATCAGCTCTAGAAACCGAATAATCTGCTCGATTCACACCAACGATTAATTTTACCTTCAAGCCAGAAGCAGTGATAGATTCATCAGCAGAGGATACTAAGTAAGTCAGAGCATCTACTGAATCTTCAATGGTGTTATTTTCAGTAAACACCATGGAATCTAGTAAAGCCTTGGAAGGTTTAGATAAAACAGGCAATATAGTTTCTTGGTATAAATTGTAAGCAAGCGGGAGTTGCTGTTGAAGTTGGGTAGACGTCTTCAAACTCCACTCGTTTTCTTTGTCAGGAAAATAGTCCTCCATAAAGTCCCAGGCAGTAACAATGAACCAAAATGCAAATTCCTGAGGCAATACCTCCATTAGTCCAGCAGCATCCACATCATCGTACATTCCTTCAGTGTTGTAGACGCCTAGATTATAAGCTTGCTGCATTGCTACATTAATGTCAGATGTCGGGTCAAAATAGTCCCATTTTTTTTGATAAAAATTTTTAAAAATTAAGCCAGTTATTGTATGAAGTTGATGCTCTAATATTTCAGCTAACTGTTCATTACTTGAAGTATTTGTTTCCCAAATAAAATCTACGAGATTTACCTTGCCGTTAAATTCTTCCCACTTGGCAGGTTGCCCTATGCTCTCATAATAATTTGGACCACTGTAACCAATCCTTTGTCCAATTTCATATGGTGCAATGCTGGTTATTAAAGAGTTTTGTAGAATTTGATCAGTATTTTCGTTTGTCAAAAACATTGAGTTATAAATTGAAGCAACTTTGGTAGGAAAACTTGAAGATACCTCTGGCAGAACGAGCAGTTTTATATCATTGACATCCAAATACCTATCGTAGGGAAGATAATCGTTAGAATTTGTAAGTGCGCCAACCGACATTATTTTATTCCTGAATTATTAGCTAAATAGAGTAAAGGTATTTATTTAACATATTACTGATAAGGTTTATCAAAATAATTTGTCAACAAAAAATAAAAAAATACAATCTTTATGTTATTTTTTGGATTTATTGAAAGAAGCGACTGACACACCAGAGCCTACTTTGTTTACGGATTCAGCAGTAGTGTAAAGTTCATGGCTTTTATATTTTGCACTAAAAACTATCTTAGGCATTGAGATTTTTTTTTGCATATAGAATGACAATTTCACAAGCAAATCCTTAAAATAATCTTCATTTACACTAACATCATTGTCAACGAGAGGCGATTTTGTTAATTTCCCAACTGGGTCACCAAAGACCCAGGCCGCATATTTACCTAATGCAGACAGGTACACACTTGAAGCCGCATTTGCCCTCTGGGTTGTAGTTATGCAAACATAAGGTACACCTTTACGTATAAGGTTACTAGTAAATCCTGTTGAACCTCCACCTTCCTCAACAACTAAATTTGCATTAAAGATCAAATTTGCCTGATCCTCCATACTCAACTCATGAATCTTTTCTTCTTTAACAAACTCCAAATCAGGATAAACATTTTTAATTATTTTTATCAGATTATCTTGGTTAACTGTTCTTCGGTGAGAAGCAAGTTTTCTACTCAAATAAAGTATGTAAGGATTGGCATTTTTTGATGAAACAATATTTTTCTGCATATGTCTACAAAAAAATTGTGCCTCCTGCGCTGACATTCTTAATTTACTATCGATAAGAGAGCGATAAGTGATTGAAGAAACAGCGATGAGATTTCTAAATCTTACTGCTTTATTTGAATTGATAAATTTAGTTGCTAAGCCAAATTTTTCCGCAGAAATGATTTCGGCAATTTTAAGAGTGTAATCAACCCACTTTTTAGGTACCAAATCGCAAAAAGATATATTTTTCATTAAGGGTTGTTTATTTAAAATTTTTGAGAGTAACAGGGATTTAGGAGCAATCTCCATCATGAAATGACTTAAATTATCAAACCCCGCAAAAAAAATAGTATCAGCTATTTCCTCTGTATCAATCTCTCTACTGATGTTAATTGGTACCTTGTCATAAGAAAAATTTTCAACTGTTAAGATCTCCGTATCAGAGTTATTTTCTAATTTTTTCCTGTTTCTCCATATATCATGAGCAACATTAGGTTCACTCCAGCTAAAACCTTCTCCGAGTATAAATCCATCGTCAGTGATAATAAATTTTCCATCAAGTATCCAGCCACTATTTAAGACAGCAAGGGCAGGTGCATGTGCAATGAATTGATCATTTATAACAGTTGAATCACCCAAGTCAAAATAGGTATATGGATAATTAACATAGACAGTATTTTGTTGTTGGCCGATTTCTTTTATTCCAAAAAATTTTTTAAATTTTAAATTAGTCATTGTCTGAAAGTTATTATTAATGCAGTGTGAAAAATCTGTTACTTAAATTAAAAAAAAACATAGCCTATGATAATAAATCTGTTTAATAGATAAAGCCTCAAATTGAGCTTGTACTATTTTTTTGAAAACACCTTTTTTCAAGTTAGGTGATATAAATTTTATTAGTATCTTGTGGTTATAAAGCCTATCTTAGATAATTTTTGAAATATTCCATCTTTTTCTTAAATAATTACAATTTTCACAAGTTTTGGACGCCTTAGGGAACTCATTCGAAACCAATAAATTAGTAGCTTCATTTACCTTTTTTTCAACCCAACTGTCATCACACTCAAGTTTAACCAAATGTAATTCAAATTCCAAAGTTTGGTTAAACATAGGTTGATTTTTTAATCCATTGAAATAAACAAGATAAGCTTCGTTAGCTACATCAAATCCATTTTTCCTGAATATCCATTGATACATTTCTAACTGTCTACGGTAACTTTTAGGATATTCATATTTTTCCCATGTTTCTTCCCAGTTGAAATTATTTTTAGAAGTGGCCTTGACATCAGCTAAAATTAATTGACCATTTGACTTAACCCAAACGTCGTCTATTGCCCCACCAAAATTGTACCCTTCCTGATTATTAACAAACCTAATTCCTTTAAAATTTGACCTCCAATTATCCAGTTCAGGATGATCAAATGGAATAGCGTCAATTTTGTGCTCTATAAATAGAGGATGAGGTTTTTTAAGCTTCCTATAATAATCAAATTCATTTTTACAAAGATTATCAACGGCATTATTTAGAGTAAAAGGCAAAGATGGAGGATAAACCTTGTATTTATAATTTAGAATAAAACATCGTTTACAAGCTAGGTATTTTTCTACACCAGTTCTGCTGATTTTTATCATGTCTGAATACCTGACTTTACTTAATTAATAATTTCTACATGGAGTGTAGAAAAAGAATTACTGCAAAAAATAGCAATGTAACAGATAAAATTCTCATATACTTACTTTAACAAGTCACTTTGATAAGAAAACACTCTTTTTTATACAATTTCGAGGTTTTTTACCTTTAATAGGGTACTTCAACCAAAAAACTTATTTATTCTTAACAGAATGCTATACATAAGCGCTATTAGAAATCCGATTTACAAGTTTTTGGTGAAAGATGAAGTATTAAAAATTCAGGGTTAAGATGGTGAAGAATTTTTACAAATTTTAACTAAAGTTTCTATACATTTGACAATTCAAAAAAATCTAAAAATTAAACTTAAAGAATTATCTTGTATTGAACAACAATACAAATAAACTTGAGGCCCAAGCTAAAAAAAATGAAACAAAAGTACAAACACTAAAAATGTATAAAAACCCGAATTCACCCACATAATCAAACCACCAGAATAAAAATATAAATAAATACAAAGAAAAAAAAATCCAAAAATAGCTTTTAATTTTTCTTTTTTGTTTCATTTTATCCAATTTAGTTTATTTTTTTTAAATTAACATTTTGTATTTTATTAGAGGACTATGTAAGAATTTTGAATGAAAATTTATAAAAGGGTGGATGTATCCACAAAATGTTACATTATATTAAATATTAAATATAAGAAAGGAAGCATGTTTTGAAAAAATTATTAATATTATTCTCTATTTTGGTAATTTCAGCCTGTGGTCAATCCAATGATGGTGATTCGTCGGATAGTTCTAAAGAAACTAGTGATCCCGCAGAATCAGTTGCATCCAGCAATTCATCAGGTTATGAACAGATTGATTGGCAATCTATGGATGTTGACAAGGATGGATACGTAAGTCCGGACGAAATGGTAAATCACTATAATACCAAAGGAGTTTATAAATAACTCTGTTATTTATTCGATTAAATTTAATGCCGTGACGCAAGGGATTTTGGACACCAAACAAAATGCGTCACGGTACCTCACTAAATGAAGTAGCCAATTACAATGCTTTAACAACATTTCATTTGTTTATTTTTTAAAACACACAAGTTTGATTAGGTTTTTTCTAAAAAATATTTTTTGATTAGTGAGGTGCATTTTTCAATAATACCTGGGTCATCATAAAAGTCAGTTTGACCTTTAGATTCAAGGACATAATTTTTTTTTGTAGACTTAACATTATTATAAAATTTTTTAGCCCACTCTGGGGATAAAGCCTTTCTGGAATGTATCATCAAAAATGGTATTAAAATTTTTGATGCGTATCTCTGGACATCAAAACCAACAAAAAATTCTCGTGACATTACAGCAAATGAATTTTGGTAGTTTTTTACTGCTGCTCTTTTAGTATAATACTCTACCGTATCCTTAGTTTGCATTGCAGCCTCCTCTAACATAGCAGCGGCTGGTATTGTAACTACATCTCCCCCAGNTTCGTATATTTTTCTAGCCTCAATTCCTGATAATAATTTTGCTTCAAAATCTTTTCTATTATTTTTTTTCATTGCAAATGTATCTCGGTAATACCCGGCGACAGCTGCTAATTTATGAATTCCAGGTGTTTGAGCTGCTGTTGCAAGAGCATACCCAGCACCAAGACAAACTCCAAGGAGAGAAACTTGGTTTCTATTTACCTCAGGTCTTTTTTTTATAAAGCTCAATGTATTTTGAATATCGTAGATCTTGTCTGGAAATTTTTCATATTGCCGGGGAACACCCTCGCTTTCACCAAAATAGCGATGATCTATTGACATAGTTACCAAACCCTTTTCAGCTAAAGCCTTTGCATACACTCCTGTAACTTGCTCTTTTACGCTTGTCATCGGCCCTACAATGATCACTGCCGGCTGTCTTGTGTTGTAAGCAATGTCAGGTATGAATAAATTCCCAACAACATTTAATTTTTTTACTACGAATTCAACTCTTTCTTTTTTGTAACGGAATTTCATAAGATTTTTTTTTAGAATTAGGCAACACTTATTTGTGAGAAGAAAAATAATGTTGGTAACTAATAAATGCAATGAACAACATTTTTTTTTTAATAAACGAAATNAATTGAGTAGTGTTAATATTTTTTTTATATGAATATTGTTGTGATAATATTTTAAAACTTATAAGTCCCAATAAATTCAACCAACTTGATAAAAACTACCTACTAATAAGATATTAATCTGTTCAGCTCTAAAGTCAACAGAGGTATTGTAATTACCCAATGTCAACACACTAATTATCATATTTAGTAGCAAAAGCAATTCTTTCCGAACCAGTCAACAAAATTTAATAGAGCTATCCAAAAGCTCTTTAAATTAATGAGACTTCAAATTGGAAATAAAAAATAAATTTCATTGGATAAACAAAATCAAAAAAGCGAGGCTATCGGTATTAATTCTTCTGAAACTGAAAAAAAAGTCTGCTATAAATGAGATCTAGCTTTCAAAAAATTTACTGAGCGTACTTTTGTATTATTAAGAATATTAGAAAAAAATAATCCGTAATCATATGCATGCAATGAAAAAAGTCTTACCGGAAAATTTGAGGAGGTTAGATCAGTGACTAGTAAATTTCCATTTTTACATCTTGCACCTGCTACATATGCTTCTAACTCTATAGGCCCCAGGGTTTTTTCTTGATTTATTGACCATTGCTGAAAACCAACACCACCCAAATTATAGAAACTAGATAAAGCTTTTTCGCTAGTATTCCATGATAGCGGATTAACGCAAATTAATTCCTCCTCTCTTTGAAATGTAACAAACCCTCTTTCCTCAACGCTGTTCCATGCAACCACACAGTTTATTGAATCCGGTTTCTCACATACTTCTGTGGGGTATATATCACTTTTTGTAACACTAAACCCAACTAAGTATGCAGCAACCATATCCGAGAAAAGTTGTTTATTGTTTCTTACTTCTTTTAACAGTTTTAGTGCATGCATACTACCTTGGGAATGGCCTGCCAGAATAAATGGTCTGCCATTTCTATAATTTTGATCAAAATATTCAAAACTATTTTTAACATCTTGATATGCAATTCTAAAAGCATCTTCTTTGTTATTTTTTTGCGCAACAAAAGCATAAAGTGTGGCTTGTCTATATGCTGGTGCATAAACCTCACAACATGCAGAAAAAATTGCAACTTGATTAAGAAGAATTCTTTTTTTTAAAATCTGGTTTGCTTCATAATCATCTTTGGGTTGATTCCAGTTATTACGGTTTATAAAAGTGGTTGGATGCACAAAAAAAACTACAATATCATTTTTAGGATTTAAAATAATTTTTTCTTTAGGAAGAAATTTTGATAAGTCAAGAAGACTTGGGTTGACAAGCCAACTATCAGGTTTAGAGTAGTCACGTTTTTTTGGGACTTTTTCCTCAGAAAAATTATGCCAAGGCATAATATAAATCATTACCGATAAAATCTTAATCTGGGGGAGAAACCATAATATTGAGACGCCAATTAAAATGATCAGTAAAAAATTATACCGGTTGGAAAAAAATTTAGTCATAAATAAATTTTATTGAAAAAATATGATTNNCAAAATAAATATTTTATAAGAGTACCCTGCTTTTAAATTAAGTTACTTCAAGTATCAAGATTAGAATATTAAATAATCTATTTAATTAAATTTGCTTCTGGCCAACTGTTAAGTTGTTATTTTTNATCTTGTCCTAAATGTAAAGCNTATAAATAACTATATTGCTTACCAAAGCTGAAAAANCCAAAAAAAGTCTGATACTCGGCATCTTATTTTTTTATAATTAAATTTTAATTTAAATATTAAGTAAAATACNCTTTATATATTTTTTATAATTAAACTTTATTATTTCTTAATCAACAACAAGATTGAGTTAGAAATAAAAAAAATGTTCTGTGAAATTCAATAAGTAATGAAAAAAAACTATCAAAAACTTTGCAAAATACAAGAAAANATTTATAAATTAAATCATGCAAAATCTATTCTAAATTGGGATCAGGCAACGATTATGTCTGCTAATGGAAATCATACTCGATCAAAGGCATTAGCTCAACTTGCAAGTCTTATTCATAAATTAACATCAAACAAGAAGGTAAAAAGATTAATTCTTGAGTCTGAGACCGAAGGCCTGAATGAATTAGAATTAGCCAACCTCCGAGAGATCAAAAATGAATGGATTAGAAGAAAGGCATTGCCAAGAAAATTGGTTGTTAGGAATCAACTTGCNCAATTACAATGCGAATTCGAATGGAGAGAACAGAAAAAGAACAATGATTGGAATGGTTTTTTAAAAAATTTTAAAAATGTAGTTGAAAATAGTCGTGAGGAAGCAAAGAGATTGTCGGAGATTCTAAATGTCTCACCATATGAAGCATTGATGCAAAGGTACGAACCAGGCTTCCAAAGTGATGAAATTGATAAATTATTCTCCGAAATTAAAANTTGGCTTCCGAATTTAACATCAAAAATCATTAATAAACAAAAAAAAACAAATGTTAAATTTATTAAGAAAAATTTAAACCTTGTCGAACAAAAAAAATTATGTATTGAAATTATAAAATTACTTGGCTTTGATTTTAATAAAGGAAGGCTTGATGAAAGTGCTCATCCTTTCTGCGGAGGAGTCAAGGAAGATATTAGAATNACTACTCGATTTACTAAAAGTAACTTTTTACATTCACTGTTTGCGACAATACACGAAACAGGACATGCAAGATATGAACAAAATCTACCTGATGATCTTTACAACCAACCTGTAAGCCGATCAAGGTCAATGGGTATTCACGAAAGTCAATCTCTTTTTTTCGAAAAACAAATCGGATGTAATTCTAATTTNCTTAGAAGAATCACTCCAATAATTCAAAATCATTTTTCAGATAACCCTGAATTTGATCAAGATAATATAATTGCTTTAATAAATACAGTTAAACCAAGTTACATCAGAGTTGATGCAGACGAGGTTACTTACCCTGCACACATAATTTTAAGATATGAGATTGAGAAGAAACTTATAAACTGTGATATTGAACCTGAAGACATACCTGCATTATGGAATGAAAAAATGGTTAAATATCTGGGAATAAGTACAAATGGTAACTACAAAGAGGGAGTTTTACAGGACATTCATTGGCCTGGGGGTCAATTCGGATACTTTCCATGTTACACACTTGGAGCAATTTATGCAGCACAGTGGTTTCACTATGCTAGTAAGGAAATAAAGGATATTCAACAAATTATTTTAAGTGGCAATCTCGANATTATATTTGAGTGGTTAAATAAAAATATTTGGTCAAAAGGAAGTAGATTTGAAACCACTGAGCTAACAAAAAAAGCTTGTAAAGGTGAAAAACTGAATGTTAAATATTTNAAAAAACATCTAGAAAATAAATANTTAAATTANCTAGCTTGTTAAAAATTCTCAAATTAATAAGTAATTGTTTGCCTAATTTTATTTTTACGCATATCCTACTACAGTTGATTTGTAATCCAACGTGAAAAAATTATTTGTATTTTTTACTTCTAGGTTATGAATTATGATTGAAGAGAGGGTGCGGGTATTTTTTTTTGAAGAAACAACGATAATCTTTTTAACAAATTTTCAAAATCAACTTCATTTACTTGGATGTCGTTATCAATAACCGGGGATTCTGTCAATTTTCCAACTGGGTCACCAAAGACCCATGCTGCATAATTCCCCAAGCCTGCCAGATACACACTTGAAGTAGCATTTGACCTCTGGGTTGTAGTTATGCAAACGTAGGGTACACCTTTACGTATGAGGTTACTAGTGAATCCCGTTGAACCTCCACCTTCCTCAACAACTAAATTTGCATTAAAGATCAACTTCGCCTGATCTTGCATACTCATTTCATAGATTTTTTCTGCCAGAATGAATTTGAAATCAGGATATATCTTTTTTACAATTTTAATTAGATTTTTCTGATTTAAAGTTCTTCTATGAGATGCATATTTTCTGCTTAAATAGATAATATAGGGATCTTCAAAACTCATTGACGATGAGTTAACTTTCATTTGTTTGCTAAAATTTCTTGCTTCCTCTACAGCCATCCTGTATTTTTTATTTTCTCCACGATGAGTTACTGAGGTAATAATGACCAAATTTGTAAATCTAATTGCTTTTTCCGAATTAAACTGAATTGTATTTAGATTAAAATCTGACGATTCAATGGACTCGGCAATTTGAACACTATAATCAATCCATTTTTTTGGAACCAAATTTGAAGTAGCAATGTTTTTTATTTCAGGTTGTGTCTGAATTATGTTGGGCAATAATAAGGATTTGGGGGCAATTTCCATCATAAAATGGCTCAGGTTATCAAAACCTGATAGGAAAATACAATTTGTTATTTCTTTTCCGTCAATTTGCCTTTTAATGTCATATGACTGATTGTCTATTTTAAAGCCAGAAATAGTTAAGTTTTTAGCACCACT
>NHCU01000073.1 GCA_002167365.1 Betaproteobacteria bacterium TMED41 | reverse complement strand
TGTGCAACAATTACATCCGCACCTGCTTCCTCCGCCATAAGGGCCTCTGTGACTGTAGTTGCTTTGGCAAACCATTTGATTCCTTTGGCTTTGAAACGCTTCACAAATTCTGGAGGATAGAGTCCCATAATTGATGAAATAACTATGGGTCCCGCCTCTAACATAGCTTCACACTGGCTGGAAAAATCAATAAGCGGAACATCACCGGCAGTTTCCGAAACAACTGGTCCCCAATCTCCAAGAAATTGTCGCATTTCCTTTTCATGCTGAAGATCTCGAATTGGGGCTGGGTCTGGGATCCATGTATTTAGTTGAAAGGTTCCGTTCGAGCCAGCTCGCATATCACGAACCCAACTTTTTATTTGATCCGGAGTCATTAATAAAACGCCACACGAGCCCATCCCTCCACCGCTGGTAACTGCGACAGATAACGGAACTGGGGTAGCGCCAGGCATTGGCGCTAATATAATTGGCACTTGAAGGCCATAATCGTTGGCAAATGAGAGTGCTCGTTTTAATACGTCTTGTGTATCAGTCATTTAAGTCCTTTAATTTTGATCTTTTTGCTAGTCTCTTTGTCAATATATCTTGTCTTCTTTCAAAACTTTTTGATTTCATGAAAGGGTTTTTGATTCCCCACCGAGTAATTTGGCACCCCAATAGCTAAAACGATATCCATTAATACAATAACACTTCACTTCGTATTATCTATTTTATGTCCGTCAACAAAATCGGTTAAAAAAAATAGAATTAAGAGCTAATTCAATTTCCTGTTATTAATTATTTACTTTCTTTGATATCATTAAGTAACGTAATTCCTATAAATAAAAGTAGAAGAATTTCTGAGTTAGATACTCAAATTTAAATTGGATACTTTCCAAATGGCCAGCCCCGTTCAATATTATTACTCCGCCTATTCTGCATACGCATATATTGGTCATCAATATTTTGAAAGAATTGTTAAGAACTCAGAGAGGCAAATTGATCATAAGCCATTTAATCTTATTAAATGTATAGATGACATCGGAAGTCAGCCTCTATCTGACAGGACAGAAGCGAATTTGGAGTACTATTTCAAACGCCAACGCGACCGATGGTCTGAGTTCAGAAATGTAGAGATGCCAGGACAAACGCCGACCAGTCATTCAAATACCGCGGACTTAGCCGACCGCATTCTTATAGCAAGC
The DNA here is from genome assembly GCA_002167365.1 of Betaproteobacteria bacterium TMED41. GTDB lineage: Bacteria > Pseudomonadota > Gammaproteobacteria > Burkholderiales > Burkholderiaceae_A > UBA7377. Next base: position 9,762 of record NHCU01000073.1, on the reverse strand, counting down.
ATTTTTTCAAATAAAAACATAGACCAATTAGCCTTCAAATTTATGCTCCATCACTGGAAAAAAATACAGATTTAACGAATGAAAATCAGATCAAGGAGATTTTAATTTCCGAAAACTTTGATTCTGACGAATTGCTTAAAATAGCAAACACAAAAAAAGTGATAGACACCTATGAACAAAATACAGAACAGGCAATAGCGCTTTCAGTATTTGGTTCACCGACATATTTTGTCGATGGCGATATGTTCTATGGCCAGGATAATCTAGAACTTGTCGAGCGCGCACTTCAAAAGCCATTCAAGAAATAATGATAAATAACTTGAGAAAACTCGCTCCGAAGCAACTTAGAGATTACCGGAACAATAACCCTGGTACATGCTTCAATGATTTGGATTTTATATTGAATATGGATTCTGCATATGAATTACAAGATGCAGTTACCGATCTTCGGGTGGCTGCAGGAGAAGATATTATCGGTTATAAAGTGGGATGCACGGGTTCAGGAACCACAAATCAATTTGGAATGAAAGGTCCGATACGAGGAACGCTTTTTGGCGCTGAATTACTTAAAAATGGAGCCGAACTAGACTTTGAATTGTTTACTAACCTGTCTATTGAAGGAGAGATGGCTGTAAAAATTGGCGCTAATGGAGAGATTATCTCGGCTTTCCCAGTAATTGAGTTACATAATTTTGTTTTCCGCGCACCGATAAAAACACTACCAGAACTGATTGCTAATAACGGCTTTAATGCGGGCGTTGTCTGGCCCGACCTTATTTGGCAAAAATCAACACGCTATATAAATCAACCTGCCCAACTATCAGTTAAAATTAACTCTAAAGTCATTGCTGCAGGCGATCTTTGGCCACTTCCCCAAGGGCCATGTGGTTCTATTGAATGGTTGGAGAATAATCTAAAAAACTGGAACCGCTCTATTTTACCTGGGAATATTATTCTAACGGGAACCCCATTAGGTCTCTATCCGGTGCAACCAGGTGACAAAATTGATGTATCTATCAATAAAGAGACAGTTGTTGGCTGTAAGGTCTCCGCTAAAACTAAACTGCCAAAAAAATAGTAAGTGCTTACGATTATATTAATATCTTGTCGAACGGTATATCGAACTTTTATACTTGGCCAATATTTCAGTAATTGTCTTGCCGAAGGGATACCCTTTGATTCAGATTGTCGATGCTCAAATTCATCTCTGGGGGAGCGGATTACCCAGCAATCAGTCTCATATTCAAGTTACTTCTTTCACACCGGAAGAGGCCATTGCATTAATGAATGAAAATAGCATAGACGCAGCAGTCATTCATCCTCCTAGCTGGGACCCAAATTCAACAGAAATAGCATTCAGAGCAGTAAAGGAATTTCCAAATAGATTTGCGATAATGGGTTCTTTACCTCTTGATCGATCAGATTCGCGGAGTAAAATCAAAGATTGGAAGGGTAATGGCATGCTGGGTCTTCGCTATACCTTTCTCTCCGATCCCGTACGCCAATGGGTTGCAGATGGAACACTTAATTGGTTATGGGAAGCAGCAGAATTGGCGGATGTTCCTATCTCAATGCTAGCTACAGACTCTCTTGAAATTCTTGGCGATGTTGCTGAGCGGCATCCCGGATTGCGATTAACCATCGATCATCTAGGAGGCCGGGGCGGCACTACGACACTCAAAGATGCAGCATCCATGACACATATCCCCGAGTTGTTAAAATTGGCAAAACTTCCAAATGTAGCTGTCAAGGCAACAGGAGCGCCAGGTTATTCAAGCGAAACTTATCCTTTTCCAATTATGCATACCTACCTTGAAAAAATTTATGATGCTTTCGGTCCAAATCGAATGTTTTGGGGNACCGANATAACAAAAATGCCNTGNTCNTGGAAGCAATGCGTCACCATGTTTACAGANGAAGCATCTTGGCTTAGGACTGATGATCATNAACTTGTGATGGGAGAAGCACTTTGCAACTGGTGGGGTTGGAAAAGATAATACTAGCCTAATAGAAAAGGAATTTATTCTGAATGAGTTTAAGAAATATAAATCAAGCGCCTGTTGCCGTTATAGTAGGCGCTACTTCGAAATGGCAATCTGACGGCCGCAATACAAAAATGGCCCACGGCCAAGAGATCGATGACAGCCATATTCCGATCGGCATTCGATGGGGTGTGGGTGGGGCAATAGCACAAAAATTTGCACAGGAAGGTTTCTTTACTGTTTTAACAACGCGCAAAGAGTCAAATGCAACTAGCCTAGAAACCGCAATTAGCAACCAGGGCGGGGCATGTATGATTGTTGAATTAGACCTTGCATCAGATGATTCTGTGCGGTCCGCGTTCAGCCAAATTCGCAACCAGGCGGGAAACCCAAGTGTTCTAATATATAATGCGGGTTATTTGGAAGGGCGGGACCTTCCGGCAGATAAAGAACTGCTTGAATATATTGAAGTTGAAATGTTTGACACAGCCCATCATATCGCGAGCAGAGGCCCATTTCTCGTAGCAAAGGAAGTTTTACCTGCCATGCGGGAAAAAGGTGAAGGGTCTTTCTTTTTCAGCAATAATTCCAAGTCATTACGCGGAACAAAGCGCTACACAGGGGAGTCGTTATACTACCCACGTGTCATGATGCGTACATTATCTCAAGTGCTTACAGAAGAGTATTCTGAACATGGCATTCATGTCGCTAATATTGTAATAGATGGGTTGATTGACTCGCCGGGAACACGAGCTTTACCAAAGGCCCAAAAAAATCCAGACGCAATAATCAACCCAATAAAAATTGCTGAAGCATTCTTTTATCTGCACACCCAGGACCGTTCGTGTTGGACACATGAACTTCAGTTAACGCCGTTCCCAACCAAGCCAAGTTTCTGATAAAGAATATTGACTGCCCCCTCCTCTGCAAGCAGAGTTTTTCAAAATTTTGAAAATGAGAGGCACTCGTATAGAAGTATTTCAGTTAATCAGGTCTCTGAACCCAAAAAGTATACATGCCCGAGAAATAATGAGGATTTAATTGCTCAAAGTTATGCCATGCATCAAGAGAAAAAAGACTTTCCGAATCTCCCCCTCCTACTGACACGGCTTCTTTTGTCTTTTCATCTACTGTTTCAAAACCACAAAAAACTAAATCTAACTCGTTCAACATATTCTTAATTTCTATCAAGGTAAAAGTATGTTCTTGAACATGAAATAAAAGGTCTCTTAGTTCGCTGGTTGAGAAGAAATCTGGGTATCTGGCTAGTTTTTCAAATTCTAGGCCGGCTCTATCTAAAACTTTATTTCTGTAATCATATATTTTTTGATTTGTAATGGGTCGTTCTAACTCACCCATTTTTTCTCTAACTTCCGCTAAACCTGCGCGCGCCAAGCCACTGTAGAGCCCTACCCTCATCAGTCCTTTGGGCTTTAAACATCTTTTCAATATTCGCCATCCCGACATTGGATCACTCATATGGTGTAATACACCCGTTGTTTCGATAACATCAAACGTGTTTTCCCAAGAGGTCAAATCAAGGATATCACCATGCAAATAATTTATATTTTCGATGTTTAATTCTCTAGTCTGCCTCAACGCAAAACTAAGACTACTCAAACTTAAATCAATTGCGGTAATATTACTATTAGCATAACGAACAGCCGCTTCTATAGAATGTTGTCCTGTGCCGCAACCAGCGACTAAGACATTTGATTGGTTCGACGGGTCTGACCCATGTGACAAAACTCGAATGCCTGTCAGGTTTGTAATCTCTGATATCGTCATCGATTTTTGCAGTATTCCAATATTCACCCATCGTGGATAAGGATTGTCTTCATACTGGTCCTTTACAGCAACAGAAGTACCTTCAGTTATTAAATCTATACTTGGGATACTGCCTCGCAGAGACAATTCATAGTCGATATGATGAACCTGTCTTAAAAACAAGTTGGTCATTGGGACCGGGACTTTCAAATTCCGGCTCCAGTTATATTTATGTAGAGGCCTATAGCTCGCTATACACGCTATATGCCTCCAAGGCATAGACGCACCCTCGGAAACTACGTCAGATACAAATTGCTCTAATTGTTTTAGTTTTTGAGTTTCCTCTTTGTCCTCTCCATAAATATATTCGTTCGTAAAACAATGCAGTGCCAGAGAACATTGTATCGCAAGATAATTATCATTTGATGTTTCTAAGCTATCATGCAGCAGAAATGTTTTTCGCAGACGTCGCAAGAAAATTTCAAAAATTATATTGGGAATTGGACACAGTTCAATAATTTTAAGAAACAGCGGTGTTTCTAGTAATACTGAGATGATCCTATTTAACTCGGAATTGAATGAAGATTGTGTTTCAATTCTGAACATCTCCACTAAATTTTCTTTTTTTTCTAAAAGTCCTATTATCGCGTTAACAATCTGACTGGGCCGAATCAAATTATTCTTTTCTAGGATTTTTATGAACCGCTTCGCCGTTGCCTCTGTATATTCTTCATAAACAATAGAACTCACGCTTTGCCAATACTGCTGCCAAACAACGGGGTCTGTCGGCTTTAGGAAAATACAGCGTTCCAAGATGGTTATACCGTCTATGTGTCTGCCACGGTCCTGCAACAAAGCTCGAAAACACGTTAAGGCAGTTTCGTCAATTGGAGCAAGCAAGAGAGCCTTTTGGAGATTTTTGAACGCTGCATCAAAAAATCTTCTTTTTGAGTACGTTATACCCAGTAACGCATAGCCGTGGGAGGACCCAGGATATGCATTAGAGAAGGCAGAAACCTTTTGTAATGTATCTTCCGAGTGATCTGAAGAGCACAATTCTATCATGGTCTGTAACTGCTGATAAAATAAATAAATTTTTTCATCGACATTGATTTTTTCAAATGATGTTTTATCTATGACTGTCATCCGATCTATTTATACTCACGATTATCTCCAAAACAGATAAACTAACGGAATATTAAGGTATAGTTTTTTTAATATTCATCTCTCTATATAAAATAAATAACCCAGCCAGAACCACTAACACCGCTCCTACTATTTTACCAAGGTTGGGGATATCTCCCCAAACTACATAGCCAATACCGGCGGCATAAACTAACGAAAGATATTTAAATGGAGCAACCGTTGCACCAGGTGCAAATAAAAGCGCTTGTATAATTAGTAAATGTGAAAAGCTTACCATGATACCAGCGGCAGCAAATAAGCCTATGTCACTCCAGTTTGGAAAGCTATAACCAAAGATTGGTAGACTTATGCCTCCCGTTAACACAGCAACTAGCATCGAATAAAATAAAATTGAAAGGGATGTGTCTCCCCCTCTCATTCTTCTGGTAACTATATCCCTCATAGTGACCAGTAGGGCAGTAAATAATGGTATTAAAAAATAAACCCACACTCCTCCCTGCCCTGGTTGAATAATTAAAAGTACACCGCAGAACCCAACAAAAACTGCACACCACCGTCGCCAACCGACCGTCTCCCCCAAGAACGGTACCGATAGAGCAGTCAGCAAAATGGGACTAAGAAATATTATCGCCAAAGCTGTCGCTAATGGCAAAAAGGCGAATGACAAAACAACGAAAACCGAGGTGGCCGATCCTAAAACAGCACGCAAAAGGGTGCTCTTGAAACTTCTTGTTCTGAGTAATTTGATATCGCCCGCCCAAAGAACTAAAAATATTATAGGCAAGAAAGTAAAAATTCCCCTGTAAAATAAAATTTCACCGGCGTGATAGGATGAGGTCAGCCATTTCGTAATTGCATCCTGACTTGTAAGAAGTAAGGACCCAATAATCATGCAGTAAGCACCTTTTGCACCATCAGATAAATTACGGAACATTACTCACAACCTTTTTTGTAAATAGACCCGTAACGATCAAATCAAATAAAGTGCTCACTTACCAATAAATTCCTTTTTGAAAAGCGATCATATGCCTCTATTGAGGGGAATTACTTCCCGCCTATCGGAGACAGTATTAATCAGGACCACTGTTTATCAACATTGGGTTTCAATATTCTTATTACTTGAACGTTCAAACTTACTAGTTCGGTTCTGTAATTGGCTAATTATTGTTTTGAAATGCCGGTCTTACCATCTCTTAAAAGAAATTTCTGTACCTTACCGGTTGCAGTCTTCGGCAGGTCAGAGACAAAACTGAACCATTGTGGCGTTTTAAAATGAGCAAGATTTTCCCGGACGTGCAATCTTAATTCAGCTTCACTTGATGTTTTTCCAGCATGTAAAACTACAAAGGCGTGAGGGGCTTCTCCCCATTTTTCATGAGGCATTCCTACCACCGCCACTTCCAAGATGGCAGGGTGGTGTAAAAGGCAACCCTCCACTTCAACAGAAGAAATATTTTCGCCGCCACTAATAATTACATCCTTGAAGCGGTCGCGTATTTCAAGATAACCGTCGTCGTGCACAACCGCAGCATCTCCAGTATAAAACCACCCGTCCTTTATAGCCGCTGCGGTAGACTCAGGGTCATTGTAATATCCAGTCATCACCACATTACCCCTTACAGTTATTTCTCCAAGAGTTTCTCCGTCTTTGGCAACCTCAACACCGTTATCATCAACAACTTTAAGCTCTCCCGAACTCACTAACTCGATCCCCTGTCTAGCTTTTACTTTTGCCCGTTGTTCTATAGTTAAGTCCATATGGCTAGCACGTGGTTCACATATTGCTATTAACGGAGTTGTTTCTGTTAATCCATATACATGAGTTAACTCCCAACCTAGATCTCTCTCTACAATTTCTATTGTAGCAGCCGCAGGTGGGGCGCCTGCGGTGAACAGTCGAATACCTTTTGGTGCAGTAGCTCGTAACTCCTCAGGAACATTAGTTATGCTAATTAAAACCGTAGGGGCTGCACAAAACATCGTGACTCTCTCACGTTGTAGCAGCTCGTATATAATACTGGCTTCTACTTTCCTAAGACAAATATGAGCCATACCACGCGCGGTATTAATCCAGGTAAAAGTCCAGCCATTTGCATGAAACATCGGCAAAGTCCAAAGGTATCGGTCCTCTGGTGTGAGATGATGATGCACAAGAGTTCCCATTATATTCATGTAGGCGTTCCGGTGCGTAATCATCACTCCCTTCGGTCGAGCTGTTGTACCACTGGTATAGTTGATTGTTATCAGATCATCTTCAGCTATCTCTATGGCCTCGTAGGTCGCATCACCTTCCAATAAAAGACGTTCATATTCCTTCCAACCGTCTTTCTTTCCCTCTAGTGCAATGTATTGTTCCACTGCTGGGAGCTTTTCTCTTACGCTGTCAACAGCCTCAAAATAATCGGGATGCACGCATACAATTTTTGACCCGCTATGATTTATTATATATTCGAATTCTTCTGCAGAAAGGCGATAATTTATAGGCACCAAGATTGCTCCAATTTGAGGAACAGCGTAATACCCCTCGAGGTGTGAATGGCTATTGGGTGCTATGTATGCCACTCGATCTCCTTTTTTAACTCCCATTTTTTGAAGTGCACAGGACCACCGGTCACAACGATCAAAAAACTCTTCATACGTCAAACGAAGATCGCCATCCACGACGGCCTCATTTTTTGAATATAATCGCTTGGCACGACGTGCGAATTCAATGGGACTCAAAGCTACTTTCATTATCCTATCCCTTTATTACTGTCCAATAGGGGCTATCGTCCGCATGGGACTATTATAATTTTAACATTATCAAGTTTAAGCATCATTCAGCAACGTGTTTAACTGGGTCTGACGGCTAGGCGCCCTTCTTTACGACCATAAATGTTAAAATGTTCAATCGCCGCTAACCGCTTCTTCTCGTAGGGAAGTTTTCCAAATGCAACATTTAAGTCTGGGTTGACGTTGGGGTCAAGATAATAGGAAAGATCAAACTTACTGGCAACAACAGCAAAACACGGCCCATTTGGATGATCGACTTTATCAAAATTAATTTGAACGCTACCGAAACCTAATCTTTCAAGCACGGCAAGTAAGTCTTGCTTGTAAATCCAATATGAATAGGATTCTGTCCCACCGCAAAAGCCCCTCCAGCCAAGAGCCTTACCATAATTTTGACGGACGGTTCGAACCTGAATTCCTTTGAAATCTCTACTCTGAGTGTTCTCGACATCCCATTTCCCATCGATTAATTCACGTCTCGCCCCTGGTGACCAGCTTTCGAAATCATCATTAAAATAATGTGTCCAAAGAAAAATATTATCCGTATTTTTTGCTATTTTTTCTAAGAGTGAGACTGGGTCTGGCATATGATAAAGTATACCGCATGCAACTACAGCTTTAAAATACCTTGAATTTAAGTCCATTTTGGAAAAATCACCTAAGAGAAATTTCGCTTGTAATCCAAGAAAGTTTTTTACAGTCAAGCATCTAAGAAAAGCGCCATAATTACCTTCTATCGAAAGCACTTGTGCCCCTGCTTTTTCCAACATAAACGTGTGAGCTGCCTCTAAGGGGCCAAGTTCAAGTATGTCCTCATTCTTAATGGATCCCAGTTCTTGAATTAACCATTGTATCCGCTCGTCATTGAACCCATCAAAGGGTCCTGTATTATCTATATTTGGGATTTTTGTAGACCAACACGTGTCAAATAGATCAAAAGAATTTTCTTCACTAGGCCCAAGAGAAGTATAGTTAGATAAATAGTCTTGAAATTGTATTTTGTTTCTGTTCCTAAAAGGGGACAACCATTTCAAAATCATCAATTTTAAATCCTTACTAAACCAAAAATGCTTTTGTTTCAGACTATTATTTTTCAAATTGTCCCTCAAAAAAAGAAAATAAAAGTGTATTAATAAAAGTGCTTTTGGAGTTAATTTTCATTTAAGTATATTATAGATTGCCAAGCGCCCTTCGTTATCCTCACTTGTATTACATTCAAAATACGTTTTTACCAATATTATGTTTTTGAAAATTTACTTAATGCTGTTAATCAATGCAGGAAACCGTATAGGTAAATCTAATTTATTTGGTTTTTACTAGGACAATTGGCATAGGTGATTCCTGAATTTGGAGAATTAATTTTTGGTAATATCGGATAATATAAAAGGCGCGTTAATAATGAGCGGCAGCATGCTCGCATTCGTTTTAAACGATGGATTAATGAAAATTCTTTTTGCCGACTGGTCTATTTACCAAGCCATTTTCCTCAGAGGAATACTCACTATACCATTGATGCTTTTCTTTGCCTGGAGAACAAAGCAACTGTTTGTTAAACTCTCCTCCTCAGATTGGAAGTTTATTATCATTAGAACGGCTTCTGAGGTTGGGGCTGCAATCTTCTTCTTATCAGCATTAGCGCATATGCCGCTGGCTAATGTAACTGCGATCTTGCAGGTGTTGCCTCTTGCGGTGACTATGGGTGCTGCCGTTTTCCTGCGAGAATCCGTTAACTGGAGACGTTGGCTAGCTATTTTCATTGGCTTTATTGGAGTAATGATTATTGTCCGGCCTGGTATGGAGGGCTTTTCTATCTATTCGATATCCGCTCTGGGCGCCGTTGCGTGTGTTACCGTGCGCGATTTAACTACGAGTCGACTTTCATCAAAAACGCCATCAATGTTCGTCGCCTTGATAACTGGCATAGCCATTACGGTTTTGGGCGCTGTTATGTTACCCACCGTTACATGGGAACCTATATATAAGTCTCATTGGCTGATCTTAATAATCTCAGCAATAGCAATTATTTTTGGTTATTTATTCAGTGTTATGGCAATGCGTTACGGGGACGCCAGTTTTATAGCACCTTTTCGATACA
>NHCU01000072.1 GCA_002167365.1 Betaproteobacteria bacterium TMED41 | reverse complement strand
AAGCTCAGATAAATCAAAACTAATCGTTGCACTCCATAATTAATTTTAGTATAATATACGTATATTAATACCAATTGCAATTAGGAGAAAAATAAATGGCAACAAAAAAGAAAAACTTGAAGAAGTCAGCCAAGACTGCTACTGCACCTAAGGGAACGGCGACGGCTAATCCTCAGGCACCTGCAGGGGTAACAGGAGGGCAACAACCAGACCCAACTGCTTTATCAATAGGCGACTTGAAGAATCTTTCTACCATACTTGATGTGGCATCCACAAGGGGTGCATTCAAGGCCAATGAGATGGCAGGTGTAGGATTCTTATATAACAAACTACAGGCGTTCTTGGCCAAAGTGGCACCAGAACAAAAACCTGAAGATACAAAAGCAGGAGCACCAGCGACTGCGGAAGGAAAATAATGGCAAACTTAATGAACGTGAACAACCAAGCCATGCCAATGGGTGCAGACTCAGGAGCAGGTGAGGGAGCATCAGGTCCAAAGAGGCACTTCAAACATATTGGAGAACTTGTGGACGGTGGAGCCAAGGTAGTGATCATGTACAGAACAGTACCTGGTGAACCAGACAACTGTTTGGTAGTTGGTACTAAATTCTTACCTGACATATATCACAATGCTTTAATGAAGGCTGTTGAATCAGATGGTGGACAGGACGCAGAAGAATTCGCCGACTACGCCAGCAGACAAACATTTCCTGACGGCACTAACATGTTGGCAATGATGCACAATGACAACTACATCAAGAAGTTCAAGACCAAAGACATAATGGTCACTTTCGGTAACACACCGGATGGAAGAATACTACTTAACAAGTTGAACGAAATGATAGCAAAAGAAAAAGGTGTATCAGTAAAAGAAATGGCTAAGGACCCAGAGGCAACTGCTACAAAGACTACTACTAAAAAAGCGGATGCCAAGAAAACAACCGCCAAAGAATAGCACTTGGGTACAGTTGACGAAGGATTTCGTCAAGGAATGGCCGGAGGTGTTGGAAGGTTTACACTTTCAGAACATGCCGGTCAAGTACCTAATGTACATCGACATCATACTTAAAAACAACATCACTATACACTACGATATATCCAAAGAGTTAAAGTCTAAGAAACAGGCCACAATAGCACGATTTTTAAAACAGACTATTGAACAAAACTATTTGAAGATCAAGAGTGTTGACATGAAGTTTGATATACCAAAACTTAAAAAAGACATGGAATCAAGAACTTCCACCATACTTGGTAAAACTTTTAAATAATTTAAATGAGCATACTTTCTAAGAAGTTTCTAATAATAACCGCACACCCGGACGATCTAGAAATGGGCTGTGGCGGTCTTGTTGCTAAAATAAACAAACATGGTGGTTCTGTTACTAACTTGATACTAGTAAAACCGTCAGCCGAACATAACGCCAACAGAGACGAAAGCATAGTTAAAAGCGAACTAAAAAAAAGCAAAAGTGTGTTAAATTTCGACACCGTGATATATGACACACCACTACACGAAAATGGTAGGCCTAACTTAACAATATCAAACAACCTAGTGTCTTATGCTGAATCCTGCATTGACGGACACAACATTTTAATATCACATTGGCGAGAAGATCATCATCAGGATCATAGAGTGTGTTATGACGTTGCTCGTAGCATATCACGAAAACACTTTGAACAATTTTGGTGTATGGATGAACCACCATACAATTTACACTACAAACAGTTTGATTGTAATCATTATGTGGATATTACAGATTGTGTAGATCAAAAAAGAAAAGCACTGGAATCATATGGATCATATTTTAACAACGATTCAATTGAAACTATAATCAACTACAACAAATACAGAGGGAGTTTTTTAGGTGAAAATAAAGTTGCAGAAACATTTCATCTAATGTATAATAAGATATGAGAATTTTAGTACTAGGAGGCTACGGATTTATAGGTAGTCATATTTGCCAGCAATTAAAAGCCGAAGGACACACAATAGGAATAGTAGACTGTTATCATCAGTACTATACATTTCCTGATTGGGAATATCATCCCGTGTTGAACCAAAGAAAATCAATCACAGGAACAGACAAAGAATATATCGGACAAATAGAGAACTTACAGTTCATGGAACAGACTTTTCAAGATTTCAAACCAGACAGAGTAATACACGTTGCCACTTATCCAAACGCAAGAATGGTTAAAAGAAATGTGCTTGATGCTACCAATAACATGGTCACTGCTACTGCATATATTTTAGACTTATGTGTCAAACATAAAGTACAGAAAATTGTGTATGCTTCAAGCAGTATGGTATATGGAGAGTTTGACAATAAGATACCAGACGAAAATGTGATTCCAAAACCAAACACACTGTATGGATCATACAAAAGACAAGGTGAGATTATGTGCAAGATATGGCACAGAGAGTATGGTTTAGATTATGTCATTATGAGACCATCTGCTCTTTACGGGGAGAAGGATACAATCACAAGAGTAATAAGCCAAATGTTAAAGAGTGTGCTGACAACAGGAAGTATGACCGTGCAAGGACCTGATAATAAACTGGATTTTTCTAACGTAATAGATGTTGCAAGATATTTTTCACTTGCTACAACAAACGAAGTTACAAACGAGACATTCAATTGTACCAGAGGATATGGTAGGAAAATAGTAGATGCGGCAGAAATAATAAAATCAAAATTGGGCACAGGCACAATTATCACTAAACCCCACGATACATTTTATCCGAACAGAGATACACTAAACAGTGATAAAGCAAAATCAATGTTTAATTTCAATCCACAGATTGATATCGAGGAAGGTATACCAAATTATATCAACTGGTTCATGAAACAACCATTCTATTTTGAAAATTTAAAGATTAATAAACGGTTTCCGTTGGGTACAACGATTTAAATTTTTCCCTACAAAAATCCCAAGTATAAGTCTGTAAGATCTTATCCTCATCGTATTCACATTCTTCTGTGAACTGTTTGCCATCATGTGATCCTTTGGACAACCATTCATTGTCAGTTTCCAACCATTTTTTCAATCTATACTTGGTTTCCACTGTGGGTTTTTTGTTCTGCCATAACACTAATTTAGAAACTTCTCTGAATGCATTTTTCCATGCAGTGTAATTGTCTGGAGCAAGTAAAGATTCACTTGCTACGGTCGTTACAACTTCATGAGGCTGTGATAGTGTGAAGTCAAGTATGTTGTCATCGGCTGTGTCCAAGCACAATGATTTATTGTATAGATCAATATTAAATGTTCCGTATTCTAGATCAAGCTCGTTGAGCCTTGCATGGAATATTCTATGTCTCTTGGATANACCTCTGTCCACCGTGTAATCAAACATGAAAGTATCTTTGACCATNCTTTTGGCAAATACCGCATANAAGTATTCTGTGTCTGATGTCTCTGCCGCTTTCTTGTATGCTTTGGTACGACCATCCACACCTTTAATCCAATATAATCTATTGGATAAATTGTTTTTTTCTAAATGCTCTTTTAGTATTTTAAAATTAGTATCTTCAAAAGGTTCTCCATTTGAAATAAATGCTATGTCGAAACAATCTTTTTTATCAACCTCATTCACAATGTACAACAAAGGGTAATCGTATATTTGTGTTTTTATATAACCTAATGCTTTTTTTGGAATGTAGAATGTATTATTGTCCTTGTATATCTTTAAGTCTTCCCAATAAGAGGGATAGAAATCTGTATTATCAGGAGTTTCATAATATTTTATATATTTGGCATTTGAACTTTGTATTTCTGGTATGTTGTGTATCACATTACTTAGATTATATTGGAGTTCATAAAAATCAAAATCATACTGCACGTCATATGTGTGATAATTTACATCTTTGTAATCTCTAAGAAATTTTACGGACTGGTCTAAAAAACATTTAGGAAACAAGAAAGTGTCTCCTTCTTTCTGCTTGTTATTATTCCACACGTGTAATTGTTGTGTCTGATGCTGTTCTGGTATAAAGTCAAAATCAAAGTCCGAATAATCAATTTTACTGCTTAACATCCAAGTGTATTCTGTTCTGGATTCCGGCAAAACAGATTTTACAATATCAAAATAACTTGATACAAAAGGAATCACTCTTGCTTGTGGAAAATTTTTGGAAAGTATTGCTAAATTCTTACTACTGTTTTTGTTTTTAAAATCTATAATTACGCAATCAAATGCCATAGTATTCTCCTATGCATTTGCACACATAAAGAACTTCTGTCTTTTTTAGGAAAGGATGTATCGGTAGTGACAACACCTCCATACAAAATTTTTCAGCATTTGGCATTTCTTGTCCTGTGTCAAACATCTTCATTTTGGACATAGGTTGTTGATAATGTATCTGTGTTTGTATTCCTTTCTGTTCTAGAAATTTTCTAAGTCCGTCCCTGTCTTGAACTTTTATCACTAATTTATGATTGTTTGATTTTGTACCTACCATGGTTTGTATAGAACTGATTCCTAAATCTATTAGTTTATGTTCATACCATTGTCGTACCTTTTCACTTTTACCAAGTAGACCTTTATATTTTGATAAAAGAAAATTTAACATATTTGCATGATCATTGCTAAGACACGAATTGTATCCATGTTGTAATTTTCCTGACCCTACTGAATGATATCTGAGACTTCTTACCATGTTTGCTTCCTCTTCAGTGTCTGTGAGGACCATTCCACCATTTCCAAAACAAGGCAATGGCTTGCTGGGTGCAAAACTTAAAGTGCTGATATCACCAAGTTTGCCGCTTGGTGCAACATTGTTATGACTTCCAAAACTTTGTGCCGCGTCCTCTATTAGGGGTATTGATCTTTTGCTACAATACTCTTTTAATCTTTCGTACTGAGCAAGGTTGCCAAAAAGATTTACATACACTAAAGCATTTGGCAATCCAAAATCAGGTAGTTTTGATATCAACCCTTTGTTGTCAACGTCCACAAATTGTATTGTGGCTCCTGTTCTTTTTATTGCTTCGGCCGTTGCTAGATAACTTATAGCAGGACAAAGCACAGTACTCTCTGGTCCGATGCCTTTGGCCCTGAGAGCAAAATACAGTGCATCTGTACCACTGCCGACTGCTATTGCAAATTTCCTTTTTGTGTATTTCGCCACTGACGTTTCGAACTTGTCTAAGAATGAATCTTTTAAATGCCTACTGCTTATGACGTTACCTGATCTCCATACTTCCTTGGCTTTACGTGTGATGCGCCAACTGTAGGCATCATATATTCTATCTACTCCGCCAAACTTTATCATAGAACTTTTACTCCATATTTGGCTGTCCAATCTTTACCATCTTTGATGTCATTTACCATAGGCATACCCTTAATATTCAAACTGGTGTTCAAAAGTATTGGACATCCTGTCTCTTTCTTCCATGCTTTTAAAAGTTCATAAAACCCTTCATTATCGCTTTTTGACACGGTTTGCACCCTAGATGTGCCATCATAGTGTAATATGGCAGGACAGTCTTTACCATGCGTGTACGCCGCTGTATATTGCATATAGGGGGTGTTTTTGACACCTGTAGGCAGGGCGAAATAGTCGTTAACATCCTCTTCTAGTATGGCTGGAGCAAACGGTCTAAACTTCTGTCTCTTCTTGATTCCATTTACCAGATCCTTGATCTCCTCACCCCGCGGGTCTGCTAGTAATGATCTATTACCAAGTGCTCTCGGTCCGAACTCTGCTTTACCATTTGCAACTCCCACCATTTTGTTTTCTTTCAATTCTTTTATTATTGCGTCCACAGGATACTCACCTTCGATGTTGTGTCCCAAGAATGGACTCTTCCAATTTATAAATGACTTTTGATGTGCGGCTATGCAACCCAAACTAGATCCTGCATCTCCTGGATTTGGTATGATCCATATGTTGTCGAACAATCCTAAGTTTGCAAGTACCTTGTTGGCGGCACAGTTGAGTGCTACTCCACCGGCATATACCAAATTACGTGATCCATACTTGCTGGCTCTCTTCCATAAGTCTGCAAGGCATTCTTCAGTTACAGCCTGTATGCTGGCCGCAAGGTCCATTGGATCTGCTTCCGGATGCCAATCACTTAACCCCCTATGTAAATTCTGTTTTAGTTTCAAAGGTGATTGGTATACAAAATCATTGTAGATGTCTTCTTTGTACTTTGGTTCTCCATATGCGGCCATTCCCATCAGGATGTATTCTTCCTCCGCAGGTTTCAGTCCACAACGATGGGTAAACGCACTATAAAGTATACCTAGGCTGTGCGGATACTTGATTGTTTCTTTCCTTTCAATCCAAATCTTGTCTGCTGTTGATATGGATACAGTGTCCCATTCACCTATTGCATCCACTGTCAGTATCGTGGCCTCTCTGAATGGCGAAGTATAGTATCCTGCGGCGGCGTGTGAGTCATGGTGTTTTACATATTCATCTATTTTTATATTGAAATGATCTAAATGCCATTGTGGCAATTCGGTATAACTGAATGCATCAGCCCATTGCCCTGCGTACAGTTGTCGTGTTTTCTTCAGCCAAGGTTTCTCGTAATATACAACTTTGTCAAATGGCCCGTATGTCATTGCCTCGTCAACAATCGCTTGATTGAGATAATGGTCATTCTTTACTTTGGAATAACGTTCTGCATGTGCGGCCCATAGCACTTCACCAATGCCTGAACTGTAATCAACAACCGCCATTGCGGCATCGTGATTCATACAGTTAATCCCTAGTATTTTCATCTTCCTCCTTGTGCCAGCCCATGTCCTCTATTTTTATACTATTGCATTTTGGACAGACCCAGCCTTCTTCTGTGTCAAAATCTTCTGCCAGTTCCTGTGCAACGCCACGCCACTTACAGTCATAGCAATACCAGTTCCACCAGGTCATTAAAAATTTATCCTAATTCCTAAATTATGATTATCTTTTACTGTGTTGTAATTGTAAATTACATTGTAACCATGGAAGTAGTTTCTGTATTTTGCTGGCACTATATGAGTCAGATGATAGTGTGCTATCCCCCTCGCAACAAAATAAGCCACCACATGGGCTTCGCTTGGATGTTTGCCTAGTATCTTATTTGTCTCATAGTAATCATCATTGTTTGCTATTTCTAAGGTCTGTAACATATCGATGGTTTGCAATACATTAAACAAAACAATGTTTGCTTTGTCAACATTTGTAAGATCTTCCTTGTAATATTTTTTTAAGTCTAGTGCATTTGCATTAGAACAAAATAAAAATAAGAGTATTATTAGTTTTTTCATTTTATTCTCAAAAAGTTTTTTGCTTTAACAAGTGCTGTTTCCCATTCTTCTAGTGTGATGTCATATTCAAAATTCTGTGTGGTTTCATTGACCTGTAATTCTTTTGCACCGTTCTTAATATGAAAATTCCTTGCCATTGCAGTCAGAGGCGACAATGTAACCAATCTACTTAAATGATTAGATTTTTTAACCATTTTGTAAACTTCGTTTACTATTGCTCTTCCACCACCTTTTTTCTTTGCCCAAACTGTGTATGCTATCGCAATAGACCCTTGCACGCCTGCCCTGTGGACTGACTGCAAGGCGGCGTCATAACTTAAGGAATCCATTTCTTCAACTGTTTTAGGTACTTCGTTTGTAAATGCAAAACACATAATTGCCGCTATCTCGCCTTCATCATCTTTTAATCCAAGAATTTTCCTTCCGTAAGTCTGTCTAAATTTTAAATCCAATTCAGGACGTACCGGATCTTCCTTTACATCTATATACGGTAATTCTACTAACTGATATTTTGACTCTTTTATCTTTTGTTTAGTATAGGATGATAAATTTTTGTAATTTTTATTTGTATATGATTGCAACTGAGAAAATTTTTCCATCAGTCCTGTGATCGAAGGATGTCCTTTCCAACGTTCCAAAACTTCTTTCAGTTTCTCTCTATTAAGTATGTCCATGTTTTACTTGTATATAAATGGGTCTTTCTTTTTTAATTCTTTCAGTCTTTTACGATATGCAAGTTCTTGTTTGATCTTTGCAATCATCGACTTTATCCAATTAATCATTATACTCCTCCTATTAGTTTTTTAAAAGTAGGTAACATTAACATTGTAGCATCTTTATGTGCTTTGTCTAGCGGATGTGTGGTGCCACGTGGGTAATCATTTAGTATTGTCCATTGGTTAAAACCCATCATCCTCTCACCAAAGGAAAACCATTTGGTGAAATCTATTTCGTTGTACAACGCTGTCATAAACGAATCTTGATCTTTATGGAGCTCAAATTCTTGATAGAACAGACTGTTGTCTGCCAAGGTAAACATGTATGGTATTTTCTTCTTTTCTAGGATATT
>NHCU01000071.1 GCA_002167365.1 Betaproteobacteria bacterium TMED41 | reverse complement strand
GACATTTTCAACTTGTAGTTTTCGTGCCAATTCGGGGATCACTTTAGTTGAAAACCCGTACTTTACAATCAAACCTGAACCGATTTTTTTTAGTTTTTTATCTAATTCCTTGAGGGAATAGTAAATGAAAGAAATTCTGTTATCAATTATAAAATTGTTTGTATCCCTGACTGCAAGTGGTTCAGATAAAAGAGGATTTAAAATTTTTTTATCAAAGACAAAACATAGTATAAACTTGGTATTGAGTGATATTGCTTTTGATATTGCGTTGTTATCTTCCAGCCTTAGATCCCTTCGCAACCAAACCAAAGAACCACCATTTAAAATGATTTCCATAATTAATTTATTTTAAGCATTTTCTCAATTAAGTTATTCAAGTACACTGTTTCTCTAATATGACACAAAAAGAAGAGAATTTCACATCAGTTACTCAACATTTATTGGTTGCCATGCCAGGTTTGCTGGATCCTCATTTCTCAGGAACAGTGATTTACATTGCGGAACATAGTGAAAAAGGTGCAATGGGATTAGTTTTAAACAGAGTTGCGGAAATTGATATGTTAAGTCTGTTCTCTCGAATTGATATTCATACAAATAAGGACTTCACAAATTTGTTACCGGTTTTTCTGGGTGGTCCAATTCAGCCAGATAGAGGCTTTGTTTTGCATGAGCCTGTTGGTTCTTGGAATTCAAGCTTAAAAATTTCTGAACAATTAGCTCTGACATCCTCTCGTGATATATTAGAAGCCACAGCTAAAGGAAGCGGTCCTGAAAAGTTTCTAGTTTCTTTAGGTTATTCTGGCTGGGGTCCTGGCCAGTTAGATTCCGAGCTTATAGCAAACTCTTGGCTGACTATACCTATGATAGATAATGACCTAATTTTTGATATTCCAGCTGAAGATAAGGTAGCAGCTGCTTTCAGACTTTTGGGTTTTGATCCCTCAAATTTATCCGGATTAGTAGGACATGCGTAAGGTAAATTTAAATTTTTCTCACTTCACCTTTATCTGTTGAAAAGCAAAATTCAAACATTAGTTGGATTTGATTTTGGAAATAGGCGCATTGGTGTTGCAATAGGAAACACTCTTACATGTTCAGCTAGACCACTTCAAATTATTGATGCTAAAGATAAAAAAAGATGTTTCATGGCGATATCAAAAGTAATCCATTCATGGGCACCTAACTATCTGGTTGTTGGCTTGCCTATATATACAGATGGTTCTGAACACCCATTTTCTAAATCTTGTTCAAAATTTGCCAAACAATTAAACCAAAAGTTTGGCTTGCAGGTTATTTTAGAGGATGAAAGATGGACCTCGGCTTTGGCCAAAGTTGATGGTCCAGATGATGCCGTTGCCGCAGCTATTATTCTTGAGGGGGTTTTAAATGCTTCGGCATATTCAACTTAATTCATCTGGAAAACTGAACCATTTGCTATCGACTGAGGGCCTACCAAAACCTCTGATATTGAGCATTCTTAAAAGATCGAATGATTTTTTAACCTTCGATAATCAGATTTTGATAAAAAGATCCAAATCGTTATCTGGTAAAAGTGTTTTTAATATCTTTTTTGAAAATTCAACAAGAACCAGTACAACCTTTGAAATTGCAGCAAAACGTTTGTCAGCAGATGTAATTAATTTTAATGTTGATACATCAAGCACATCTAAAGGTGAGTCATTACTTGATACCGTTGATAACTTTGTTGCCATGCAAGCTGACATGTTTGTTGTTAGACATTATAGTAGCGGAGCTTCAGTCTTAATTGCCCAGCATATCAATAAAGTTGCTCCTCATATTCACGTCATGAATGCGGGTGATGGAAGCCATGCTCATCCAACACAAGCATTACTGGACATGTTTACTATTCAGCATTTTAAAGGAGATTTTTCCAATTTAAGGGTTGCAATAATAGGTGATGTTGTACATTCAAGAGTTGCAAGATCAAATATTCACGCACTATCTACGCTTGGATGTCCAGATATTAGAGTTATCGGACCTAGTACTTTATTACCATCAAATTTATCGGATCTGGGTGTTCATGGTTTTAATGACATGGATCATGGCTTGTCTGAGGTGGATGTTGTAATTGTATTAAGACTTCAAAATGAGAGAATGACAAGTACAACTTTACCAAGTGAGCATGAATACTTTCAATGTTACGGTCTGACAGAGAAAAGACTTTTGAATGCGAAATCTGATGTAATAGTTTTGCATCCCGGTCCAATGAATCGGGGTGTTGAAATAGATTCTAAGGTTTGCGACGGACCTCATTCTGTAATCCTTACCCAAGTTACTTTCGGAATTGCCGTCAGAATGGCTGTAATGGATATTTTAAGTAACGGTTAATATGAACTCAAATTCAAATTCACCTGTAAACTTTCACTCCAGAATTCTTATCAAAGGGGGCACTGTTATAGAGTCGAATAGTGAAAAGAACATTACGAAAGACATATGTATTGCTAATAAAAAAATAATCGCTATTGGAAACGAAAATAATATTTCGGTGGACTTTACTCCTGACTTTGAAATAAATGCTAAAAATAAAATAGTATGTGCAGGTTTGGTTGAATGTTCAGCAAAACTTAGTGAATCAGGCGAAAAATATAAAATGAATATTGAATCTGAACTTCGAGCTGCGGTTGCTGGAGGGGTAACAAGCATCGTTTGTACTCCTGATAAAAACTTTTCATTGGATCATACTGGCGCGGTAAAGATGCTGATTAGTAAGTCAGTAGCTTTTAACAAAGCGCACATTTATCCACTAGGTGCTCTTACAGAGGGATTGCATGGGAAAAAACTAACGGAAATGGCCAAGCTGTCAGATGAAGGCTGTGTGGGTTTTACTCAAGCTAATTACCCAATTGCTGATACTCAAGTTTTGATGAGGGCTTTGCAATACGCATCTAGTTTTAATTACAAAGTTTGGTTAAATCCTATAGACCCATGGCTTGGCTTTGATGGGGTTGCTAATAGTGGCTCGGTCTCAACTCGCCTGGGTCTCTCGGGGACTCCAAACCAGTCTGAGAGTATAAGTATCTTAACTGTATTAGAGTTAATAAGGGATTTAGATATATGCATTCATTTTTGTAGAGTCTCCTCAGAACGTGGTGTTCAGATCATACGAAAAGCAAAAGAGGATGGTTTGAAAGTTTCGGCTGATGTTGGAATCCATCACCTTCATCTTACTCACTTTGATATTGGTGATTTTAATTCAAATAGTAAATCTATTCCGCCATTTCGATCTGAGAGAGATAGAGAAGCTTTAACAGATGGGTTGCTTGATGGAACAATTGATTGTATTTGCTCTGACCATACGCCCATTGACACTGAATTAAAAAATTTACCCTTTGATGATGCTGAACCCGGGTTGATGGGGCTAGAACTTTTACTTCCTCTGACCTTGAAATGGGGAATAGAAAATAAAGTTTCACTTCAAAAAACTCTATCTTTTATTACTTCTAAGTCATCAAAAATTATTGGAATTAAAAATACTGAACTTGAAGTTGGCAATAGAGCAGATATTTTAATTTTTGATGAACATCAATCTTGGACTGTAAATAGCACTAATTTAGTAACTAAAGCTCTTAATAGTCCATTTTATGGTTATGAAATTCAAGGCAGAGTTCAACAAACAATTGTTGGTGGATTATGTGTTTATAGAGCAGAAGATTGAGAGTTTTTTTTAGGCTATTTTTTTTGATTCTTTGGATTTTAGTTGGTTTTTTTTGGCTTTTATTTTTTCGCACATTTTTAAATGATGTCTTTTTCAAAAAGTCTCTTACTATTTTTGGTAAAGGTTTCATAAGTATATGTGGCATCAGAGTTCTGCTTAAAAGTGGTAGTGTTTCTAAAAACACAAATAATACAGTGATAGTTTCAAATCATATTTCGTGGTTAGACATTTTCGCTATACACTCACTTGGGATTCCAGCAATTTTTATTGCAAAGTCTGAAATAAAAAAATGGCCTCTTCTCGGGGTTTTAGTAAGCAACGCTGGAACTATTTTTATTGATAGAACAAAACGAAACTCAATATTACTCGTTTTAGAAAAATGTAAAAATTTACTTTCTCAAGGAAAAACAATTGTATTTTTCCCCGAGGGCACAACAAGCGATGGATCTAAAATTTTACCTTTTCATACAAGTTTGTTCTCCTTGTTTTTGGATTTTTCTAGACCAAAATTAACTCCAATAGTTATTCAATATAAAAAACTCGGAAAAAAGACTGTTGAACCTGCCTACATTGGTGATATGAGTATTTTAGACTCAATATTTAAAGTTCTAAAATCAAATGACTTGGAAATCCATGTTGAAATTTTAAATTCTGTTACAACACAGGTTGAAAAACTTTCAGGAGATTTTTTAACCAAGAGAAATCTTGCTCAAATCGTTAGGGACCGGATGATGACAATTATCTAAAATATTTTTCGAGCAATCACTTATCGATCAATTTTTGACTGTAGATTTTGTTGTCCTCTACTCTGGCAGCCGTTAGCATGCCCCCCCAAACACAGCCTGTGTCCAAAGACAGAAGGTTTGGTCTGATGATAAGTCCTAATCTTGACCAATGCCCAAATATGACTTTGTATTCTTTTGATAGTCTTTTGGGATGAGAGAACCAAGGAAAATAATTGTTATTGGGCTGAACAGGAGAATCTTTTTGTTTGAAATCCATTTCCCCATTGATATTTACATAACGTATTCTAGTTAATCCATTAACAATAATCCTGTGTCTATCTTTGCCTTTGAGTTGATTTTTCCACTTATTAGGAGTGTCACCCCAAAGATCATTCATAAAATCTTTCCAATGATCAGACCGTAGTTTTGATGAAACCTCATTTGCTAAAAGGCTAACTTGAGTTGGCTCCCATTCTGGCAAAAGTCCAGCATGAACAAGAATAGTATTTTGCTTTACGTAGGCAAGCGGCAAATGTCTCAACCAATCAATCAGGTCACCACTGTCATCCGCGTTTAAAACATCTTTTATGCTAGTACTTGTTTCATGTAATTCGATTACCTTGGACGCAACTGCAAGTAAGTAAATATCGTGATTGCCTAAAACACAAACAGTTGGGTTTTTTAAAGATCTAATTAATCTAATGCAATTAGCTGAAGATGAACCACGATTAACTATATCTCCACAAAACCATAATGTATCCTTGGGTGAAGGACATATTTTTTCAAGTAGGGCATTTAGGGTTTCTACACACCCGTGAATGTCACCAATTACATAAGTAGCCATAAAAGATTTGGGTTTATTTTTAAATGAATATTAATAATACAATTTTTAAAGCTTACGATATTCGTGGAGTGGTTGGAAAAGAATTAAACAAAGAGCTTATGTACTCCATCGGAACCATCTTTGGAGTACATGCATTACTAAAAAATCAAAAAACATGTGTGGTTGGAAGAGATGGAAGAGCTTCTGGTATTTTATTTTCTAAATTTCTATCGGATGGTTTAAGGTCAGTTGGAATAAATGTAATCGATGTTGGAATGGTACCCACTCCAGTAGTTTATTTTGCAACACATCATTTAAAAACAGGTACTGGAATTGTTATAACTGGCAGCCATAATCCACCTGAATATAATGGGCTAAAGATGATGTTAGCTGGAGAAACATTATGGGGACCGAAAATAAATAAGATTAAAGACGATATGAAAAATCTGAGAGATTTCCAAAAAAAACTCCAACATCAAAAAATTGGCAGTTACAAATTTTTAGATGTATCTGATGTATATGAAAAAGAAGTTTTGCGATCAGTTGATTTGAAAAGGCCACTTAAAATTGCAATTGACGCTGGTAACGGTGTTGCCGGACCCCTGGCAGGAAGGTTGTTCAAAAGGTTAGGGTGTGAAACTTTCGACCTATATTGTGAAGTTAATGGGGATTTTCCCAATCACCATCCTGATCCTGCTGATCCTGCTAACCTTTCTGATTTGATTGATACAGTTATTAAAAAAAAGTTAGATTTGGGACTTGCTTTTGATGGTGACGGTGACCGACTGGGAGTTGTAACTAATTCTGGTCAAATAATCTGGCCGGATAGGCAGTTGATGTTGCATGCAAAAGAGGTTCTTCATTTGAAACCCGGCTCAAAAATTATTTTTGATGTCAAGTGCAGTCGTCATGTATCTGAATGGGTGCTTAAACATGGTGGTGAACCGTTAATGTGGAAAACAGGACACTCTCTTATCAAAGCCAAACTAAAAGAGACAAATGCCCCACTAGCTGGTGAAATGAGTGGACATTTGTTTTTTAATGATCGATGGGCTGGTTTTGACGATGCCCTCTACTCAGGCGTGCGTTTACTGGAAGTTCTTTCTAGGGAAAGAGAGCCAAGCAAAATGCTAGAGTCATTACCGAACTCAATCTCAACTCCAGAATTAAAATTAAAATCAAAGAATTTTAACCATTTTGATTTAGTAGCAAAACTTATCTCTGATGGATCTTTTCCTAGTGCAATAGAAAAAATTCTTATAGATGGAATTAGAGTCGAATATAAAGACGGTTTTGGTTTAGCACGACCTTCTAATACGACTCCAGTAGTTGTTTTAAGGTTTGAAGCTGAAAATCACGATTCTCTAGAAAAAATTCAGAATGAATTTAGGCGAGCTCTTTTGTTAATAGATTCATCTTTGCAATTTCCCTTTTAAAGCATGCATAAAAAAAATCTTGTAAACCTTTTTTCTGGTGTAGCTATAGCTTTATATTCGGTACTGACGACTCTTTTATCACCCATAATTTTTTTTAAACTTTCTTGGGGGTTTAAAAAAAACAGAGGGATAGCCTCTGAAATATTAATGAGGTTCTTTGGAATTTTAAGAGATATTGATGGTTTTGAAGACTACATAAAATCAAAAAAACGAATATGGATCCATGCAGTGTCTGTCGGTGAAACTCATGCGGCAATACCTTTAATTAGGGAGTTAGTCTTAAAAGATGATGAATGCAGAATTTTGTTTAGTAACACCACATATTCTGGTTTTAGTTTTTTTCGTACCTACTTAAAAAAGAATAAAAGCTTGGATGAAAAAGTTGTTCATTGTTTTTCTCCGATTGATTTTTTTTGGGCACCAAAAATATTTTTAAAAAGAATTGATCCTCAAACTGCAATATTTATTGAAACAGAAATATGGCCAAACACGATAAATTTATTAAGTAAAAAAAATATTAAAATAGTTTTGGCTAATGCTCGTTTATCAAAAAATTCATTAATTAAATTCAAAAAACTTTCGTGGATTAGTATACCTACCCTTAATAAATTCGACCTTATACTTGCCCAAAGTGATAATGATGCCAAACGGTTTTTAGATACGGGGGCTCAGGTAAAAGTTTGTATTAGTGGAAATATGAAGTTTGACGCTTTTGTTGCAAAAGACATGGTAAGACTTGGAGAAGGGTGGAAAAATTATTTTCCAAAAAAAAGTTTTTGGCTGGCACTCAGTACTCGTAAAAATGAGGAAAAAGAAATTTTTAAAGCTTGGAAAAAAAATAAACCGCATAATGCCTTGCTGATTATTGTTCCGAGGCACCCTGAAAGATTTGACTGGGTAGTAAAACAGGCAAAAAATATGGGATTTTTCGTTGCAAGAAGAAGTGATTTTTTAAATACTCAATTCAGTTCAGATGTTACTCCTAATTTTGAAGTAGTTGTTGGAGACAGTATGGGTGAAATTACCGCATATGCATCATTTGCGGATCTCTCTTTAGTTGGGGGCAGTGTCATCGATTGTGGTGGACAAAGCCCTATTGAACTTTGTTCTCAAGGCTGTCCTGTTTTTTTTGGTCCTTACATGACTAATTTTTTAAGTATTTCAAATCAATTACTGAAAACTTCAGCAGGGTTTGAGATCCATTCATATGATGAATGGATTACCAAAGGATTGGGATTACTCTCCAACCACCAGGAGTTTTCTAACTCAAAAAAAGCAGCAATTCAATTTACATTGAGTAATAAAGGCGCATCCAAAGCATCAGCGGAGAAGATTCATAAATTGCTTGAATAAAGTTATTTGGTGGATGACTGTTTTATTAAATCGCTAATGAGATTAATCTCTTCTTTTTTTAATTCCCCAACTGAGGCTTTTAGTTCAAGGCTAGCTGCTAAAGCGGCATAACGTGCTTTAGAGAGATCTCTTTGTGATGAAAACAATTGTTTCTGGGCATTCAAAACGTCAATATTGATCCTAACACCAACTTCATAACCTAAACGATTGGATTCCAGTGCAACCTTACTAGATTGTTCTGCAGCTTCTAATGCTTCAACTTGGGCAAGTCCCGCGATAAAATTCCTGTAAGATTTGGCCGCGGCCCTATCAGAGTTTAATAAGGCCAAATCCAAAGAATGTTGCGCTTTGTTATAATTGGCAGTTGCTTCTCTAATTTCAGATTTAAATATACCTCCCTCGTAAATAGGAATGGTCACATTTAGCGATATAGTCTCACTTCCATCAGTTACAGAAACGGAAGGATTGGTATCAATTCTGTTTATTGAGGCTGAAGCAGACACACTCGGTAAAAAATATTTTTCAGTTTTATTCAGTTCAATTCTTGCAGTCTCGAGCCTTGCTGTTGCTGCGATAATTGAAAGATTTTGTTTCCTTGCAATCTCCATCCATTCTTTTGGATCTGTGACTGAGGGTTTTTTTACATCTATCGAACTACCAATTCCATTAATAATTGGTGGAATAGTAACTAAAAGCATTTTTTCCAAGTTAGTTCTCTTTATTGCTAAATCGTTACGATTTCTAATTTCTGTAGCTCTTATTAAATCAAATCTAGCTTGAGCCTCCTGCTGATCAGTTATTGTAGAAGTACCAACTTCAAAATTACGCTTAGCAAACTCTAGTTGTTCAGCAACAGCTTTTTTTTCTGCTTCAACTGTTTTTAAATCGTCTTGAGCATTTAAAACATCAAAATATGCAGATGTTACTTTTAGTAAAATGTTTTGTTTAGTGTTTTGAAAGTTTGCTTCGGCTTCTTTAACAGTGAGTAGAGACTGTTTTTCTGCAGCATTAAGTTGATGGTTGAAAATAACCTGAGAGAGTGAAAGACTATAGGTTGATGTATTCAAGGAATTTCCACTTGAGGGGAAACTTTGACTATTACTAAAACTTCCTGAAAGGTTCGGAAGAAAAGGTGCTCGGCCCTGAACTAATTTCTCGTTGCTTGCATTTAAAGATTCTTTTGCAGAGAGAAATTCTGGATCGTTTTTAAGTGCCAAGTCAATTGCTTCAGATAAATCTAGTGAATAGACCTTTATTGGTGAAATAAAAAAGATAAAGAATGGAATAAAAAAAATTTTTATTAGTATTGACGATTTAGATTGTTTCATGATTTTTGATTTCCGATATTAAAACTTAAATTCTTCATTAAGATTTTCAAAACTTAGGTAAGTAACTTTAGTTTCGAATACTATTTTTTTTGAAAATCCCAGGCCATAGTTTCTTTTAAAAATTACTACATTCATAATTGGCCCATTAGTTAAAAATGCTACAATTCTTCCATTAGGAGTAATGGAGTCCTCTAAATGAACAGGAATATTTCTGACCCCTCCAGAAATAACTATTGCATCAAATTTTTTTTTTGACCACCTTGAATCACTTTTTAACCCATCACCTTGAAAAACTTGGATATTCTCAATTAGATTTTTTTTTAGATTGCTCTGGGCTTTTTCAATAAGGTTTTGATTTATCTCCACTGTAATTACTGATTTATACATTTGAGCAAGCAGAGCGGCCATATAGCCAGAGCCAGAACCAATCTCAAGAACCTCTCCACAGTTTTCTGTGATCGCACATTGTAATATTCTAGCTTCCACCATCGGACTTGGCATCGAATCATTGTAAGTTAATGGCACTTGAAAATCGGAAAAAGCATATTTTTTATATTGTAAAGGTACAAAATTCTCTCTTGGTACCTTATAAAGGGAATTTATTGCATCTGAATTATATACATTCCATGGACGAATATGCTGTTCAATTAAATTCTTCCGGGCGCTCTCGTAATTCATGATAGTTTAATTAGGGTTTAGTTAATTGTAATAGAAGATTAGTTTTTTTATTTAGGCATTATAAGAGGTTATGAGGAGGTTTTGTTTGAGTTTTTTTAAAGTTAAAGTTTTTTTATGATTGGTTGGCTAGAAAGTTTTCCACCCGAAATTAAAGCTATCATTCTTGGGATCGTTGAAGGAGCTACAGAATTTTTACCAGTCTCTTCAACAGGTCACTTAATACTTTTTGGGCAAATGTTTAATTTTACAGAGGAACTTGCTCCAACTTTTGACATAGCTATTCAAATTGGTGCAATGTTTGCTGTTATATGGTTTTATCGAGGTGAAATAAAAATAATTTTTGTAAGAAAACAAAAACTATTTTTAATAAATATCTTAATAGCTTTTATTCCAATTGCTATTTTAGGATTTTTGTTTGGAGAATTAATATTGAGTTCATTGTTTTCTCCAATACCTGTTGGACTTGCTTTTATGCTAGGAGGAGGACTGATATTGTTGGTAGAGAATAAATATGAAAAAAATCAAAATTTTATAAAAGTGAATTCCACGGAGAAAATTAGTTTTTCTGATGCTTTAAAAATTGGACTAGTCCAAGCTTTTTCGCTGATACCTGGTACAAGTAGATCTGGTGCGGCAATTATTGGAGGAATGTATTTTGGATTGAGCAGACATACTGCAACAAAATTTTCTTTTTTCCTTGCAATACCAGTAATTTTGGTTGCTGGATCTTACAGTCTTTTTCTTAGTAAATCACTCTTAACTATTAATGAACTACCCATTTTTATTTTGGGTTTTTTTAGTTCTTTTGTTAGTTCGTTGTTCGTTATCAAGTGGTTGATAAATTTTGTCCAAAAAAAGAGTTTAAAGATTTTTGCTTGGTATCGAATTATAGTTGGTGTGGTAATTCTTGCTTATTTTTAACCAAGAGTAGTTAAAATTTTCTAACAAATGATAAGTTAAATATTTTTCTATTTGACTTTATAGCCTTTGCCTCAAACTTAGAAATTACCCTATCAAGAGGCCTCGAACAGAAACCATCTGATAAATTTTTTAATTTTTTACAGTTTGAGAGTGCGACTAACATTTCTTTAGCATAATTTTCATTGTCGGTAGCACAATGAAAGCAACCTGTGAGCGCTAAATTCTTGGCAATGGAATCGACAAAGCTTTGTTTTACTATCCTTCTTTTATGATGTTTTTTTTTGGGCCAAGGGTCTGGGAAAAACAAGTTTATATTACTGAAATTTTTTTCTTTAAACATGCTCTCACAAATTTCCACTGCATCTCCTTCAATCAATTTGATATTGGTTATTCCTTGCATGGTAATGCAATTAAGCACTTTGCCAATTCCTGGTTTGTAAACTTCAATTCCTATGAAGTTGAAGTCGGGGCTTTTTATAGCGGAATCTATAAGAACATCCCCCATTCCAAAACCAATTTCAAGTGTCGTTGGGGCTTTATTACCAAACAAATCCTGTGCAATTATTTTTTTTCTTTCGGCTTTCACCATCCATTCATTACCAAATTTTTCTATGGCTTCACTTTGACTAGTAGTAATCCTTCCGCGACCTAACACAAAACTCTTAACTTTAAAACTAAATAAATTTTTCATATCAAATGGAATTTCCCATAATGTTTAAATTTTTCTCAATAGTAGTCAATAAATTGATAAAATTTTGAATCAACTCACAAAAGTAAATAAGAATAGAGGAAACATGAACAAAGCCGAACTAATTGACGTAATTGCCGGTTCTACCGGTCTTCCAAAATCTAAAATTGACGAGGTACTTGGTGCCACAATTTCTAGCATTATAAAAGCAGTTACAAAAGGTGATACAGTGCAGCTAGTAGGGTTCGGAACATTTGGTTCCGGCAAGCGTGCAGCAAGGGCAGGCAGAAACCCCAGAACCGGTGAGGCAATAAAAATTGCAGCATCTCGCACTGTCAAATTTACAGCTGGAAAAGCATTTAAGGATTCAGTTAATAAACGAAAGTAGATTTAATTTTCCTTGGTTAGGGTAAAAGTTTTAGTTACTTTATGCTTTTATCCTGCCATAATTTTCACCTTATTTTTTTAATCTTTCCTGCAAGTTCAGTCCTTGGAAGACAAATATTCGTCTTAAAATAACCGGTTTTAATCGATTTCTATTGAGATTGAAATCAAATTCAGTTTGTTTTTTTTTGTCTGATAAACTATTTTGTTGCAAAATAGTTGCACACTATTCATTGTTATCGTATGATTAGCAATACTTTAGTATTGTATAAATAATGTAAATGGACAAAATACAAACCTTAAGAATTTTAGTAGTTAGCCAAAAGGGCGGTGTTGGAAAAAGTACTCTTTCGGCAAACCTCGCCGCTTGGTACAGTGAATATTCCAACCGGAATACTGTGCTTGTTGACTTGGATCCCCATGGGTCCTCAAGTTCATGGATTAAAAATGCCAGAGATTGTGGGGTGTTTCATGAACATTTTGTTGCAAATTCATTCAGTGAAAGGCGATGGTTAATTGATTCACGTAACAAAATTAGAAAACATTTTGGCAAGTTTGAAACATTAGTCTGCGACTTAACCTGGACAGCTGCAATGGATCCAGAATTTATGCATGAATTTGATCTTGTAATTGTTCCTTCCAGTGTTTCCAGCATCGAATTAAATGCAACTATGAAGTTTTTAGATAGTATTAAATGGGTTTTTGAAGCCAGAGCAGGTATACCACCTACTCTCTTAATTTGTCCCTCAAGAGTTTTAGATGATCAACTTACTCAGGATCCATTTTCCAAAGAAAATTTTTTAATGCCATTCTTGCTTTTGCCTCCAATATTAGATGACCCTGAAATAAGAACGCTATTTAAAGAAAAATTTATTTTTGACTTTCATAGACCTTCCGCAAGTGCATTCCTGAAATGTGCTTCTTCAGTGCAACAGGCTGGAGACTTACATAAAAAGATGAATTCAAAGACAAGATTGAAATTTTCTGATAGGAGAGTTCTAGACACAAACAATACCAAACTTAGCAGATACATGTCGCAGAAAACTGTAAAACCTTTGTCTGAGACAAGTAAAAATAACTACAAAAGTTATTTTCGGCCTAAGAAACCCAGAATTATTAATAAAAAAATATCAAGTTTAATGAAAATGCTCTCATCATCGATAGTTCAAAAATAGGCAAATTTGCATTTTTAAATTTAAAAAAATTGAAATGCTTTCTCAAAAATCATTAGTCCAGCCGCAATTATTATCATTTGAAGACATAAAACACTTCGAAAGTGTTTGCAGAAATCTAGTCTTAGATTGTACTGATGTATTGATTTCATCACAGGACCAAGTTACCAACGATTATATTTTTCATTTTCTAGAAAAAAGGTTAAAAGATGAAAACGAAATTAAACTGACTTTATATCAGCATAATAAGATCGATTCATTTTTAGCCGATTCACTTCTTGGACCATTTGAAACAGCATTTTCAAAATTAAATGAAATTAAAAACTTACAAGAAAAACCTATTAAAAGAGTTCTTTTGATTAGTGATTTTTCTAAACTAGATAGTCGTGAAATAGATTTATTAATCAGTCTAAAAAAACACAAACATAAGCATTCTAACCCCATAATGATTCTTGCTGATTTTACAAAAACAAAATTTGATCCACAAAAGGTGCAAGAACTTTTTAATGATTCGATCAGATGGGATCCAGATCCAATCACTCAGTCAAAACTCAATAGCGATAAAACAAATAATGAAACTTTAAACAAAAATGGTAAAAAAAATAATTCAGGTAAAGCTAGTAAAAGTAATTTTCCGCGAGCCCAAAGATTTTTATTGGGTATAGTTTTGCTTGTTTTTTTATTTTTTATACTTCTTGTATTCACTGGTCAGTTTAAGATTATAAAAACACCGACTAATCAAATATTAAATTATTTAAATACTACTGAAATTCCGTACTTAAAAAAGTTAATTGATTCTCCACCACAGAATAATTTTTTAACAAAAGTTAAAAAAAATAAAATAGAGGATATAGAGATTCTTGACTTATCAGGATTATCCCAATTTCAAATAGCAAGTGGTTTTTTAATCCAATACTCTGCACACTTAAAAAAAGTTGATGCCTTGCAATGGTTGACTAAACATAACGAACTAAAAAATCTAAAAATAATCAAGCTGGAAAAAAGCTCAGACGCAACATTTTTCTATGCCCTTGTTTCAAAACCTTTTAAAAACCAACAAGAGGCAATTCAATTTGCCTCGAATGTTACTTTTTCAGGGAAATGGTGGATTAGATCATTGAAATCAGTAAAGGACTCACAGGCAAAAACAGTAAACAATATAAAGAATTTTTAATATGTTCATTTATGAATCTTTTTCGCTCTTTTTTTTCTTATTCTTTTTATTAACTGCCGGGACTATGTGCTTAAGATATGTAGGCACCCCAATTCAACCCGTTCAAATATACTTGTTTGTCATGATCCTTACTACTTTAGTAAACCCTTTTTTATATTATTTTTATAACTATATTCAAATTGAAGATAGCATGTATGCGATGAATCCTAGTGATTTAGATTTATTTTTTGCAGGTGATTTTTTATTTCTTTTGTTATTTGGCGGTGTGATTGCCACTAGGTCAATAATTATCTTAAAGAAACATTTTTATTTAAGTATAACTTCAACTATTTTTATTACCATTTCACTGTTAATTTTTGATTTAAATCAACCAGATTCAATTAGACATATTGTAATTAGTTTAAGTTTAATAGTTTTATTGACTTGTATTAATATTGAGTCAGTGAAATCGCTTTCGAAGCTAACCTACGGGAGGTCTTTTCTTCTTCCAATTTGTTTCATTTCATTTGTGAGTATTTGCCTTTGGTTGACTATGTTTTTCTTAATCATTTCTTTTGATTCTATAGATGAGATACCGTACTCAATGACACAGAGTATTCTAAATTTTTGGTTAATTTTAAAATCTTTTTTTCTATTCCTGTGTTTGTATTTTATTGATTTTATTGAGGAGGAAGAGAAGCAACTTTTCTCAGTGGAACTGATCAAAAATGCCAACAATAGAACTGAGCAAATGTCACTAGCATGTATCTCCCTATTTAAATTACCTTATCCAGTTTTTGTAATTTCACTAGAGGGTAATATAGAATTTTCAAATGCTGAAAGCATGAAAATATTGGGAATAGGAGATTTGGATGGAAAAAATATTAATAGTATGTTTTTAACAATAGAGCCATCATCCAGCACCACCAGCTTAGCTAGTATTCAATTGGCAGATAGATCTCTAAGAATGTTTAAGATAAAGTTTTATTCTTTTGATCTAAACAAATCTGTGAAAAAAGTTTGTTGTATTGAGAGAGTAGACTTTAATTTTACAGAATTTTGTAATGGAATCATCTCAAAAGGAAATAATACTACAAGCAAAATATTAGGCATCTTAGATCACAATTTTGCCATTTACAGGATGTCCTCTCAATGGACAGAATTGTTAAATCCCATTGATAAATTTTTTCATTCTGGATTAATTTGGGATAAGCTTAAAATTTTGTCAAAAGACCAACATGAAATCGTTCATTTAGAGAATTCAGTTGCCGCCTCCTCCGAATCCTTGGCATGGCTGAATCTCAGGTCTGGAAGATCCATAAAGATTAAAATATTGAAGTTATATGCTCCAGATTTTGCGCATTTTTATTTATTTTCCGCCGATATAGTAGATGAAAAATTAGATCCAAAAAAAATACATAATTATGTAACAAGTCATCAATATAAGACGACATAACCAATGAAAAATAAAAAATTATCGAGCTTGATTCTGTCAAAAAAAATTTTGCAAGCTCGGCATGATCATTTCTTGCAGGTAAGTGATCTTTCAGGATTATCTGGATTGACTGATATTCAAATTCAGGCCTTAGAAGAGGGTTTTAACAAAGATAATTGCTTTGTTGACGATGCACATGCTGTTGATTGTGTAAAAAGAGTTGCAAATTGCTTGGGATTTTCTAAAAACTATTTCCTTGGTAAAGAGGAGGAAATAAAATACGAGAGCAAAAAATATTCCATTAAAGATAGTTCAGAACTCTTGGTTTATAATTCAAATAATAAAAAAAAACTAATCATTACTCCAATCATGCAACTTAACATTTTATCAAACTTTGATTTTTCAACATTGATAAAAAAAATGAAAAACTCTCGAAATACTCAATTCAATTTTTTTCTTGGATTTTTTCCAAACTCTCCAACCCTGATGGCTCCGATATTAATGACTGTAATTGCTGTTTTGTTTATTTTGATTAATCTAATTTAGTTAATTCTCTAGGATTTTTATGTCCCAAGTTTATAAATTTTTAATTGTTGATGACCATCCTATGATAAGAGATTCTATGGCTGACGCTTTAACAAATAAATTTATCTCATCAACAGTAAAAAAAGTCGATTCCTCTGAGAGTGCTCTTGAATTCTTAACTCCGTTTGCCAGACAAGGTAAGGACTCCTCATGGTGGGTTTTGATGGATCTAGGTTTACCCGGTATTAGTGGATTGGCTGCTATCAGATTGTTATTAGCTCTTGGACCAGTAATTAAACTAATTACTGTGTCTGGAAATGATGATGAATTACAAGTTGGGGCATGTTTGGGTGCAGGTGTGGAAGCATTCATCAGCAAAGGTGCTCCTATGGAGGATACTCTAGAACTTATTTCAGGTATCGCCTCAGGAGAAATCAAATCCGGAGCCTGGTTATCTGCCAATGGCATTTGCGATACCAGTGAAATAAAAAAAATTCAATTGACTGAAAGACAAATGCAAGTTTTATCCATGGTTTGTCAAGGAAAAACAAATCGAGAAATTGCCTCAGCATTGGGCATAACTGAGATTACTGCTAAATCACATGTAGGTGGAATTTTTAAAGAATTACATGTAATTAATAGAACTCAAGCAGTATTAGTAGCTCAGAGGTTAGGCATAACATCAAACAAGATTTAGTTTGATTTAATTGATAATTTTGTAGATAAGATTTTTTGCAGAGTTTGTTGTAATTTTGAGGTAGAAAAAGGTTTTTGCAGAGGTGTAATATTCGTATAGGATTTAATTAACATTGATTCGTTTTCTATGTCCTCTGTAATAAGTAATGCTGGTATTTCTATGTTAAATTCATTTTTAATATTTTCAATTGTTTTCAATGGATGCTCTATTGAATTACTGCTATCAACTATTAAAAGTTTCGGAATAGAGTGTAAGTTCGCCGTCTCGTAAATTACATTTTCGGACGAAATTCCTGTTATGAAATTTATCCCGAGATTATGGCTGAGGCTTTCGAATGCATCTCTGCTGTCTTCATTTTGATCAACAACCAAAACTGTTGTTTGACTAGCTTCTGTCATTACAATTTGAGGTAATACATCAGATATCATCTCAGATTCTAAAATATTTTTTACTCTGTGTTTTTTATTAGTAATAGTTTTTGGCAAGTATAGAGTAAATACTGAACCAATTCCCAAGTGACTTTTTAAACCTACATACGCACCTATTTTTCCAGATAATTTTTTTACAATTGCCAGACCAAGCCCAATACCTCGCTTATTATTTGAATCTTCAATTTGGCTAAATTCGTCAAAAATTCTTTTTTTCATAGATTGATGTATTCCAGATCCGGTATCAATAACATTCAACTTAATAAGTTTTTTTTGATCTATAAGCCTAACTCTCACCCCCCCCTTTTTCGTATATTTAATTGCATTACTGAGTAAATTTCTAAATATTCTCTCTAAAAGACGTAAATCTGAAGTTATTGTTAAATTATTTTTCAAATTAGAGACAAATTCCAATTTGAGGCCAAGCTCGTTAGTTGTTTTTAAATGTTGATTGATTATTTTTTTAAAAAATTCATTAACTCTAAGTTCGGTTAGACTTACTTTTGAGACACCTTGTTCTAATCTGCTAACTTCTAATAAACTTTCTAAAACATTATTCATATAACTAACGCTTTGCTTGAGTTTATGGATACTTTCAGAAGATCTTGTGGCCTGAATTTCTTGCATTTTTATATTAAATAATATTCTTTCCACTGATCCTAGATAGAGATTGATAGCATGCATTGGTTGTTTTAAGTCATGACAGATGGATGCGAGAAACTGAGATTGTCTTAATTCTTTACGCTCTATTTTTTTTTTCTTAATTAATAAATCTTTTAATAATGTATCCAATCTTTTATAGGATTTTTTCCTTCGATCTGATTGTTTAAAAATTATAAAACTGAAAAATAATGCTAAGAAAGAAATAAAAGCAGTAAATAATGAAATTATTTTCAGGTCAAAATAGGTAGTGGAAAATGAAAAAAAAATTTTCAAAAAAAGAATAGATATAAAAAAAATCGAATTTAATAACTGTAAGTTATTTGGAAGTAATGCGTTGACAAATATTAAAGAGATAATGGCAAAATTGTAGAAAATTATTAAATCAACCTGATTGGATTTGTATACTAAAGTTGTCGTGAATATCCATGTTCCAATAAGACATAAATATATAAGTTGTTCAATTATAGGTATTTTTTTTAATAAAAAATACTTAG
The DNA here is from genome assembly GCA_002167365.1 of Betaproteobacteria bacterium TMED41. Lineage (GTDB taxonomy): Bacteria > Pseudomonadota > Gammaproteobacteria > Burkholderiales > Burkholderiaceae_A > UBA7377. The sequence goes on along the minus strand of NHCU01000071.1, from coordinate 4,993 downwards.
TGAATAATTGAATTAAAGACAAACAAATAATCATAATGATCGGATCTTTTAAATCAGTTGCAATATTTTGTAGCGACAAGTTCAAAACCCAAAAATAAATAAATAGNGCCACGGAGATGTTCGCTAAATTTGCAAAAAAACTATTTCCAATATTTTCTATTATCAATTTTGGGTTGGTTTGCATTAGCTCAAATATGATACTTAAGTGTTGACATAGAGTTTCACTATACTATACTTTAGTATTAAATTCTATCTATCTAATTTTTTGTCTAGGCATTCACAGGGGTATAAATGACAAAGCGTTCTGAAACATCTTTAGGTAACATGCAGGGCCTTAAAAGTTATGAGCCTGATAAAGGTTGGTCAGACATTTCCGATTCTGAAGTAGAGCAAAAAAAAGAGGATAAACAGTTTTTTGATGACTCAGAATTTGGTGAATGGAAAATAGAGGATAAAGANAGTGAACTTAAGGTATCAGGCCAAAAACTTTCCGAATCTGAAGAATTTTATGAAGAGGATTTTATCGAAGATATCCAAGAGTCAAAAATGAGTAACTTGGCAAGACAGGTTGCCGAAACTAATACACTAGTTGATAAAGCTCTTGGCACTATATCTAAAGAATCTACTGAACTTGGAGGNTCCAAAACATTAGATGAATTGGGTGAAAGTTTAAGTGAGTTATTTGATCAATTGTATGAAGGATCAGGAGCACCGACNTCAAGCCCTTGGAGTAAGATATCTGAAAGTCTTGGAAACCTTTCAAATCAAATCGATAGAAGAGATTCTCTAAGAGAGGAGCTAAAAGAGACCCAGCACTCTATAGATAAATCACGATTGAATCTAATTGAAGAAATACAGAATGTTGTGAATTCTGAGCAAGAACGTTTAAGTATGATTCGCATGAGAAGTAGATTNGCATCAGTTATGGCTGATAAGTTGTTGAATAAGCTTAGATAATATTGTTTATTTTGCTCAAAAACCACGAATAAAAAAAAAACTTGATTTAATACTAAAGTATAAGTAATAATAATACTAAAGTATTATTTAATTATAATTACCATAAAATAAAAGTTTAAAGCTAGGAGAGATCGATGGCTGACAGTTTGCAAAAATGGGTAGGACGAAATCGTCCTCCTAGAGTACAAATNACTTATGACGTTGAAATTGGTGANGCAATTGAAAAAAAAGAACTCCCATTTGTTGTTGGACTNATGTCCGANTTNTCTGGGGATNCAGCTGAACCCCTCCCTAAACTTCGCGATCGTAGATTTGTTGANATTGATCGAGATAACTTTAATGAAGTNATGGAGAAAATTACTCCAAGATTGGATTTAAAGGTTTCAGANGTAATGAAAGGCGAGGGCGATTTAAAAATAGTATTGGATTTNAAAGAATTCGGTGACTTTCATCCCGAGGCTATAGTTAAGAAAATTCCTCGCTTAGCTAAGTTACTGGAGGCNAGACAGAATCTTAGAGATCTTTTAAGTAAATTAGATGGAAACGANGAACTAAATGATCTGTTATCTGATGTTGTTGGAAAAAATAAAGAATTAAAAGAAGTAAAAGCTGAAGTTGATGCCTTAGACAAAAATGATGCNGATGACAAAAAAGATTCTTAAATTAAATAGAATCAGAAAAATTAAATTTGATACGAATTAACTTTTACGGGTGANCGATATGGCTGAAAAAGAAACATCTAAAACAGAATCAACTGAAAAACTAACTTTAGTNGAAAAAATTATTCAGGATGGAGGCATGATCAATGATCCATCTCAGAGCGATTATGCAAAGAAAATGATTGGACAATTTGCAGGTCAAATACTGGATGAGGGCATGGTTTTTTATCCTGAAAAGGGCGTTGTTTCAATGGTAAATGAAAGAGTTGCTGAAATCGACAGAATGATTGGTGATCAGTTGAATGAAATAATGCACAACCCTGACTTTCAGGATTTNGAAGCTACATGGACAGGCCTTAAAGATATGGTTTTTGGAACTGAAACTAGNACAAGACTTAAGTTACGCCTATTGAATGTGAGCAAGTCTGAGCTTTTGAAAGATTTAGAATCAGCAGTTGACCATGATATGAGTACACTTTTTAAAAAAGTTTATGAGGACGAATATGGTACCTTTGGCGGAAATCCCTTTTCNATGCTGATAGGAGACTATTATTTTGGAAGACANCCTCAAGATATTNCATTACTCGAGAAAATTTCTAAGGTAGCTGCTGCGGCACACACACCTTTTGTTGCAGCTGCTGAACCTGCNCTTTTTGATATGAAATCTTTCACNGATTTGGGTACTCCAAGAGACCTTNCAAAAATTTTTGAAAGTGCAGAACTNATAACTTGGAAAGCTTTTAGAGACTCTGAGGATTCAAGATACACGACACTTGTTTTACCAAGGTATGCTGCAAGACTNCCNTATGGAGAAAANACTGTTCCGGTTGAAAGTTTTGCTTTTGAAGAAGATGTTGATGGTAAAGACCATAGCAAATATTTNTGGGGNAATTCTTGTTATCAATTAGGGTTGAGAATAACTGATGCTTTTGCAAAATATGGTTGGACNAGTGCAATTAGNGGAGTAGAAGGTGGAGGAAAAGTTGAAGGAATGACTGCTCATACATTNAAAACAGATGAGGGNGANATTGNGCTGAAATGNCCTACTGAAGTTTTAATTACCGATAGAAGAGAAAAAGAGTTGAATGATTTGGGGTTCATCGCAATTGTAAACTCCAAAGGATCAAATTTTGCTGCCTTCTTTGGAGGACAAACAGTTAATAAACCGAAAGTCTACAACAAAGACAATGCTAATGCTAATGCCGAACTGTCATCGCGACTGCCATATATGTTAGCTGCGTCTCGTTTTGCTCATTATATAAAAGTTATTATGAGAGACAAGATAGGTAGTTTTCAGACGAGAGGAACGGTAGAGACATATTTAAATACGTGGATATCCGATTATGTTTGCTTGAATGATAGTGCTCCTCAAGAGACTAAAGCTAGATTACCACTTGGAAATGCAAGAGTAGATGTTACAGACGTCCCCGGTAAACCTGGTGTCTATCAAGCGATTGTTTTTATTCGTCCTCATTTCCAAATGGAAGAATTAACTGCATCAATTAGGCTAGTAGCAGAGTTACCACCACCAGCTGCTTAATGATTAACTTTTTTTAAAATGATTTTTTATTTTTAAACAATTAACACCGGAGTGAAATTATGAGTTCAAGCGATATTTATCATTTAGTTGTTTCAGACATTACTGGAAATGACACCATCTTATTGGATGATGAAGCTGGAATTCTCTGCAAAACATGGGAACTCAAAGCTGCTATGCCAATGCAATTAGATATTGCAAATACCGAAAGAACTTCTGGAAGAGTTGTTTTTACAGATATGCATTTTACAAAAATGTCTGATTTATCAACTCCAGCATTATTTTCTTCTTGTGCTGCAGCTAATGTACACACTGCCACATTGCGAGTAGGTAGAACCGCAGCTGGTGCTTATTTACCAATGTTTACATATACTATGACCAACGCAATGATTTCTTCTATCAGAACACATGCTGATGGTGATGGAAGGTTTCCAACTGATGAATTTTTTATTAATTTTTCCCAGATAGAAATAGAGTATAAACAACAAGGGATTGATGTTGTTAGTCCTGGAAATGACTCATTTGGATGGAATCTTTCACTAAATGCACCTGTCTGAGATTAGAGCTAACAATTGGTTATAGGAATTGAGGAAATATGTCTCGAATACATTCAGGCGGCATTGTACCTCTATTCGATCGACTGGGTTCGGAATTAGATAATATTGATGGAATTGAAAAAAATTTTTTAACACCTATTGGCCTTGAACAATCAGTGATGATCGAGCTTAACAGATTATCAACAACACGTTCGAGATTAACGTTCGACGAATTTGTAAAAAATGACCTAACAGTTTTAGATTACGGCTTACCGGACTTCACAGGTTATTCTGTTCAAAATGATGAGAACAGAAGAGCGGTCAAAGTTGCAATAGTTAAAGCAATAGAAAATTATGAACCTAGATTAAAAAAAATTAATGTTTCTGTTTTCACAACTTCAACAAAAAAAAATGTTTCCTACTTTGTTGTTGAGGCAAATTTACTTTTAGGAAAAGAATATCAGAGGGTAAGTTTTACTCTAAATGGTAATAATTCTCCTGCTGATTCTCTTAATCAAAAAGAGGTTTTCTAATGAGTAAAACTAATGATCTGGATTTACTTGATTACTATACAAGAGAATTAGATTTTCTAAGAAAAGATGGTAAAAACTTTGCACAACGTTTTCCAAAGGTAGCTTCTAGATTAGACCTTAGAGATTCAGAATCATTAGACCCCCATACTGAGAGATTAATTGAGTCAGTTGCTTTTTTATCAGCAAGAGTACGAAGAGATATTGATAGAGAATACTCCGAGATTGCGTCAGGACTATTAGGTAATTTATGCCCATCACTTGTTCAACCAATACCTTCAACAACAATAGTTCAGATAAGTTCAAAAGACTTACAAGGAAAAGTAACAACTGGTATAAAAATACCAAGGCATACACTTCTTTCCACTAAAACAACTGCAGGAGATGATTGCAAGTTTAGAACTGTATGGGACTCAAAGATTATGGGTCTTGATGTTGTGGAAGGGAAAATCAATGATGAAGAAAATTTATTTTTAAAGATAAGAACTCAACAAAAAACAGATTTATCAGAGTTGATTTTAAATTCATTTTCGTTTCATATTGCTGGCGAATGGTCTGTTTGTTCCGCACTATATGAGGCTTTATCAACTAGGGTAAAGTCTTTATCTATTAAGGACAATCATAATAATAAAATTAATTTAAATTCATCAGCAATTCGTTTTCAAGGATTCCAAGAAGATGAAATAGCATTACCACAAGCACCGGGTTCACACCCTGCTTATTCATTGTTACAAGAATATTTTTCATTTCCTCAGAAATTTTTTTTCTTTGAAT
>NHCU01000070.1 GCA_002167365.1 Betaproteobacteria bacterium TMED41 | reverse complement strand
ATGCAACAAGATCAGCATATTATTCGGCTTCTCAAACACGACCCAATGGAACCATTTTCCCGAGATCATGATAATATTTTCAAGATATCGCCCCTTATTTCTTCGTTCCAACTGAGCACTTTTTATTTTACTAATACATATAGCATTAACCTTAATTTTGTCTTTAGCAAATTCGTTCGCTATTGATTTAGTAAAATTTATCCCTGAGCGAAGACATTATTATGGAATTAAAATAAGAATGAAAGGGAATAGACTTAGCCATTCCCAATCATTTGAGGAGAGCTATATGAAAATATACGGGTGTTTTGAGGCACCGCCCGTTGGCCTATTTATATTCAGTAATTGAGTAATCACTTAACTCCTAAAAGAAATTTTCTTCTCTAAAACTGGTTTCAATAATGACAAGTCTCCTTTTTTTAATTTATTACCATCTGGAAAAGGTGGGTCGTTCTTTAAATTTAATTTCCCTAAAACATCCTTATCAGAATAATAACAATACAAAATTAATCTTATAATTTGATTATAATCATTTTGAAATTTAATTTTATATTCTTCCATAATATCCATTTTTTTTTGGAATCCAATATTAGAAAAATTTTTATTAAATTGTTTTTGACAAATTAAATTAATTTCTTTTACAAATGAAATCAAAATAGTCATAAGTTTTTTATCATTACGTTTAATAAATTCAATTATATTTACATCCGCTGCGGAGGGCATAGAATTAATATTATCCTTAGGGATAATAATTTCCAAAATATTTTTAAGTATTTGAAATTCTAATGCTGACATTTTGTGAATAGTAATAAATAAATATTTTAATCAAATAGATTATAGATATTTTTTTTTATTTGATCTGTAATATAAAGTGATAAGGCTTGAATAGTAGATGTTGGATTTACCGCACTTGATGTAACAAATATACTTCCATCTACTATAAACATATTTTTAACATCATGACATCTCCCCCACTCATTAACCACTGATCTTTCAGGATTTATGCCCATTCTTGCCGTCCCCATTAAATGCCATCCAGCCATTCTCATTGGTGCCTCTGAAAGTACAACCTTAGCGTCAATTGATTCCATTAATTCTTTACCCCTATCTAAACCGTATTTTATCATTTTTTTTGTGTTATCACTAAGTTTATAGTTAATTTTTGGTGAAGGTATTCCATTTGAATCTTTAAGATTTTTATCAAGTGAGACATAATTTGTTTCTTCTGGCAAATCTTCAAAACATATATGAAGTGATATCTTTGCTCCAACATGTTTTTTGAAATCATTATGATGATTCATGCCAAGTCTTATGTAGCCGTTTTCAAAACCTTCTATTGCAGTAATTCCAGGTGATGATCCTCTATTCATTTGTAAGCCAAACCCTCTTATAAAACCACGTTTCTTGTTAGTATCACAAAATTCTTGGCTAGATATACAACAACCAATTGGGCCTAAATGTGAAGAAATATTTTTATCTATGAACGCTTCAACTCTACCCCAGGGATGTAACATNAGATTTTTACCTAAAAGTCCTGATTTATTAGCAAGACCATTAGGAAAATTAATTGAAGATGAATTNAAGAGTAACCTAGGNGTTCCTATACCATTGCANGCAATAATTACAACTTCTGCTTTTTGAATAATTTCATTATTATTATTATCATAATATATTACTTTATCAGCAAAACCTTTTTTATTTATTTTTATTTCTTTAACTCTACAATTTGTTTTAAGTTCTATATTTCTTTTCCTTAATGATAAAGGCCAATAACTTACATCTGCACTAGATTTCGCGCCTTGTGAACACCCCATATGACATGGCCCTAAATTTATACATTTGTCCCTACCTTCATAAGGTTCACTTAAAATAGCAACATCAGGTGGCCACCAGTGCCAACCTAATTTATTAAATCCTTNTGCAACAATCTCTCCTAATTGACCAAAAGGAATTGGNGGTAATGGCGGTTTTTTGGGTGGATANGCAGGATCTCCTTCTAGCCCAGAAACTCCAATAATNCTTTCATTTTTTGAGTAATATTTTTCTAGAGTAAAATAGTCAATTGGCCAATCATCAGCCACTCCATCTAGAGTTTTTACCTTAAAATCATAGGGATGGAATCTGGGAAAATGACCAGCAAATTGAATAGTACTTCCCCCTACAGCATTATGATTTGCGATCGAAATTGGTGAATTATCATAATCATTNATTGGATAATCAGATTTATTATTTCTTATNTTTGGACTGATGGACATTAACTTTTCATTGTGATATTCCCAATCCATATAATTTGAAGGATAAGCTGATTGTTTGTTCCAATCTCCTTGTTCCAAACAAAGTATACTTGTTCCTGTATCTGCCAAATTATAGGCTGCAGCTGCACCTGCTGCACCAGCGCCTATTATAAGAAAATCAACNATATTTTCTGACATGTATTTTATATTTTCTAAATATTATTAAGATAAAGTCTTTTCTTTTGTAATACTTGCTTGAATTATTATTACTATTAGTAAAAACATTCCTCTGACAACTTGTTGCCAATGAACAGTTAAACTNACATAACCAAGNCCATTTTCAAAATTTAATATTGTGTACATAATGCCTAATATTAAAATTCCTGGAATGATCCCAAGAATTGACCCTTTACCACCTGTTAATAAAGTTCCNCCAACAACAACTGAGGCAATAGCAAATAATTCCCATCCTAAACCTTCCGTTGGTTGCCCAGCTCCAAATTGTGATGCTAGAATAACTCCAGCCAACCCAGATAAACTTCCTGAAATAATATAAACACTTAATATTGTTNTTTTTACTGGTAACCCCATCAGGNTTGCTGATTCTTCCCCTCCNCCAACAGCAAGTACATGTCTACCAAAAGCTGTATTCTTTAAGACATGATGGCTTATTACTAACACTACTATCGCTACTAGTACAGGATTGTGGATGCCAAATAATATTTCTAATATCCATCCAACTAATCCCATGTTTTCATAATTTGCCCATTCCGGTTGATAATCATAAAATAAAGATCCCTGCCCAAAACTTGTAAATAATGTATCATAAGAAACAGGTAAATTAGCAGGCTGACCACCTAAAACAATTCCTGTAATGAACAATGCTGAACCTTTAGCAATTAACAACATAGCTAAAGTTGCTATAAAAGGTGCTATATTAAGTTTAGTTATTACTAATCCATTTATAAAACCTGCCAGAGAACCAATTAATATACCTCCTAAAACACCTAACACAATTCCGTAAGGACTTAAAATAGCAGCGACAACGCTTCCTAATGCAGCAACAGTTCCTACAGAAAGATCGATTCCACCAGTCATTATCACAAAACACATACCTATAGAAATTAAACAAAACATTGAATTATACTGAAGCACAGTCAAAATATTATAACTTCCTAAAAAGCCTGGATAACGTAATCCAGCAAAAATAAGAATTAATACTAAAGCTAGAGTTGCAGCTAAAGGAGCGGAGAATTTAAAATTAAACATCTTTATTCAATTATTTTTTTGTAACCATACTGAAATTATAATTAATAACCCTTTTGATATTAATACTACTGCGTCCGGAACTCCATTACCGATTAATGTATAACCAACAAGTTGAATAATAAATGCTCCAAGTATCGTACCTATTATTGTTGCCTTTCCACCTGATAATAGTGTCCCACCAATTACAACAGCAGCAATGGCATCTAATTCTATCAGATAACCCATCCACATAGCATCTGCAGCTGAATTCATAGCTATACTATTTAATCCAGCAATAGAACAGCAGAATCCTGAGAATCCATATACAAATAATCTAATTCTTTTTGTAGGTATTCCAGTTAAATTAGATGCCTTTTCATTACCTCCTACCGCTAAAATTTGTTTGCCTAATACTGTTCTATTTAGCACAAAAAAAGAAACAAATGCTAATAAAGCTACATAATAAATTTGAAATGGGAAAATTAATATTCGAGATAGTGCAATTTTTTGGAATTCAGGAACCTCAAAAAACTGGACATCTCCATCAGTAAGAACCTGTGCTATACCTCTTCCCGCTATAAACAATACTAATGTTGCAATTATTGGCTGTATGCTGAATTTATTTATTAACCATCCATTGAAACAACCAAAGCCTGTTGTTATCAAAATTGGAACCACAATTGCTAAAATAATTCTTAAATAGAGATGATCTACAGGTAATAAACTTTTTAGCAGTATCATCGCTGATAATGTGCCGGCAATTGACATCAAAGCACCAACTGACAAATCAATACCTTTTGTAGCAATCACAAAAGTCATGCCTAAACCTACAAGTATAATTGGAGCAACTTGCGTTAAATTGATTGACAGTGCTTGCAACGTAGCAAAGTATGGCGTGTAGAATAAGTTGAATACTATTAAAATAGTTAGAGCAAATAAGCCGCCATACTTTCCAAATAATATTTTGTAATTTGACAAATTATGCTCCTGCCATATCTTTAATTATATTTGATTCTTTGATTTCCTCATTATTGTACTTAGCTATTGTTTCTCCATCCTTGAGTATGAAAACTGTATTTGAGCCTTCTATAATTTCTTCCAATTCTGATGATATCATTAATACACTCAAACCTTTTTTTGCAAAGTCTATAATGATTTTTTGAATCTCATTTTTTGCTCCTACATCTATTCCCCTTGTAGGCTCATCTAATATTAACAAAGTTGGATTTAAACATATCCACCGAGCTAAAATAACTTTTTGTTGATTACCACCTGATAATTCTCGAATTGGCTGATTTATGCTAGCACATTTAATTCCAATACTTTTTATATATTTTTTTACAATCTCATTTTGTTTTTCTTCATTAAGAACACCATATTTCCTTAATTTTGGAAGCAAAGGTAATGTTAAATTATCTTTTACAGATAGATCAGGTATTATTCCTTCTGTTTTTCTATCCTCTGGACAAAATCCAATTCCTTTTTTTATTGCTGTTTTTGGATCATCATAATATCCATTACTAAAAACAATCTTTCCATTTTCTGGATTTTCAATACCGAATATTAGACGTGCGGATTCAGTTCTTCCGGAACCAAGTAAACCTGCTAGGCCAACAATTTCACCTTTTCTTACTTCAAAGTTAACATTTTTAACTTTGTTTCCATATTTTAGATTTTTTGCAGATAAAATAGTTTTATCATTCTTTATCTCCAACTTTGAAAAAGCTGTAGAACCCAATTTATTTAAATCTTCTATATTTTTTCCTAACATAAAAGACACAATTTCCTTTTTATCAACTTCTGAACTCTTTACTGATTTAATTGTTTTTCCATCTCTCATTATTATTATACGATCACATATTTTTTTTACATCATCGAGATTATGAGATACAAAAAGAAGAGATATATTATCTTCCTTTAATTTTTTCATAATTTTAAAAAGTATTTCAACTTCTCTNTCATCCAAAGAAGAAGTTGGTTCATCCATGACAACTAATTTTGCATTAAANGAAATCGCTCTAGCTATAGCTATCATTTGTTTTATTGCNGTTGAATATGANTCTAAAGNCTTTTTTACATCTATTTCCTCNTTTATAAATTTATTAATGATNTTNNTTGTTTCCTTATGCATTAAATTCCAATTTAAAAATCCAAATTTATTTTTTATTTCTCTACCTAAAAATATATTCTCTGTTATTGATAAATATGGACTTAAATTTATTTCTTGAAAAATTGTACTAATTCCATTTCTTTGAGCATGCTGAGGGGAATTTGCGAACCAATTTAAATCATTAAAATTTATAGTTCCGCTATCATATTTATAAGCTCCATTTAAAATTTTTATTAAAGTTGATTTACCAGCTCCGTTTTCACCAACTAACCCAACAATTTCTCCATGATTAATATCTATACATGCATTATCTAATGCCTTAAAATGACCAAAATATTTTGATATTTCATTCATTAGTAAAAGCATAATAATTTTTTTAAAGAAATATTTTATTTATAAGTTTATAATTTTTCAACCTATTCCCCAGGCCTAGTCCTCCAAACTAGACCTGGGTAGTTTGAATTAAAATGCTTCAGGCAAGTAATCTTTTGCCGTCATAGCTAATTCACCATATTTATCTCTAATCCATTTTGGATTATCTTTAGTGAAAACTCTATCGATATTACCAACATTTGTTGGAATATTTTCACCATTTGCTAACTTTTTTATTAATTCGAAAGCCTTTGGTCCAAATTTAGGACTACATTCAACACAAACAATTACTTTTCCTGCCATTACAGCTTTTGCAGCATCAGCAGTTCCATCAATAGAAGCTAACATTACATCTTTTCCTGGAACTTTCCCGGCTGCTTCTAATGCCGCTATAGCACCCATTGTCATCTCATCATTATGAGAATATACTAAGTCAGCTTCTGGATGAGATTGATACAAAGTTTCAAAGACTTGTCTTCCTTTATCTCTTGCAAAATCGCCAGATTGAGAAGCAACTATATTCATGTTAGGAAAAGAAGATATGGCTTCTGCAAACCCTTTTCCTCTATCTATTGCGGGAGATGAACCAGTTGTTCCTTGCAATTCTATTATTTTTGCATTTCCATTCATAACTTTGGCACATACTTCACCACATATTCTTCCTTCTTTAACAAAATCAGAACCAACAAAAGCAACATAATCTTCACCTGCCTTTGCTAATTTCTGGTCAACATTCCTGTCAATTAAAAACACTGGGATGTTTGCCCTTTTAGCCTCTTTAACTGCGACAGCTAATGGTTTTTCTTCACGTGGTGCAAGTAATATTACGTCAACTCTTTGTGCAATCATTGACCTTACATCAGAAACTTGCTTTGCTGCAGAACCAGCAGCATCGGTATAAACGAGATCCCAGCCATATTCTGCGGCTGTATCTTTCATACTTTTGGTCTGCGCAAGGCGCCATGGATTATTTGATTCAGTTTGCGCAAAGCCAACTTTATATTTACTTTTTTTCTTTAGCTTTGGTAATGCTGAAAATGCATTCCCACCTAAAAGCGTAAATGAGACTAAAGCAGTACCTGACGTAAAAATAAATTTCCTCCTGTTTAAAGAATCTACTGTACTAAAAACATCTTTATTTTTTTTACTCATAATTATCCTTTCAATTTTCAAATTATGATTACTGTTTTAAACAACAGCGCGGATAATACTACTATTAATATTATCCGAAATGGTGTTTATTTTTTTTAAATAATTTAAATAATATCTTTATATACTATTTAATTTATCCCATTTAAATTCTATTCCATGCCCATATGAATTTGGAGCTCTTGCTATCCCATTATGGATTTTTAATGGATTTTTAATAAAATTATCTAATCCGAAACCATGAATTTCTAAATAAGAACTGTTAGGAATAGACGCCAAAAGATGGACATGCAGGTCATGTACTCCATGTGAGGTAATTTTCAAATTATTGGCTTCAGCTAATGCCGCTATTTTCATCCATGTAGTTATACCACCACAATTAGAAACATCAGGTTCTGGAAAAGTAACTCCTCCTTGATTTATTAAATTTTTAAATTCATATATGGATTTGAAATTTTCACCGGCTGCTATCGGCAAATTGCCCTCATTTTGGATTCTTGAATAACCTAAAACATCTTCAGGTATAGTTGGTTCTTCTAACCAATATATATTTAAATTTGCAAAAGTTCTTGATGCTTTAATTGCCTTTTCAACACTCCAGCCCATATTTGCATCAATCATAAGATGATAATCATCACCTAGTAAATTACGTACTTCTGAAACACGTTCATAATCTTCTGACAATAACTCTCTTCCAACTTTCATTTTTATAGCTTTGAATCCATTTTTTATATTTTTTTGGGTTTGTAAAAGCAGCTCATCTAATGATAATTGAAGATCGATACCCCCAGCATATGCCTTAACTTCTGCGCAGTTTCCACCTAATGCAATCCATAATGGTGTTTTCATTGATTTACACTTTAAATCCCATAAACCAATATCTATGGCAGATATAGCTAAAACTGGAAGACCTCCTCTACCAACATAATGTAAATGCCACCACATTTTTTTCCATAAATTTTCAATTAATTCACAATTTTCATTTATAAGAATTGGTTTAATATCTGTTTCAATCAGATTTCTTATTGCATTACCTCCAGCACCAACTGTATATGTGTAACCTAAACCTTCATTTCCATTATTATCTTGTACCCTTACCGTTATCAATTCAAAGAATCGCATGACACCATGTGTGGAATCCGTCATTACTGTTGGTAATGGTATTTTATAATAATCAGTCAATATATTTTTTATTTTCATTTTTTAAATTTATTTATTTTGAAAAAAAAATTTCATATTTATTTTTTGCTGATTTAATTTCTTTAAAAATATATTTCAAATGTTTTTTTACAGCAATCTCAGCCTCATGATTGTCTTTTTTTATTATTGAGTCTAAAATAATTTGATGTTCTTTATGCACTAAAAAAGGCCTTCCAGGGTCATTTAATCCTAAAAGCCTTACTCGATTCATGTCAGTTTTTATAGTATTTAACAAATCCCATATTTTTCCTTTAAATGAAAATGTGGATAATTTTTTATGAAATTCTTCATCTATTTTATATAACATATTTATATTATTATCTGTTAACTTATTTTTGTATTTATTATTTATATCATTTAATTCCTTAAAAAAATCAACAGAACCATATTCTATAGCATTTTTCACAGTAGCGATTTCAATTGATTCTCTTATAAAATGACTTTCATAAACTGATTCAATACTTATTTTGCTTATGTAAGTTCCTCGCTGAGGATATATTTCAACCAACCCTTCATCCTCAAGTTTTAAAAGTGCCTCACGAATGGGAGTTCTAGAAACATCAAGTTTCGTGCTTATCTCTTTTTCTTTTATTAGTTGTCCTGGTTTCAATTTTAAAAATAAAATATCATTATATAAATATTCAAATACTTTGCGTGACAATGTTCTTTTATCTTTATTGAGCCCTATTTTTGTTTCAGTTTTAAAGACTTCCATACTTTTATACTAATATATTAGTTATTTTCTGATCACTTATATATTATAAATTCACTAAATTGTCAATCAATGTTTTCAGCACCTTATGATGTATTGACCGCCGATTGTCCTGAAGGTTGGTCGGTTCATGATACAAAAAGAAATTTTTGTAACTATCTGCTTGTAACAATGGCTTCAGAAATAGAGCGGGGTAAGTTGAAGAAATTCTAATCATCATTCCTCATTCTCCATGCTAGCTTCTGGTTCTGTGCCGAGTTGGGAGAATTTCAAATCCAAACCGAATGATTTCGCGGTCTGGATGTCGGACTCGATTTGACTGAAAACGGTTTCCGGATCTCTTCCGAAATGGGCCTGAATATCAGCCGGTGAATAGATCCCGTTCTGCATTCCTTCGATCCATGCTTTGATCTCTTTTTGAGGATCGATTGGACTCCATCCACGGCCTTTGAAAACTGCTGCATCTGCAAACTTATCAAACCTATTTGATGGAAACGGGATGGTGCCTTTGGTGATTCCTATGGAAAGCCACTCTCGGAAAATTGGTTCGGCAAGGTGTTGGATGATGAACTTTTGGATGACCTTCAGATTGTCACGCTCCTCGGTTGCGCCTTGGCGGATGCTGGAATAAGAAACGCCTTCCAGGTTATTACTCAGAGAAACGAAACTGATTCCAAGTCCACTGGCAACTGATCTCAAAACACTGGCATGGAACTCCTTGAATGCGGTCATCGGATGGTCAGGATTCCCTTTTACGCTTTTAAGCTTTCCATCCTCAACCTCATAGACCATGGAGCAAGTATCAGGACAATCATGTGGGCATCCGCCATGAAATTTTTTCGATAAACTATCTTTTATATCATCCATTATTTAA
>NHCU01000069.1 GCA_002167365.1 Betaproteobacteria bacterium TMED41 | reverse complement strand
TACACTTTTGGAAGGTATGTCCTTGGAGATAATAAATTACCTGAGGAGTATTTAGAAAGTTCTATGAAAAAAACGGCTCTATACACTCGAGCTGGAAAATATTACTGCATGAGCGGATATTACAAAAAGTGAATCTTTGTTAGGAGTATTTTATGAATAAAACAATTAGAAAAACCGCCTTAATACTAACGCTTTTTACTGCTACCTCTTACAGTCTATCTGCCAATGAAGTAGCTAATTCCTACGGTACCGAAAAAGAAGCAAAACAAATGTTAGAACGTGCGATAAGAATAGTGGATTCTAATCCAACTGTCGCCTTTGCAATGATGAACGTTGGACAGGGAGGATTTCACGTCAAAGATTTATATCCATTTTGTTTTGATAAAAAAGGGATTATGGTAGCTCATCCGACTCTTGCGGGAACAGACATGATTAACTTTGTTAGTTCAGATGGAGTTAAAGTAGCCCAAGTTATGCTACGAAAAGCCGAGAAAAACAAATTATCTAAAATTTCCTATTATTTGAATAGGACTATCAGCTCACCTGATGGGTTACCAATTATTTCAAAAAAAGAATTTAAGAAAACAACCTTTTACCAAAAAGTTGGAAATTACACTTGTGCAATTGGTTTTCATCCCTCTTGATTTTTTCTTGTCATGAATAATCCTTAAAAACTTGACTGGCTTATAGGGCTGGATTCTAAATATAATCCTGACTTATGGATATAAATATACCCTCTCAATTCGAGTTAATAGCGTTACCAACACCATTTCTCACTGCTGTTTCCAATTACAAGTAATAAAGCAAAAGCATTGCAACAAATCCAAAGCCTCCTATATGGGAGATTTTTTATTTACTCTTTTCTCTTAATCTCTTTAGCACCATCAAAGAAACTTTCTTTCTCGTGACATTTTTCTTTTTCAACCCCTATTGGTTTTTTTATTAGTGATTTTGGATTTGATATTATGTGTCTATCTGTAAATATAGGGTCATCTTATGAAACTTACATATCTTTATTTTCTTTTCTTTTCTGAATATCCTTTATAATTGGTCTAATTTTAAATTTTATATTAAAAATTATGAAAACAGAATTTGGATCGCCATGTATCGGTGTCTGCGAATTAAGAATTAATCTTTGTGTTAGTTGTCATAGAACAGTTGAAGAAATAACTAATTGGACAACCATGAGCCACGAAGAAAAAACAAAAACAATCCAAAAAATTAAAATAAGAAAACTAGCATCAACTTAAAATGGAGAAACAAAGCAAGGTAAGTAGTAAAAGTTTTTTTATTTAACTAAACCACCGAGCAACTCTCCAAGGAACAACAGCGAGTAAGAGACTTTCATCAAAACTATTTAGACAAGCAAAAAGGTTATGGCGCCCACTTCCGAATAAGAGCAACCCCAGCAAAAAAAAATAATAAAGATGATTTTGAATGCACTGAAAAATTCTTCCTTGATCAAAAAAACTTTGCAGACATTTTAGAAAAAGTAGATACTTCAATTGGCAAATTATCTGACATTCAAATAGAAAGTCTCACAAAACATGGAAATCAAAGTGCTGCTTTCTTCTTAAAAGAAATGAAAGTCAAAGGCTTTGATTAAGGATTTACATAGGAAAGTTTTTCATACACAAAGAGAATCCACACACAAATTGTATGAGCTATACCTACTCGGTTTACAGTGTAATCTTTTTATAAAAGGAACAAAAATGAGAGCAAGACCACCAGAGGGTTGAAAGTAGAGTTAAAACTTACTAGGAGGTATTATGAGTGAAGAAGATGATGAAAAGAATGAAAAGAAAAATGAAACAATGTTTGATAAGTTTTATAAGAATAGATGGATGTGGATTGGTTTAATGTTGGTTGTGACTGTTACATTGGAATTACAATTCGGATCGATGAATTAACTTATACTAATAAAAAATTTTATAATGAATTCTCTTTTGTATTTAATTATTCAAATTATAAACTTATTTGAATTCGTTCTTATAGTTTATATAATTCTTACTTGGCTTGTTAATTTTAATATAATTAGTATTGGTAATCGGTTTGTTTATAGCATCATGGATGTTACACGTCGATTATGTGAACCAATTTTAAATTTTGTAAGAAGATACTTACCTACTTTTGGTGGAATAGATTTATCACCAATAGTTGTTTTTCTAGGTTTGTGGTTTATTAAAAGTTTATTAATTGAGTATTGGCCTAGATAACTTTTTTTATTTTTTCATTTATTTTCAATTTATATATTTGACCAGTTACTTTCTGTTTAATTAATTTTTCCGTTAATTTCATGATAGGTTGATGAATCTTTGGTGCAGTAATAAACATCTGCATAACCATTCACAGAGAAGACGGGAAGGGCAATAAGTAATAGTTTTTTCATTTATCTAAACCTTTATTTTGGAAGCTGCCCAGTAGACATACATACCAACAAGCATAGTTGGATTCAGACAAGCTAAATAAAACAAACATACGTCACGAATTAATTTAATCATTTCACTTCTCCTTACATTGTCTCCATGCCCAAGCTAAAAACTCTTTTTTGTTTCGAAACCGTTTAGATTCGTCAGATAGAGGATAAAAAGCTTTCCCTTTCCAAGGGAAATCCCCCCAATTAAAGGGAGCGACGTTCCACATCTCAATCTGAGCATTAACGCATTCTCTTTCATTTGAAAAAAATGTCCAGATTGGTTCTATGCGATGTATTCTTAGAAGAATATTTTTTTTTGAATTAGCCATATAACTAAAATCTATATCATTTTTATCATCTTTATTTTCTTTCCCTCTAATGTCTTTAGTCCACCATTCATTAAATTGCTCTTACCATTGGGCTATGACGGTGTCTTCCCCATAGAGATAAATTGATGATGTATTATAGACAACTACTAATACCAAGCCCAAAAGTGCATATTTAATTGTCCCCATGTTTTTAGATTGTAAACATTAATAGAAAACTCTAAGAAAAGTAATTAGTAATAGTTTTTTCATTATCAATTTATTACACCATTTACTTTCTCAGACTCTAAATCTGATGAGAAATAGTCGATATATTTATCTGGGTCTGGTTTTTCAATGGGATCACTTTTTTTGGCTTGCTTGAAGTTGATAAAAAAAGCCAGAATTCTTGCTACTGACTCATAAAAGTTTTCCATTATCTCTTGCCCAATTACAGATGAATAAAATAACTTATTTGCCAACTCAGGAGAGTCAAACTTATCTATATTTTTAATCCCTGACTCTTGAAACATTGGGTCAGTCAAATAATACTTGCCTTTCGCTAGAATTAATGGAGCATCAACAGAGGCAGAATCCTCTTCCGCATCATAATCATAAAAGATAGCTACCCAGTACTTTTTGGTATCAGTAATAATGACAGTAGCCTCAGAGACTTTTCCATACAAAGCTGAAGTTGGATTGTATCTTTTTGTCATCTGCTGTTTAGTATCAAACTTTTCAAAAAATATATTTTCATAAATAATTATCTCCTGATACATTATGTATATTTTGTTATGAATTTTTCTACGGAACTTGGTTATTTCGCTTATCTTTTCTTACTGATTATATTCTTCAAGCTCATTATTGATATCATCATNNNTCTNTCTTTTTTTTAACNTGCNTNNACTTATGCNTCATATTGNTNCNTATNCNCANACTATCAATTAAATCGATAAAAAAGTNCCNTTATTTTNNTCTGNNANAGCTCGCATNAGTATNGGNAAACGGTTNGTNGATNTNNGTGAACTAAATTCTATCGCATGAATNCTTGCAATCTTGGATTTAGTTATCTTGTTAAAATTTAATGAATTTACTTCATTTAATGCTTGATCAAAATTACCTCCTGAAAAATCATCACCAAAAACATAAATTGATA
This sequence comes from Betaproteobacteria bacterium TMED41, assembly GCA_002167365.1. Taxonomy (GTDB): domain Bacteria; phylum Pseudomonadota; class Gammaproteobacteria; order Burkholderiales; family Burkholderiaceae_A; genus UBA7377. The sequence goes on along the minus strand of NHCU01000069.1, from coordinate 5,953 downwards.
GCTTCTTATTTACCTTGCCATAAGTTTTCAGAGCTTCCTTAATACCCTCTACTGGACTACTGTTAGACATAGCTCCCCAGATTTTGAAAAGCTCTATCGAATTTTTGCGCATCTTCTTTGTGTCTGTTATCCATCTTCCTTTGTAAGCAGTTATTAAATATTCTCCATTATCATTTAGGATCTGAAAACCTTTCACCGAGGGATGAATATTGATTATATTTTCCATATGTCTCGTCACCTTATTCCATATATCTTTCATAGAGCCAGATGTATCGACAATGAAAATTACATATTCACTATCTACAGGAATTCCTCCAACTTCTTCTACTCTTCTTTTTGCAGTAGCGCTTCGAACACTTGCTCTTTTTTTTGTTGCAATATCATCAACCAATGAATCCAACATGATTTGCATGCTCGCTAAGTCAGAGAGTTGATTCTCTAAAATTTCTTCTTTTGAAGACAATCTCGCAGATAGCATTTCATTTACTTCTGATGTATCTGCAACACTGGAATTCTTTTTTTTCTGTTCTTCAGAAAGACTCATCAAGTTGGATTTCAAGTTTGCCAGTTTTGAGATCTGTGCACTTAATTCATCATACTTCGTTTCCATTGTCTCTTCATTCACAGCAAAATCAGAAATTAATACTAGCAATACAACTGCGCCGAATCCGCAAGATATAATATCCAAAAAGGATAAACCAAATACATCACCATCACCCCTTCGTTTTTTCATCATGGCCACGTACCTGCAGGACTGATTAACATTCCTCTAGTAGAACGAGCCCAATCGACATAAGCAGGAGCTGCGATAGGGTCTCCCTCAAGAGGTAATAAAATTACATTGACCCTAGTTCCTGGTAACGAATGCTTTCGTATAGCGTGACTAAAAAGCTCGATTCGACACTGACCGGAGATAATGTTTTTATTTTTGTAAAACGAATTACAACCACTAATACTACCTAAAAGCTTTTCGTTCATTTCACCTTGCGTCGGTAATCCATCTGTAATAACGTAAATATCCGTTGGTTTTTGTTTAGCAGCAACTCTCAACGCTTTCTCGAAATTAGTTGGGCCAAGAGGAATTAGCTTTTTTAATTCTAATTGTGTCATCCTTAACGCTGCAGAATCAGCTGCCCTACTCCAAAACCCAGGTTGCAATGCCTTAGCTTTATCATTATAGGATATCACCTGATATTGAGATGCTTTCGGAAGTCTAGCTAAAAGCCATAAAACTATCCTTTGAGTCCTTCTCCACTTTGAAGCAGAGACCTTTACTCTATTTGAAGAACTTTTCGTTTTTAAAATATCGATTAATTTTATATTAGTCATCGAGGAACTGGTATCTAATAAAATTACAATCTTTTTTCCTTCAACCTTTAATCCAATTAAATATTCCTCTTCTCCTGTACCAGATAATTTTACTTTGTCTGTCCTCACCTTGTTAGAGACGCTATCAGCCATTCTACTTTTTGCTTCAATTCTTTTCTGGATAGATTTTAGTTCGCGCTCGTTGCGAGCAATTTGTTGGTCAAGTGACTGAATCTCTTTCGCAATTTCGGTAGTTCGGTTCGTCTGACCAGTTTCTTGATTTAGTATATCTACACCACGCGAAGTCAAACTCCTTTTTTTTTCTTCTAAATCAGTAATTTCTTCTATTAAGTCAGAATCCGTAGTACTGTTTTCTGAACCTTTCGGAGCTTCTTTTATTAGAATAAATAAAAATACTAACGCTCCCAGTCCGCAACACATGATGTCAATGAAAGCAATGCTGAATCCTGAAACTGGTCTTCTCATATTCCTTTGCCGACAATATTTTACAAAAGAGTTAACTCATTTAAATGAACTAAGTCTTACTAATTCTGGATAATAACTTAGCTTCACAGTACTCTCTTATCTCAACCACTTCTCCATCTTGCAGCCTTTGTAGTTGATGTAAAAAAAACATAAGGATGATGCTGATAATTAAAGCAACGAACGTAGAGTTAAACGCAACACCTAAGCTATTAGTCATTCCAGTAATATCTCCCTGGACAGCCTGGTCCGCCTTTGCTAAGGCCTCTCCAATACCACGCACAGTTCCAATAAATCCAATGGAAGGTATTGCCCAAATTAAATACCGAATCATAGAATTTTCAGCATCTTGTTTCGAAGCAAGTGCTTCTAGAGAAGAGTCAATCGATTCAGAAGTATTCTGAATATTATTTGTGGTTTTAAATCTTCTCAAGCTTGTAAGCACTATCTCAATCAAAGGCTTTTTTTGCTCCCTAAAGCCCAACCCTAACAGTTTTTCTAAAATTTTATTTACCTGCTCAAGATTAACAGACAAGTCCCCCAAAAAATCAACATCATAGAGGTATCTTGATTTCATAATGGATGACATCTTCGAAAGGATTAAAAACAAAGTCCATAAAAAAAGAATTATACAAACTTCCTGTTCGAGATCTTTTAAAATCACTGCAAATGTTCTCGGAACCGCGAGTCCTGATTCGGCTGCAGTCTGGATTGCGAGATCAGAAACAGGCCAGATGTACCCAACGTATATAAGATGAACAAGCAATATAGCAATCACTAGAACAGAAATATTTATTGTTGTATCTTTCATATTTAAATCCCAACAGGAAAAGTTACAGGAGCATTCAAACTTATAGCCCCCTGGTTACCAGAAAAACCATACTTGTAGGAAACAAATAACAAACCAAAAACACACAGGAACATAACTAGTTTTTTGTTCATGCCTTACTCCGCATTTCTTGCAATCCTAAACCCAACATCNTCCCTCTTTCCTATNAATCCCTCACGNTAAGATGCTCGTAATTCAGTAACACTACTAGACTTCCAACTAGCNCCTTTTATAACATTTGACTTTGAAGGACGGCTATTTACTAAATCTACATATATTTTTTTACTATCGTAAGGGTTTAGTGAATAATAGTCACCTACCCACTCACTCACATTTCCAAACATGTCAAAAAGCCCATTTTTTTCTGCAGAAAAACTCTTTACAGGGGCAATCCCCGCATGGTTATCATTATATTGTGCTACAAAACTCTTCGTAACTCCCTTTGCTGATTCGTCGGCGATATTGCCTGCCCCAGAAGGGATTTTATTTCTATTTCCCCAGGAATAGATAGTAGGTGCTCTCTTTTTAAACTTCCGACTTACCCACTCCCATTCAGATTCACTTGGCAATCGATACCCATCAGAACTCTTTGAAAAAACCACTCCGTTTCCTCGAATTGTGTAATATGGTTTCAATCCTTCTCTCTTGCTTAACTCATTACAAAATCTTACCGCCTCAATCCAGGTCACATTGGTAACTGGTAGGTTTGAGGCTTTAACTTTTCCAACAACTTGCTGAAACTGCTTTTCTGTTATCTCATGCTCAGCGACATAAAAAGCTCTATTCATTTTCACACTTCGCAAAAACTCATTAGCTCTTTGGCCAACTTCATTTCTAGGTGCCCCGAGTACAACTACATCTCCCCGTGGTTTAAATAAACGCATTGCTATTGCAATTGATGAGACACTATACCTTCTTTTCTGTTGCGCTCTTTTCTGCTCTAAAACACTAACCAAGGTTTTTTCGATATATACTTTTTGATCTTTTTCTGGTTTCACAGAAAATTTTTCATCTACATACCCATCCTTTCTCAGCACTACCTCGTGTAAAGTTACAGGAAGCTCTATCGTTAAAGGGGTATTCCCCATATTTTTTTTATTAATGTAAACATTAGAAACTGGTTTGGAATTAAAGACCACAGTACCTTGAGCATCCTCTAAATTGACTGCAACTTTTTTCCCAACATAATCTCTAGGATAAAAACGCACACTTTTTCTAGCAAATCCTTTTTTTTCATATGATAGTACGTACTCTTTATCGGGAGAGAGAGAAAATGATTTATTGGGATCGCTTTTTTTCCCACCAAAGATAAAAACCCCTCCCTTAGGAAAAACATCAAATTGCACTGTTACGTTGTCCTTGCTTAGTCGGACAGTCTTTGAAAGAGAATCTTTTCCATATGGCAAATTGATTTTCTCTTGATAACTTTTATAACTCTTTTTATTTACTAATACCTCATATTGACCAGAGGAAAGAGTTGTCTTCGCTACTTCAGTGTCTTTGTACGACTTGCCATTAATGATAATTTCACCGGGGCCATTTTCGAGCCGAATGATTAGCTCGGACGTTGATCTCTCAACTTCAAAGGTTTTCTCTATAATCTTGCCAACACCCAGAGAGAAACCAGATTGAAATGGTTTAAAAAACTTTGATTCGATTTTTAACTGATATTCTCCCGACTCGAGATCTGACTGAAACTTATTCCCAACCGCTACCACATTGTCAGACAATATCCATTTAACGTCGGGAAAATTGGAAGATACTTTAAAATTTACACCCGATGGTTGCGGCAATAAAGTTACAGTAATAACCTTATTATTTTCATTCTCTCCTAAATTAATTATTTTCTTTTGATAACCTGGAGACTCTACCTGTACAGACATTGCATCTGATAATTTTATAATTTTCGAGCCGAGTGAAAAACCAGTTCCAGTTTTTATGGATAGGGTAGAGAGATTACTTATCTCGGAAGGAAGAACTTTTATTGAAATGGCATTAGTGTAAAAAAAGAACCCTGCTAAAACAATTCCTATAACCCCAGCAAATAAAAATAATTTGCTATATAAAGACACTTGCTTGTCTTTTGCCTGTTTTAGCTCTTCTTCAAATTCGCTCATCTGTTCTGATATCAAAGGAATGGTTATTTTTATTTTTTGGGTCAATCGATATGGATACACTCTTCGATTTATAACCCTCTCTAGAGGCTTCTAAAACATAATTTCCGGCAGACAATTTAATAGTTTTTTCCTTAAACGTACCTACTACACCTACCCTCCTAACAATAACTTTTGATTTTCCGTCAGATACTAATATCACATCAAGCTTTTTAGAATATTCCTCTAAAACCTTTTTTAATTTAATAAGTCTTGTATTCAATGAGGGGCTTAGATCTTGGACTCTATCAGATGCAGAAACAAATTGATTCATACGATTTCGGCTCTTCTGCTTCAAAAGCATATCCTTGTTGGCAAGCACTTTTTCCACCTCATCTTGAATGAGCACTATTTCCTTAGCGATGTTCAATTCACCCTTTAAATAATCATTATCTTTATCCATAAGACTCGCCTTTTGTAAAGCATCCAACCTTAGCTTCCATTGGTCATCCGATTTATGCTTGTTAGCAATATCTACTAACTTTTCAAGTTTTATACGTAATTCACCTGTTTGTATTTTTTGATCTAGATTTTTGATATCCATATTTTGAGGATCTATTCGCCTTGCTATACCCAAAATCTCTTTTGCCTCTGCGTATCTCCCATCCTCAAATGCTTTGTGTGTTTTTTCGAGTAAATTGTTTAACCTTCCCGTTCGCATCTGAGAGTTTAAGTAACTCAATCTTTCCTTATATTTAGAACTCTTCGGCAAAATCTGTAGAATTTTTTTTAACTCTGTGATCTCATCTTTGTACTTTCCAGCATTTTTTAATGTTGCTATGGAATTTTCAAGATCAATAATTTCTGGTAGTTTTAAAATTTGTTTTTGTAATCTTTCTGCCTCATTAGTCTTTTTCACTTCAACTGTTTTAATAATAGAATCAGATGCATTTTGTAGATCCCGAGATACGAAATAGGCTTTTGCCTTTTTAAAATACTTTACATATTCTGCTTCAAGCTCTTTGAAATACGTTTTTGCAAGAGAACCAGCACCGTTTATTTTTTCCAGCGCTAATAGGTAATTTTTCTGAGAATAGTCATTTAACGATTTGTTTTTTTTCTCAACTATTTTGACCAACTCATTGCTTTTCCATTTCGTGTTTCCCGCATCTCCTATCTTGTCTGCGTAAGTAGCTTCGAATTCTTCTAGTTTAGACTCATATTGAATTTTTAATTTTTC
>NHCU01000068.1 GCA_002167365.1 Betaproteobacteria bacterium TMED41 | reverse complement strand
GCATGAGACCATTTAAAAGAACTTGTACGGCATTGCTCTGAAACTTCAGAGAATCTCCACTATCATCTACACCCGTAAAAGTTATCTGATTTGCTGTCGCTGTGTATGTAAAAGTTTTTAACAGATTTGTGTCAGCAGTACTAGCTTCAAATTGAAGTATAGCAGGACTACCACCGACTTCTTTTTTCATGAAGATTTTGCCGTCATATGTATTGACTGCTAATTCTCCAAGTGCGAGATCGGAAGTTGAAGGCACAGCTCCGCTAGAGCTAGATCTTTTTAGTTTAATTGTCTGAGTAGACACTTAGTTCTCCGAACGCTTCCGCGCATAAGGGGCGAGAAACTCGCCCCTTGGTTCTCTATTTTTAGTACGTTCCGCCGTCTACTGCGGTGAGGGACACTGCTCCAGAAGATACAGTAAAGTCACCACTATCAAAGCTAGCTACACCTTTTGCTGCTGCTGTTGCATCACCAATTGTGTAAGTAACCGTTCCGCTGCTTTCTGCTACGCTCAAGCCTCCACCAGATGCTGCAAACGTAAGAGTTGCTGCAGAAGTGATTGCTGTAGTATTGGAACCATCGCTAACTGTGAAAGAAGTATACTTATCATATTCCGTAGATAATGGAATATTGAAGTAAGTAGAACCATCATTCGTAAACTCCCATCGGTCAGTAGCTTCTTTGTATCGTACAAGTACGTTAGTAGAAGTTCCTCGCTCGATTTCGATACCAGCATTCGCAGAAGGAGTACCAGTTTCGTCAGAGTTAAGAACAATGATGTTATCGCCAATGTTTACAGTGTTGCTATTAACAGTAGTTGTAGTACCATTTACAGTCAAGTTACCTGTAACAATAACGTTTCCAGAAGCTGTCATGTTAGCTGCTGTAATGTCATCAGAGGTCAAAGTTCCATCTACTGCAACNTTNTTGAATGTTACGTTNGAAGTAGTAGCAACTGCTTGTCCGATAGAAANTGTAACTTCATCGCCNGAAACAGCNGTTGTTACACCTGTTCCACCAGAAACAGTAGCAGTATCACCGTTTGCAATACCAGAAGTTCCAGAATCACCAGCAAGTGTAAAGCCTGCTGTGATTGCTGCTGAGCCCGCTGCAGTCAAACGACCTTGTGCGTCNACTGTGAAAGTAGGAATTGCAGTTGTTGAACCAAAGCTACCTGCTGAAACAGCGGTATTATCAAGAGCAACTGTTACTGTATTTGTGCCACTTCCTGCNGTTGTAGTAAGACCTGTTCCACCTGCAATATCAAGAGTTTCGGAACCAAGAGCAATACTATCAGCAGTACCTGCGTCAGCTTGTACGCCGAGTGAAGTTGAAATCGTCGCACTACCTGCTGCAGTTAATCGACCTTGTTGGTCAACAGTAAAAGTAGGAATTGAAGTAGCAGAGCCATAAGAGTTAGGAGTTACTGCGGTATCATCAAGGTCAATAGTAATTTTGTTGTTTGAAACAACAGTTGAAATACCGGTATCACCTTCAAACGTAAGTGTTTCACCACCAGCAACTGTATCANCAGAACCAGAGTCTGCCGCAACTACTAAACTAGTTGAAACTGAAGCAGTGCTAANTCCTGTAATACGACCATCGGCTCCTACTGCAATTACTGGAACTGCTGTAGCACCACCATAAGATCCTGCAGATACGCCAGANGCAGAAAGAGCAAAGTCCAAAGTACCNTCGGCATCTTGGTAAGCTACTGCCAAGCCGGTTTCAGTGTTGCTTGAAACCATTGCACCTACAATATCTTGTACTCTTTCTGCATTAANTGTTACATCGCCAGAAGTAACAGTAAAGTCTGTTCCATCAAAAGTTGCAACACCCTTATTTGTTTCAGTAGCATCTTCTGCTGATATAGTAATTGTAGCGTTTTCGCCACCACCACCAGAAACATCAATGCCTTCACCTGCGGTTAAATCGGCTACATAAGAACCAGTTGTATCGGTACCAAGAGCAATACTGTTTGCNGCAATTGTAGTTGTGATAGATGCGTTTGCACTACCATCAAAACTTACTGAACCTGTTACATCNCCCGCAAGAGAAATTGTTCTGGCACTTGCTAAAGCACTCGCTGTAGTCGCGTTACCAGACAATGCTGCAGTGATTGTACCTGCTGCGAAGTTTCCTGACCCATCTCNNTTTACGATTGCGGATGNTGTNTTTGCATTNGTNGCNGCATCAATAAGANCAGTATAATAGGCTCCACCGATTGCNTCAATGTCNCCACTTCCGCCGCCGGGTCGTCCAATAAATAGTTTGTGGGGGTTGCCTCCNGTGGCTGANTATGCCANTTCTCCATTNGCNAGTGCTGTAGGAGACGCAGCTGAGGTACTACGNTTGATTTTAATTGTTTGAGTCATTTGTTGATGATCCTAATAAGCTCCTCTAGAAGCTTCCTGCGTCGAGCGTATCCGAGTCTCCTGATATGTCTCCTATAATTAGGGGAACCCAATTGAAAACACCTGTACTCGTTTCACGATAGACTTTCATCTGATTGTCATCTAAGTCGTACCAAGTATCGCCTTCGTCTACTCCAACGGTTGGAGCTGAATTTGATTTAAACTGATTTGCTGCAAGTTGCTCGATTGCTCCTTGAAGCGTTGTTGCTGTCACCATTCCCGTTGGAGTTATTGTAACAGTTGCTGCATCGTTACTTGGAGTAGGAACAGCAAAATTATTTATTTCTAGTGTAAACTCATCCCCTTCTGAAATTGAGAGAGCTACAGTATCGCCGAAATCCCCTGCTACTTGTCGTTGATATGCAACGATTGTAACTTGATCGCCATTCAAGGCGGCCTCTGTTAGAGTGATTGTACGTAAGTCTGTGCCTACTGTATAATCACTACCTTCAATTAAAATTATCCCGTTTAAGTAAACTTCTACCGCGTCAGCAATGTATACTAACAAAGCTCCGTTAGCATCATTTCCATTAAAAACTGTTTGTCCGGCATTCGCGTTGAAGCGAAAAGTATTTAGAATATCTGCCATGGCTCTACCTCGTTACTTCTGGAGTTAGTATTATCTCTCCTTGTAAAATTCTTTTTACTAAATTATTTCCAGCGGTAAAGATTTCTAAATCATAAAAATAGAGCCCAGGAGTCATCGCAGAGCTTGTAGCATTCGTTAGTTGCATTTTTACCACACCTTGTGTGGCAGGTGAAACTACGGTACAAGTAAAGGACGCTGCGAGAGTTGAAGAACTTCTCTTTGACCGAATGTGCGAGCGAGCGCCATATCCTGTAAGATCTTTTACCGCGCCTTTATCAGACACTACTAGATCAAAGACAAAATCGGAACCCTGGTCTATTGTGAGGTTGTGTTTTGGCGCTGCCATTTTCGTTCTCCATGTGTTAAATTATACTCAAAAAGACATTAACTGTCAAGAAGTATTTTTTTCTATGTGTCTTCAAGCGCGGTTAGTCGAGCTTCAAGAGCATCGTTTTTGTTTGAAAGCTCTTGTACGGCTTTCCATAAAACTGCGATTANTTCAGAAGACTCTCNAATNCNGCCTATCTGGATTAGAGTCATCTACTATGTCTGTAGGGTCAGAATCTAATTCTGATACCTTTTCTTCTACTTCTTGCGCTAGGAATCCGAAAGAAAAGCTGTTTCGTGCTTTTGTTCCTGCGTCAAAACCTTCTTGGTCATATGTAGTTTCTTCCGTTTCTTCATTATATCCCTTATAAGAATCGCGTGGATTTAATTTGAATTTTTTTGGAGTTAGTGCATTTACAAAATTTAATCCTAAATTTAGATTTGTAATTAATATTTTATCTCTTTCATCCGAAACATTCGACCAATTTGCGTATCCCCCGATTGAAGCCATGTTCGAATCTCCAATTCTAGCAGTATTAGAGGCATATCCAAGCGTATCATATCCTATTGCAATTGCATTACTAACATTATTACCTACTCCAGCTTCATGGCCTATAAGAACATTATTCGATCCTGTTGTAAGAGTGCTATAGGCTTGGTAAATAACCGGTGCACCTGCATTTCTTCCTATACAAACATTATAGTGTCCTGATGTTATGTCTTGCCCCGCTCTTGAGCCTATACAAGTATTTTGATTTCCTGTAAGTAAGCTCTGTCCTGTTTGTATACCTACACAGACATTTTGGAAACCCGTTGTGGCGGTCATACCTGCTTGAGTTCCTATATAAACATTTGAATGGGCAGAACCTCTGAGAACAGGTGCAGCTTGGTTTCCTATACAAATATTAGAAGTGGCTCCGCTTAAAGTATTACTTGAAGATCCACCAAAACTATTAATGCCAATTGCAATGTTTCCAAAATTACCTGTAGTAGCTGTTTTACCTGCATTATTACCAATAAAAATATTTTCACGAGAGCGACTACTAAATCCGCTTCCGTTTAAGACATGTCCTGCCCTATATCCAAAAGCAATATTACCAAGAACATAGGTTCCATCAGCATTTGGAAGTGCGTCCTCTCCTATACCAATGTTACCATCTGCTCCACTTGCAAAGTTCATATTGTTTATTTTTTCTATGTCAAGTGAATCTGCAGCAATTCTATCTGCACTTAATGTGCCACTGGCTATATTTGTGGCATTTATATTTGTTACATTTACAAGAGACCCATTAATTGTTCCAGTATTAATTATTCCGCCAGAAATAGTTGTAGTATTTACCCCTCCTAGGTGACTAGCGACCTGTGATGGAGAAACTTTACCATTAGCTACCGTATCATCTGTAGGAGTAATTGCAGAGCTAGGATTATTTAAGTTACCTAAACCTCCTTTAAAACTGCTTGCACCACTTAAGTCTCCAATTACAATAGAGCCTACATCAATTCGATTTGCAGATACTGTTCCAGTAGTAATTACTCCTCCAGAAATAGAAGTTACGTTTGCATTTACCTGAGCTCCAGTAATTTTACTATTTGCTGTGCTCTGTGCTGCTGCTGCATTTGTAACAGCCGTGTTTGCCGTAGTTTGTGCAGCATTTGCTGCAGTATTGTCTGTAGGAGTAATTGCAGAACTAGGATTATTTAAGTTACCTAATCCTCCTTTAAAACTGCTTGCACCATTTAAGTCTCCAATTAGAATAGAGTTAACATTAATACGACTAGCGTTTAATAACCCTGTATTAATTTTTCCTGCATCAAGAGTTGATATTTTTGCATTTGTAATTATACCATCACCAATATTTGCAGTAGCTGTTACAAATTCTCCAGTAGTAAGTTGACTCGCAGTAATTGTATTTGCAGCTATTTCAGTAGCAGTAATCGCATTCGAAGCAATCTTATTGGCATTAATTGCATTATCTGCAATTTTTGCTCTTACAACTGCATCAGCTGCAATTGTATCTTCAGTTACAGCATTGTTTGCCATTTTTGCAGCACTAATTGCATCATCTTTTATATTTCCTGTTGCAATTACATCACCACCTATTACAAGTTGAGTTCCACTCCACCATATATAATTTGTTGCATTTCCAACTACAAATCTTCCAAGAGTAAGATCAAAGAAGCTTCCCGTTTCTGAGCCGCTTGGAGCACTATTTGAGTCAGGAACTGTGCCTCCCTGTAAACTTCCAGAACTAATTGAACCTATATTTGCAGATAGACTTGAAAGAGTAGTTACAGTTATATTATTTGCTGTAATTGTATTTGTTGCAATATTTCCACCCTGAATCGTAGCAAGTGCAATTTTTCCGCCTTGAATTGTATTATCTATCAGTAAGCTATTAGAAAGAGTGGAGGAGGCTATTCGTGCTCCTGTAATTGTTCCACTTACAATATTTGCATCTACAATAGTAGCTGACGCTATTTTACCTCCGGTAATAGTAGAGTTTGCAATTTGAGTGCCCGTAATGGTACCATTAACCATATTACTCCCAGTAATAGTAGTTCCGGATATTTTACCGCCAGTAATAGTACCATTTAAAATATTGTTCCCAGTAATAGTAGCTGAATCTATGTTACTTCCAGTAATTGTAGCTGCGTCTATTTTTGATCCTGTAATAGTACCATTTACAAAGTTAGTTCCAGTAATAGTAGATGAAGCAATTTTTGANCCTGTAATAGTACCATCTACAAAGTTAGTTCCAGTAATAGTAGATGAAGCAATTTTTGATCCTGTAATAGTACCATTTACAAAGTTAGTTCCAGTAATAGTAGATGAAGCAATTTTTGATCCTGTAATAGTACCATCTACAAAGTTAGTTCCAGTAATAGTAGATGAAGCAATTTTTGACCCTGTAATAGTACCATCTACAAAGTTGCTCCCAGTAATTGTCGAAGCCCCTATTTTTGTCCCAGTAATTGTACCATCTACAAAGTTGCTCCCAGTAATTGTCGAAGCCCCTATTTTTGTCCCAGTAATTGTACCATCAGCAATCTTAGTACCTGTAAGAGTACCATCAACAACTTTTACTGCGGTAATACTTCCATCACCGAGTTTTGCGGTTGAAACTGCACCGTCCGCTACTTTTGCAGTTGAAACTGCACCGTCAGTTATCTTATCGGAAGCTACTGTACCATCAAGAACTGCTCCTCCATCTACAACAGTTTCTGTTTCTGCTAATAATTGTACTTTTATTCTTAAATAATTAAGAGTTCCTAAAGAAGCCCCCCAAACCCATGCTCCCTTCGAACTATATAACTTAGAAGTNGTAGCTGAAGCAGATTCNAAATTAAGCTGTACATATGCAGTATTATCAACTAGACTACTAATCTTATAAGTTGCTCGATTTGGAACTAAACCATTTGCTCCAAAATTTAAATGATAAGCCCCAAAACTTACTAGTGCACCTACTTGAAATCTTTCAAAATCAAAATAATCGCTTGCTCCACCATTTCTTACCTTTCCAATTCGTGCTGTAACAATATTTGCCCAGGAAGAAGAATTTCCTATTTCATTTCCCGAACTATCGAGAAAATTAAATGCTCCGTTTGCGCCAAGGCTACTTGTTCCAGTTTCTTTTGAGGTCCAGCTACCTAAAAATAAAGGGCTTGCATGAGCTACATCATCTGATTGTGATTCAGAGCTTACTGATTTATTTCCAGGAACAGAAAGACTATCGTTCTTACTTACTACAACACTAAAACCTGCTCCTCCAGAACTTCCTGTAGAAACAGGCCAGTTCCAAAGTCCTCTATTTGCAAACATTTTAGCATCAGAAGTACTGTTCGGCATAGTTTCAACAGTAAAAGAAATATAATCATCAGTAGCAAGACTGCTTGCATTTACAATACTTGCAACCTTAAACACTCCATAGGAGAAAACTGTTCTTTGAATTGCAACAATATTTCCTACTTCTATATTTGCTACGCTCGCTTGACCAACTAACTGGCCATTTTTAAATCTTTTATTTTTTGAGAGACGAATAGTACCGATCTTACTGTAGCTGCCTNTAGTCGATACTCTAGTTCCACTGAAGAAAGACATCATGAATTCGCCTGCTCCCGTAGGAGTAGTGTCATTCACACTATTATAGTAGAAGCCTGAAAAAGTAGGAAGCTGTTCTTTTAGTCTCTCTTCTAATGACTCATTTGTTACACTACCTNCTTTTAACTCATCTCCATCAATTGGANTAGTAACTACACTCCAACTTGTGCCATCATATCGAAAAGATATTGTTCCATCAGAGTATTCTATTGTTGCAAAATCTCCTGTTACAAAAGCTCTTCCCATCTCAGAAACAGTGGGAACTGGAACACTTGAAGGTATAGTACCAGTTCGAGTTATACGAACAGTTTTTATAGTATCTGAGCCNTCTTGTCTTTGTGCATAAACAACNGCNGGCCCCCAAGCTATGCTAGCCGCAGTATCNGATGCATTTCCAGAAGTTGCAAGACCTACTGAAACAGAAACTATATCGCCGTCTGCNGTTAGAGCAACAGGATTTTTATCCCAGNTTGTAGGAGCAGTTAATACATTTGTTTGGAAATTATAGCTTCCACCACTTGGAGCAGTTGAAAGAGGATTACCAGAGCCATCTANATAATTTTTTCTATAAGCATATACCTCTGCTACTGCTGTTGCTGCGATTACAAAAGGAGACGAAAAAGTAAAAGAACTTGCTCCCGCTGCTCTAGTGCCCCTTGCTGCATATAGAGTACCGTTTCCAGAGGGAATATTATCAGACCAAGATCTAGCTCCTCCATTTGAAGTAGGNGGAGTTCCNTCTGTTACTGTTTCTCCGGAAATATCAGTTGATGCACGAGCAAAAATTATATTTACTGAAGCTCCGTCGGCTCCGGTTTGCCCATCTGAAACAGCACGTAGTTGTGCTAATACTGGTGTAACTCCTCCATAATTTGAGTCAGCGTTNAAAGGNCCAAAGTATCTNTTACGTCTATTTGAAGTTGCTGANGTAGTTTGAGATTTTAACTTATTAAAAGGACGAATCCAGTAATAAACATTTTGTGCTGAAGTAGCTACAGAGTTTGTATCAGCATGAGTAAATTGATCTACACTTTCTACAACCTTAATTCTAGTAGCATGCGAACCNACACTTGTACTTGGGTTTCCCGAAAGTGATGTTGCTCTATATATTTCATAGCCNCCTTCATCTGCCATTCCATTAGGCTTTNCCCATGTTAATACATTTGCGCTTTCNTCTTTTGCAGTATCTACAGCAAAAGTAGTAATAGCGGAAGGNATACGAGCAACAGCAGTAACAGGGTCAGAAACAAAAAAAGCACTATCTATATTTTGACCAATTCTATAAATATCATCACTATATTCTTCTGCTGTAATACTTATTAGACAATTTTTATTTAATCCAACTGATTTTACTCGAAAAAGAACGGGAGAAGCAGATGTCCAGCCAAATCTATCATACTGAACACGAATAAGTTCTCCAGGTAAAATTGCTAAACCTGAAGGTCTCATTGTAAAACTAATATCTCTAGAAAATCTAGAACGGTCTAATACTTGCTTTGCTGCCATTCTACCATTAAAATAATTAGTTATTCCTGGTATTTCAAAGCTAGTTGATTTAACAACACTTCTGTCAGCTTTCAAATAATCTGAGCGAAAGAAAGAAATAGAACGATTATCGAAATGATATTGAGGATCTGAAATAGATGCTGTTAAAGAGTTATAGGCTTTTTCTGTTCCTTTGTCATCTAGTTTTATTTCGCCAATAATATCTTCATCAGTTATATAACGAATTTGTATATTTAAATCCGAGTTCGAATCATTAAATAAGGCATCACTTTCATTACCTGTTTCATCTCTACCAGCTTCTATGGTTAATCGAAACTTACCATTTACATAACTTAGCAAACCATTAAAGTGACTTAATAAAGATTGTATATTAGAAAATACNGGTTGAGCNGTATCAACTGTTAAGTTGCCTTGATGTCGAGTAACATATCTTTGCGTATTATTTTCCCACCCTAAATACTTCCAATACTTAATATCATCAGAATCGTATAATGAATAACCAGTAACAGGACTAAGAATATTTAATCCTAAAACAACATCTGTTGGACTGCTTGCGTTACCACTAAATTTAGTTATCTTTGCATTTGATGCTGTAGGGGCAACTGCTTTTGTTCCAAAAGAGCTTTGTAGCCCTGTAACATTAGTAACTTTATATACGTTATTATACCATATTAAGTCGCCTAGTTTTCTTTCTGTGAAATCATTCCACTTGTTAGACAATTTGCCATAAACATTTGTAAAAACGGCACTACTTGAATTATTTGTTGTATTTAATACAGTGCCACGCCATTTTAAATGGCCTGAAGCCTCATACTCATAAATATCGCCGGCTGTAAGACTTACTCCTGTATTAAACTGAACAGTTACATCTGACTGTGTATCACAAAGCTGAGCTGCATATAAAAAACTGTCAAGATCAATGTCGTTTGTTGAAAGTCCTGCACCATATCGATCACTTAATAAATAATCTAAAAGTATGATTGCAAAATTTATAGAGGGACGTTCATCTGCTCCTCTATGAAGACTCCTATTCTTATATACATTGTAGCTTTTTGGTAATATTTCTACTATGTCTCCAACGGAGGGAATCATATCTAAACCGAATTCTTCTGTAGTAGCTACTTTTGTAGTACCATTATAGGCTAATATTTCTACAACAACAGTTAATCTTTCTCCTGCCTCTGTTGTTTTTACTATATTTAAATTCATTCCTTTATAGAAATCAGTGGTACCACTTAAACCTGAACCAGCTAATTTTATTTTATTTGTAATAAATGCTGTTGTTGCCGTAGTAACACTTGTACTTGTAGTCGAAGGAAGATTTACAGTTGTTCCACCAGAGTTTGTAGTAGCTATATTAGCACTGCTTTTACCTGAAGTTCCTGTTCCAGCATTTCCAGTTCCATACAATTCCTGATATTCTTCAAATGTTAGTGTTTGATCTTCTCCCACTAAATCTAAAAATCTTAAAAGAGCCTCCTCACGATCAGAGTCTGTAACACTCTGNGGAATATAGTCTGAAACAGTATCACTTGGAGAGCTTATATTTGCAGACACGGAAGAGCTTCCAGANCTTGTAACAGTTACTTCTGTAGTAAGAACNCCCCCAACTGTGAATGTTCCGTCTACTTCTTGAGCATCATAAGTAACCATGTGCCAAGTATTTCCAACGGAATCTTGAATATAAAATCTTTTTGTAGAAGCAAGAGTTATTATCTCTGAAGAAATTAAGTCAAACCTGAATCTGTAATTTCGTACCCCCTTTATATCTATATAATCAAATTTATCTAGTATTTTTACTTTATCCGTATTGCTGTTAAATAAGTAAGCATTATCAGAAGTTTTACGAAAAGATACAAGAGTTCCTTCTTGAAAGTTACTATGACTCTCACTNGTATAAGTAGGCAGAGTGGAATGTAAATAGCTTCCATCATAATTAAAACCATTTAAAAATTTGCCTTTTACAATATACTCGAAGCTTGGGGGAGTAGTTTGTTCATTTGTTAGATCAAATCTAACTGCTGTATAAGCAGTATCTAAAAGTGTATGATTTGACCCCCAATATTTTCTATTAACTGGGTCGGCTTGCCAAAAATCTTCTTGTACTTTGAATCTTGTACCCTTTGCTTTAGCTGTAAGCATAGAAGAGGCTTCCTGTTTTGGAAGTCCTGCATGAAATTCTATTTCAGCTTTTTGAGGACTAGGTACTCCATAGTAATCTTCATGAATAATTCCTCGATCTCCAGCCAAAAACTCTCCAGTATTTTCTGTAAATGTTCTAGGTTGAATAGGTTGAGAATAATTATTTGCGTTTGAGTTTAATCTACTAGAGCTTGCCGATAGTGCTAATTGTTTTCCAATACCCCCAGTTACTACGAAAGCTTCTCCGTCTTCCACGGTTGTGACTTCTTGAGCCTGGCGAGCAGAGTTACTTGTTGCCTTTCCTAATAAAACNGTNCCTNCNGCAGCATTTCCNGCGCAAACAACATCTACTCCTTCNCCTCCNCCNCTTCTAGCAGCAGAATCTTTATCATCAATACAAACTAAAGGAAGGTCATCTACATAAACATTTAGAATTGATTGTATTGGACCTTCNGATAAAGCATATGCAACATAAACTTTNGAAGTATCATCAGAGTCNAAATCACAAAATATAGGTANACCTTTTACTCTTTGAACACCATAAATAACTGGAATATATTTTGATTGTAGATTGAATCGTAAATCAACTTCACGAGTCTCTTCAATTGTTTTTGTTCTAGACTTTGTTCCTGTAACAAAACCTAGTTTATATTTATTTTTATATGTAGTTTCTTCTCTATAATCAGTATAAGTTGCGATTACGTTTAATGCTTGTTCTGAGTGTTGAAATCCAAAGTCTTCTGCGTATGCAGGACGAATTGCGGCATCTCTTTGTGGTAATCCATTCTCATCTTTTGCTTGATGAAACTCAGCGGAAGTTAGCCGACCAGTAACTTGTTTAAAGTCACCTAATATGTTCTTTAGCTGCCATGTCATCATGGCACCACTACTTGGATCTTCTTTAAAACTTGCTCCTGTGATTATGCCTTTAAAGAGTACAATCGGATCTCCAATTAAAACATGAGGATTATTTGCATACATAAACGCTTTGTAAATAGTTACTTTTCTATTTACAAAGTTATTTGAAGGAGTTTTTCTTACCAGAAANTCTATTTCATCGCTNNTTAATTCAAAAGTACGAGTAGTTGTTTCATTAATTACAGTTCCACCTGTAACTTGTGTGTAATTAATTGTTTTACCATTATTTGAGAAAGAATCTATTCGTAATACTACAGGAACATAAATAACTTTTCCAGTTCCAGCAATAGTTCCTCCAGCTGTAGCGGTAAAAATTCCNCCTCTTTGGGCAAACCCCGCATAACCTACACCACTAAAATCTGAGTTTCCTATCTCAGCTATCTGGTATCTATGTCCAATTACTAAGCCTTCAGTATTTAAGTGCTGTATTGCTTTTTTATACTCGTACCGTATTTTATCGCCTTCTCTAAAACCGGCATCNACGAAACTATTATTAGTTGCAGCTATTTGAGTTGAGGAAACNGTTACTTCATCAGTAAGTGCCGCATCTATGGAAGTTGCTTGAAGAGCAATACTTGTGCTTGCAACTTTCATTTCTGTAGTTTCAGTAAAAGTACCTATATTTTTTAATTTATTTGCTCTATAAATTTGTACTCCATTTGCATTTCCATCAATATCCGTACTGCCATCATTGAAAGATATATCNTAGGCGCCATCTGTAATATATGCAAAATCTATTGCTTTTTCTTCNGGCACTACATTATTGTTTGAAACACCATCTCTTTTTGGTCTTTCAAACTTAACTAAATGAGCATATACAAAAGGAGTGTTGTTTTGTAGCTGCGTTAAAAGTGTAGTATTATTATCTAACCGTCCCATTAAATTCCTGCCTCTTCTACTTTCAATCCAAATTTATATAAACTATCTACTCCTAATGAGTATTCTCTTACATCTGAAGTTTGTATAACTCTGAATGTAGGACTTGTAAAGTCTAAAGTTGATCCATTTGATGTAGCTGCTGTAAGAGATGGAGTAAAGTGTATTCTTACATTAAAAGGAGCGCTTAATCCAGAAGGTAGAGTGGATGCATCAAAACTTGTATTTGAATCCGNAGTCATTTCAAATCTAGTTACCATGTATGCTTTCGTATGATTTGAATTAGAAGAATCTGAAATATTAAATACNTCTCCAACAGCAGGATANTNTGCCNCACCATTCCAAGATGCTCGAAAATACGTTCTTCCTGCTGGAACAGANCTTCCTTCNTTTAAAGTAAGTAAAGTTCCNTTNTTGCTAAGTGTAGNAAANCCTGAGTTTTGACTTGAAAGATATTGAGGAAGNTGNAATAAAAATGGNTTTANTTTTCCGTTNTGTGCCATCAAAAAAGCATANACAGGCTCAAACTCTTCTCTTGTTAAAGGATTATAGTTTATATCTATCTGCCATGTATGNCCNGCAATTGCACGAGTAATTACTCTGCCACTATTTGTACGATCCATCATGACCGGCTGTTTTGAAGAAAATTTTACACTTGCAAAGCCAGGCCCGAACTTTGCAAATTGTTCAGATGCAGATGAAGATCCACCATTTACAGTATTCCCTGACCGAGATATTTTATTATTCGGATCTGGTAAAATACTTTGATATGCGGTAAAGTTTGCCACTCTATCTCTCCATCTGCATTGCAGTCGTGTCTACGCCTTCAAGAAACATCTCTCCAGTATTATTTGCTGCTTCTCGAATCATTCCTATTATATTTCCTCTTTGTGTTACGAGTGCATCNTTNAANCTNGTTGCGTCTATTGCTTGAACATTNAAGTTTACATTGATTGGAGCACCTGCAGGTAAATCATCGTTTGGTACAATTTCTCCAGGAGTCTGAGGTACAAATAACTCTGGACCTTGCTCTCCTACAACATACCCTGCTGTTGCTCCACCNGCTGCTCTNTATCTTGCTCCTGCAAATGCNGGAGTNGGAGTAAAGTTACTTGCACTTGCTTCCTGTNCCNCTNTCNCCTCTCATGTAGCCGAGTTCTCCACCTGCATTATTTCTTGCTAAGTCTACTCGATTTTGTCGTTGTCCTACACTTATTGTTGTTGGCTTAGGTACTGTAGTAGCCCCGCCTCCATCATATGTNGCACTCTGAGCAATNGAAAGCATTTTAGCNCCNAGAGCTACCATAACTCCTGCAAGTANTCCGCCGGCAANCGGCCCTAACATAGNTACTGACATCATTGCGGCTGATGCNGTGTTTAAAACAATTTGAGCCATTTGAAGTTTTTTCTGTTGTTCAAAAGACTTTCTTTCAACTGCTTCTTTTTTCTTTTCTAAAGCANTCATTTTTGCAACGCTAGCAGCAGAACTACCGTCTCGTTTTTGTTCTGCGGCTAGTTCTTTGTCTATCATTTTAATTCTTGCATCTGATTGACCTTTCATCATTTGTGCAAGAGCGCCTACCATACTTCCTAGCATTCCGAATGCAGCTGCAGTTTTTTCTAAATTATCAGCCCCATTTTTCATAGAATCAAAGAAAACTAAGTATGCGGAAGTCATTGCATTTGCACCGTCTATAACTGCTGCAATAGCTTCTCCTTCTGGGCCTAGTGCTCTAAAATCTTCTGCAAACGCTCCAAATAAACCGCGCACAGTATTCATATCAGCCATACTTTGTATAGCTGCTGCTTTATTTGCTTGTGCATTTTGCTCTATAGCAAGTCTTTTTGTATTTAGAGCTTGAATTTCTCCCTGTATTCTTTCTCCTTCTGCAGTTCCTAATCCTCCTGCTGCATCTTGTTCTGCTTGCTTTGCTGTTATTTGTTCTTGTATCTTTGCTTCTTCTACGGCTGCTTTTCTTCCTATTTCTATTCTTTTTCCTGCGGCCTCTGTAAGTATTGCCTGAGTTGCTTTTGCTGATGCACTTTCAAATCTTTTAATTTCAGAAAAAGTACTGCCAAGTCCCCCAGTTTTTGAAGGCTGCTGACTTCTTTTTTCAGCAGCTTTTATCTCTAAAAGGGCTGTTTCACGAGTCTCCGACATAACATCTCGCTTTAGTTCTAAAAGAGCTCGCTCCGCATCTATTACTGCTTTTTGTTGCTCATTTAATTGATTTGTTTTATTTGCAAGTTTGAACTCAGCTACTCTTAAATTTAATTTTGCTTCAAGTATAGTAGATTCAATCTCTTGAACTCTTATTAAATTTTGTAATCGAGTTCTTGCAATTTCTACTTCTAAGCTTTTTCTTCTATGATCAATTGCTATTTCTTGTGCTTTTGACTTCACAGTTCCTGCTGCAGTCCTATTTTCGAGTCTTGCTATATCAATTGTTACTTTTTGCTGTTTTTCTAGTTCTTTTGTAATTTTCTCTCTTTGTTCTTGAATACTCTTTTCTATTTGCAACATTTGTAATCTTTCTTGCTGAGTTTCTTTTGATAGTTGAGCTAAAAATACTTCTGTATTTACTCTTTCTTTTAGTTCAGTAATTTCTTGATCTGTTTGATCCTGTACTAAATCAAGGGCTTTTTGTCGAAGAACTCCTAAGTTTCCGATTGCAGTATCTAAGAAAGTTGTATCTATTTGATCTCCTGCTCCTGCTGTTAAGTTGTGCGCCTGTATTTCGGCTCGCAAAAGTTTATATTTTGCACCAATTAAATCATACTCTAAATCAATTTGTTTTGACTTTATGGCTCCTTCTTCTTTAATTGATTTAATTACATCGTCACGAATATCTAATTCTATAGAAGTTTTATCAGAGGCAGAAAGAGCTGCACCTATTAGTTTATTTCTAGCATTTTCTGCTTTTAATCTGCTTTCTGCTTGTCTTCGAGTAAGATCTATTTCTTCTTTTGTTATTTTTAAGGCTTTTTGTCTAATATCGAGAATTGCTTTTTCTGCTTTTTGTTTAAACTGTAAAACTTCTAACTCTCTTTTTGCAGTTTCTACTCCACCCTTATCTATATCCGATCTTTGTTGTAGTAGGGAATTTCTTTTTGCTTCCGCAACAATTCCCTTAGAAGTTTGAATATTATATTGTTGTTGTAAAGAGTTTAAAATAGCAGCAAATTTTGCTCTCTCTTCTGTAGTTGACGCACTTTCTAAACTTGCTTCTGCTTCTTCAATTCTTGCTGCTAAACTTTTTCCTGCCATTTCGGCAAGAAAAATAGTAGCTTCTTGCTCCTTAACTTGAGCATCTAAAATTCTTTCTCGTATTGCAAACTCTTCTTGCAGTCTAGCAACAGTATTTGCTTGTGAAGACTTTAATGTTTTTAAATTTATTGCTCCTGCTTGAGCAGTAGCCTTTGCTACAATAAACTCTTCTTGTTTAGTTTTTAACAATTCAAGAGTTCCTTTTATTCGTTCTCCTGTTATAGCTACAAGGCCTTGCTCTAAAGCTTCTTGATCTTTAATAATTTTTTCTTGTTCTGCTGCTTCTATATCTCTTTGCGCTTTTAGTGCTGCTCTTGCTGCTGCTTGATTTGCCGCTATATTTTTGGCTCCGACACCAAACCTTCCTCCAGCGTTTGTAAGAGTTTTTTGTCTTTCTTTCTCATAATCTGCATCTATTTTTTTAATTTTTTCTTGGGCTTCTTTTACTAATTTTTCAGCTTGTCTAACACTCTTTGCTTCTTCTCTAAGGTCGAATAAAGTTAATAATGCATCATTTCCTTCTGTTGCAAACTGCTTTTGCATTTCTAGCCCCATGGCTTCAAAGCTATTTGTCATATCTTGAATATCAGCAATAACTTGATCGAAAGGAGTTTTTACTTTTAAAGTATTAAATAAATCAGTGCTTGATTTATTTGCATTTTCTACTGCTTTTGAAAATGATACAAATCTATCTGAACTTATTTTTGTCCCCGTTAGTACTTTATCATTTATTTCGTTTAACTTTCCTAATCTATCATCAGTTCCTTTTAGCACTGAGTTTAATGTTGCTCCCGCTCCATATTGCTCTTCAAATGCTTGAGTTAAAAATTTATTACCCTTTATCTGAGTGTTTAGACTAGCCTCTAATTCTTTTGTATCTTTAGGATCTGCAACAGCAATAGCTTTTTTCAATTTATTTTGATATTGATCAATGCTATTGCTTAAAGCTGTATACTTTTGAGTTACAGTAGTTAGTATGGGAGAGTTACCCTCAAAAGCATCGTTTAAATTATTTTGTGCTTCTTTAAGTTCTTTCTGTGTCTCTGTCAAAGCTTTCATTTGCTGTTCATAAAGCTTTTCTTTTTCGGTTGTAAATTTATCTTTGAAAAAAGAAAAAGCTGCACTTCCTGCTGCAAAAAGAATACCTGCAACCGCTAATAAGGGAAAAATTCTAGCAAAAGCTGCTCCGGCAAAAGTAGCCGCTGCGCCTGCAATATTTAAAGCACCAGTAAGAAATATACTAGCTTTACCCATTCCGAAAGAAGCAGCCATTGCACCCTTTAGGCTTACTGTTTGCCCTTTAAGAGCTGCCATTGCATCTTTAAGACCTTTTCCTAAATTTCCATGACTAATTTCATTTAAAACTACAGCTCTTGTATTGAACTCTAAAGCTGTAGTATCTGCATATCTTCGAGCCGTTAATTCATTTAAAACTAGTTTAGATTGCTTTAAGCGTTTTGTATGATTTTCTACTGCAGTGGAGCTTAAGCCTCTAGTTCTTGAGTGTTCCTCTAGAGCTTTTGTATTTATATCTATTGATCTTTTTGTACCCTTAAAAGCTCTTTTTTCTAATTTTGCTAAGTCTTCTTGTGTTGCTGTTCCACTCTTTAAAGCATTTTGATAGTCTTTTGTAGCTTGTGTAGTACCGTCTAAAACTCCTATTTCTTTTAGTTTATTTTGACTTAGTTCTGATGAAGCTAAAGCGGCGGTTTCTGAAGAAGCTGCCATTTCTCCTAAAGCTGGTATCATATTTTTAATAACACCTATACCAAAAAGGGCAAGAGTTGCTGTCAACCCCACAACACTTGTAGATAGAAACTCTATAACGGGTGTTATTGCACCAGCAAGACCCCCTAATAAAGACTTTGATAAATCTTGAAAAGCGGCTGATAAACGATTATATGGATTAGTATCAACATTTCCGAGAGCTGCGAATTTTTTATTTCCTTCTTCTAGAACGGCATTCATAAACGCTTGACGCTTTTCAAAGTTAGTTAATTCAGATGCAGTTTTTCCTATTTTTGCTGCATAATTTTCTGTAGCTTCATCGAGACGAACCATTATTCCTAATTCGTCCAACAGTTCTGGCTCTAACTTAGTAGCACCTCTAGTTAATCGAGCAAGAGAGTCAGCAGTATCCCTTCCCAAAGCAATGGAAGCTTGTCTAGCAACAGTACCTAACTCTTCTAGTGTTGAAGTATCAAATCCTGCTGAGATAACAAGAGCTGTAGATCTCATAGCTTCTTCTAGACTGAGAGCGTGTCCTGTTGCTGCTTGTAGGTCTCGTGATAGAGTTGTCATCGCTATCCCAGAGGCTGCTCCGATTGCTCTTAATCCTTCTTCTAGTTGGGTTACTTGAGCGGCTCTTTGTAGGGCACCGAAAGCAGCTGTAACAGCAAATACATTCGCAGCTAAAACCGCATAGGCAGGAACAAGCCCTCCGCCAATGCCTTGGGCTTGTTTTGCAAAGTTTTTAGTGAGATTTGAAGAGGTATGTGCAGCACCTTGCTGCGTGCGATAACTAGCCTGTTGAGTTTTATTTAACTTTTTCTGAGATTTATCAAGATTATCAACATTTGAGGCAGCACTTTTAGCTTCCTTTCCAACAATGTTAAGGGAGCCGTTGTCATCAACCTTTAATGTTAGTTTGATTTCGTTTGCCACTCGACTGTCTCTTCATCTTATCATATTCCCTCTTCAATTGTTCTGAGGATTTTTTGATAGCTCTTGAGTCTAACCAAGATAGAATTTGTAAAAAATATTCTTTGTCTTCAATATCATATACTTCTATATAATGAGGTAGATTTGTATAATCTTTTCCTATATATCCAATATCGGGGTAGACTCTGTCCCCCAACATATTAAAAGTATTTATAGCAAATTTTACTATTTCTGGAAAGTCATTCCAGTCAGGAGGCATTTCCTCCGCAACAGGTTCATTTCCCATTTGTTTACATATCTCAAGATACTTTTCTTGAGTTAATCCTGAATCAAGATTGTGATGAAACTTTTCCAGCCGCTTTAGGCACTCGTTTTTTTCCTTCTCCACGAAAATTATCTAAATCAAAGACTACCTCGTTGAGCCATGTATCAAATTCAGTTGAGTTACTAACAAGTTGTTCTGCATTTTCCGTAGTATAATCTACTTCTTTGCTCGAGTCTTGCTCTCCCATATCAATAAGCACTAGAGTTTCAAGATGCTCAAGAGTTAATCCTTTCCAGTTTTTTACTACTGAACGAGCAAAATCTTCTACAAACTTTTCTTCATCAAGAGTTTCTCCAACTTGACGAGTTTTTCTATCAAATTTTTGAACAGTACATCTCTTACGAAGATTTGTTAGTTCTTTTCGTGATAAGTTTACCACCTCGACGGAAAATCCGTCCAATCCAGGAAAGTCGACCCAAGCTGACTTAGAGTCGACCATTAAATTTTTCAGTTCCATTTTTTACGCTCCGGTTGTGTAAGAAAGTATAGAGCTTAACTGACTTGGATTGTCAATTAATCTCCAATCGTAATTTTGAGTATAGACATCTCCTGTCGTAACTCTATTCGTAAATGTACAATTACCATTAAAAGTAATACCCCTAAATCCGGCTCCAATATCTTTTCCTGTTTGAATTACTAAAGGAGCCAAACTATCCCACGCTTGAGGCGCAAGTTCGCCAGTACGCTTTTCGCTAGTAACATACGCTCGTATTGACCCAGAGAGGATGCGCTTAGTTAGCACATAAGTGGAGGGATACATAGAAGTGGCTGCATTTGTAGCAGTGAGTGCATTATGAACAGTGGTATAAGGATTCCACTTTATATTATTCTGCAGCTCTAGTGATACACTTACAATATTTTTGAACGATTGTGAATTTAATGTAACAGCAAGTTCCGGATTTGCCATATATCTAAGAGCTGCTGCTCTTGAATATGCAGATCCTGGTATAGTTACACTTCCAACCGCGCCAAAAAATGACATCTTAGATGCTTCTCCAGAAACCGTCAAACTCAGGGGTCGTGATTTCTCAATAGCGAAACTCCCATTTGTTATGACACACTCTTCTAGTTTGAATACATCTGTTCCTGTCTCAATGTATAAATCAAAGGATTTTAAATTTATTTGAGTAGTTTGATAGTCTACAAGTAGATCAAATACTATCTTTAAATCTGTATCCTTTAGCAGAGGCATTGTAAAACCAAAAGTAGCAGGATTTGCTTTATTGATTATACTTGCCTCAAATAAATTTTTCTGATAATGTAGTGTTCTTTGGTTATAACTTTTTTCTGCAAAAGTTTGATCGAAATCAATCGAGCTTACATCAATTGAGTATTTAGTATTGCTATAAACTACATATACCTTTACTTCTTTTTGAAAATTATAACTTGCCATAACATCCCAGATAAAAAGAGGGGCTCAAAAAGAACCCCTCACTTTTTCAACCTATATTATAGTTGAACCTAAGAAAAATGTCAAGAACTATTTTTCGAAGGTTTATATTAAGAACCTACATACTTCAGAGTTATTTCGTCAGCCTCACCTATTGAAGAACCTAATCCATGGAAGTTAGTTTCCAATGAAATAACATCATCAATTGAGTGTGATGGTATTTCTAAGTGACACCGATCAATTTGGAACTCAAGACGTGGAGTGCTTGCGGTTCCTCCAACGTCGAACTTAAGCTCAAACTCATTAATAACAGTTTCAGTATCTTGTACCAAATCTTCAAACAGGTTCTTACTCTTATTTGTAGCTGCATCAGAAGACCCAAGATAACAAGTAAAGCTACCTGTTACAGTACGAGTACCTGTTACGTGCTCAATTGGCTGATTTACTCTACCTAATTCCTCTGGAGTTAGATATGAAATATTATTACTAATTGTAATATTACCTGCTGTAATAGCCACTTGATAACTTGTTTCATAAGTTACTGCACTATTATTTGCTTTGAACGTTGCATCAGGAGCAAGACTTAACTGAGTCAAACGATTTCGAATAAAGTTAGTTGTACTTGCAGTACCTTCATCAATTGTATGAACCCAGTTACTAGTTCCTGTACCTTCTGAAACAAAGAAAGAATCTGAATCATCTGTATCAATCCAAATTTCTCCAGCGGCACTAGCAGTTGGGGGAGAAGCCTGAGCTGTTACAGAAGCAGTGAAGTCAGTAATTTGTCCGGCAAATCCAGACCAATTAATTGTAGCAATACCATCAATATCAAAGTCTACAGCCGCTTCATTAACAACAGCATTTGCAAGTTTATAAACGAGTCGGCCTGCACTTTTATCACTAAGTACAAAGTAAAGATCGAATGTTGATAAGGATGACCTATTAGAATCAAAAAAGTTAATATCTAAATCTGTACTATCAGAAGAAAATGACTCACTTGTCACAGTAAGTACCAAATTGGCACTGCCCCCACCAATTGCTGCTGGAGCAATTGTAAGTGTAGAACCTGTATTAAAGCCAATGCCTCTATCGGTAATTGTAGAAGTTGCAACTCCAGAGCCATTTACAACAACAGAAATTACAGCAGATGCTGCAACATTTGAACCATTGCTTGCAATTGTTACGTTTGTACCTGGTACAGCAATAGTATAAGTTCCTGCACTTCTTCCAGCATCCGTTCCGCCAGAAGTAGTAGCAATTGAAGTAATAGCACCGCCAGTTGCACCATGATTCCATGCATAACTTGTGCTATTGTATACGTTTTTACTTCCCATACAAACCCAAAGGGCTTCTTCTACTGCGTGGCTAGCGTTAGCTGCTGAGCCCGCTCTTCCACCTTTATCAGCACTATAAGTAGTGCCTCCTGCTGCTCTAAAGGGTCGTGTATATGTTGAAAAAGACCATTCAGCTGCAGAAAGCGAGTCAGTAAACATTTTTCGTCCACGACGGCTTCTACCGCTTGCGTCTTCCATCTCGTTCAGAGTTATCTCTGAAGCATTTGTAGCTTGAGAAAAGCTAAACCCGTCAAGAACAGGAATCGTCCATGCACGGTTATCTTTAACCAAGTACATTTTTGTATCTCTACTAAAATGCAAAAATTCAGCCATAGTAATCTCCTATGCTATCTTGAAAAGACTTGGACGTGAACGTCTGTTCGTGCCAGTATTTTCTAGTATC
>NHCU01000067.1 GCA_002167365.1 Betaproteobacteria bacterium TMED41 | reverse complement strand
AAATCGCAGGCTGCCGGCCGCAAGAAGCTTGCTACGATCCATTCCCCATGAGACATGTTGATCAAGATGCCGCGAACTTTGAACGATGTACTTGTCAAAGCCGTTTCGCTCGGAGAAGTCAGGCCAACGACTAGTCTTAATCCATTTTTCACGCAACGCAGAATTAACATCATAATTTCTATAGATATTTAGTCCATGCGGAATGCACACCGTCCGTACTCTATTGAACATGCAAGCATCAAAGACCCGTTTTTGAATGCCTTTTGCCCTTGGCTTACCCCAGGTGAACACTACGCAACCGATTCCGTAGAATCGCAGGAAAAAGGTTGCCCATATGCTACTAAATAGAAGTTCGCGCCCTACCTTTGCCCAAAGTTTTAGGGGGCCTCTCTTCTCATTCGAAGTTCCCGGGTTCCTAGGCAGCAGTGAGAGCTGGTGAAAGTGGAAGAAAGGAGACTGCGCTAAATACTTGAATCGTAGATCTGACAGAATCTCGAAGTGGGAATTACAAATAACATGGACATTTACTTTTTCTCTCAATTGACTAGCAATGAGAGGCGCAGTATGGTCGATGTCGTTGTAGAAGTTTAGAAAGTACAGGATTGATTTTCGTTTCATGAAATTGAATTTAACTCTGTCGCGATCAAACATAAGTATGTTCGATGCAGTTATTCGAGACTGCTAGCTTCCAACCTGCATGATGGAAAAGATAAATCTTTGTTTAGTGATCGGTCCAGTCAAATCGGGCACCACTATGATGATATCGCTACTTGACGGACACCCGAAGTTCGCCGCGTTTCCGTTAGAAGTGAAATTTCTCACTCATTGGTTTGAAAAACTTTCAAAAACGACGCAATCCTATCAGAGTCTTAATCAATTTTTTATTTCCCAATCGAAAATTAAATTAATGAATCCTGACGGAATCCACGACGGGGACATTATGAATTCTGGTCGGATTGACTTTTCTGGCTTTGACTTCAATCGATTCAAAGAGCGAATGTTAGAACTAGAGGCCCGCCGACACCCGTGGTCTGGTACCCAGGATGCATTGTTTGATATCTATCTCCAAGATATTCATCAAGTTCTAAAGCAGACTGCTGGCTCCCCAACTTTTCAGTGGATCGTCTCAAAGGAGGGGAATCATGGGGTCCAGCATATCGGCACGATTGATCAAAAATTTCCTGGAACGAGATATATAGTAGTGGTCAGAGATCCAAGAGATGTGTATGCCTCAATTAAAGCAATAGCAGATAAAAAGATTCGGGGCGTGGCAGCCCCAAGTTTCAAACAGATTACCTCCCCGGCAAGATTTATCCTCGACAATGAAGGAAAAAATTTTACTGCATTTGAAAGGTGTCTTAGTGCTGCTCGAGATAAGTTCTCCTCATACATTTTTGTAAAATATGAGGATATTGTTAGAGATCCGAAAACAGAGCTCAGCAAGATTGCGAGGTTCCTAAATGTACCGTTTGATCCATGTCTTCTTCGGCCAACAAATCTCGATAAGCCATGGGGCGGCAATTCGTCTTCTTTAAAAAGCTTCTCTGGTCTCACGGCGTCACGATCGAAGAAATGGGACGCAGAGCTGTCGTTCCGTGAAATCCGTGTCATAGAGTACTTTCTTTCAAGATACCTCGAGTCCGGCCACTATGAGAAAGTTTCTGGTAGGGCTCCTCGTTTCCAAATTGCTCTAGATACGGCGGTTGCCGAGGTGCTCGCTCTCATTAGGTATCGCACAGCCTCGACGGAGTGGTTTAAAGAAATAATCAAATCCTGTTTGTACAGCGTGAGGATAGTCGCTTTATTACGCAAGCAGAATAACTCAGGAACATAACGAAATGAAGAGATCCGATCGATAAGGGTACCCTGGCCATTAGTGAGAGAGCTATCGTGGGCTTTGTGTAGCGCGCTTCTGAAAGCTGTCAGAGAGAAGATGTGAAGATGTA
Source organism: Betaproteobacteria bacterium TMED41 (assembly GCA_002167365.1). GTDB lineage: Bacteria > Pseudomonadota > Gammaproteobacteria > Burkholderiales > Burkholderiaceae_A > UBA7377. The sequence goes on along the minus strand of NHCU01000067.1, from coordinate 17,460 downwards.
TTGAAAAATGGTTGACGAATATCCAAAAAAATATTCGCTTAACGTTGATCAAGGCTACTAAATGATAGGGCCAATCGGCAATGCATTCTTTTACAAGAGATTGATATAAAAGCGGCGAGTTACAACACGTGNTTTAGGTGTCCCTGAAGAAATGGCTGCGCGGTGTTATTCGATATTTAATTAGAATCCATACATGAATTATGCCGTCACGCCATTTGATCTTTTTCCCCTCCGCGGCGCTTCGAGGTGTATATTGAATTGGAACCTCAACGATACGTCTATTAAGACGCAATACTTTCGCGGTAACCTCGGGGCAGAATTCGAAGCCAATGCAGGTCAAGGAAATCCGATCAAGAAATGATCGGCGAAAAACTTTATAACACGTCGGCTCATCTGTAATTTTTGCGTTTGGGAAAAGTAGGTTAGTAATGGTTGTCAGGATGACGCCTCCGGCGTAAAACGTCCATCGAGAATACCGCTGGGTCTGCTTTTTAAGGCGGCGGCTGCCATATACAACATCACAGTAACCGGACAATATGGGCTCGATTAGCGCCGGATAGTCCATAGGGTCGTACTCCAAGTCTGCGTCTTGGATCAAAATGATATCGCCTGTTGCGGCGTCGATGCCTGTCCGAACGGCAAATCCCTTGCCTAGGTTCCTTAGTTGCCGAATCAGAGTAATTCCACCAAACGAGGCAACTACTTTGTTTGTCGAATCAGTACTTCCATCATCGACAACGATTATTTCCTTTTNAGTATTACCTGTGTCCACTGATTGCACTTGCCGTAACAATTCACCGATAGTGTTTTCCTCGTTGTAGGCCGGGATAACGATGCTCAATTTTGCCATTAGCTTTTCATCGAATCAGTAAATTAACTTCCGACCAAGGTCTATCAACGGTTGGGTCACCAACTTTAAGGAAAGCACAAGAAAAATGAAAGCGAGTAAAGGGGAGAGGTCGAGACCGATTGTGGATGGCAGCAACCTTCTTGTGGGTTGAAGCACTAGCTCGGTGAGTGATTCAAGAAGGTGCGTCAAAGGATGACTTCTCCCTGAACTAAACCAACTCAAAATGGCGCGAACAAAAATGCCGAAGATAGCAATGTAGGTGGCGAGCTTCAGAAGTTCAGCTATGCTTAAAATAAGCACACCGAATGGTCGTGACGAATGCCCGAGCATAATGGTGATGAGTCCCAGCCGCAGGCTCTCTAAGAAGACGAGCAGTACGACCGAAGCCAAATCGATCCCCCAGAGTCCAGGAATCACTTTTCTAAGACGCGTAAGTGGTGGATTGGTAACTGTGACCACAAACTGTGAAAGGGGATTATAAAAGTCTGCTCGTGCGAGCTGAAGCAAGAAACGAAACATCACTATCAGGATATAAAACCCGAGTACAGTGTCGACAAGAAAAACTCCAGCGTCAGAAAGATATGACATCATCACTCTCGTCAAGATCTTCATCTAAAATGAAAGCAAGCTCGTGCGAGCGCCTCTTTGCCGCGTGTACAGCATCNTGAAGTGACTCGAATACAGCCCCTGCTTGCATTTGTTTTAAAGCNGNCTCGGTTGTGCCTCCCGGAGAAGTAACCCGCTCCCTCAAGGTTGTGAGGCTTTCATTCGACACCATTGCGAGCTTACTAGCGCCAAGCGCTGTTTGGGTCACGAGTATTCGGGCTGTTTCGGGATCAAGTCCTTCAGAAATAGCGGCAGCCTCGATCGCTTCCATTAGGTAGAAAAAATAAGCGGGCCCGCTTCCGGATACTGCCGTCACCGTATCTAACAAACTTTCGTTCTCTAACCATACGGTCGTCCCAGCCGTACTCAGAATAAGGTCAGCGTCCTTTTTCCCTTGGTTACTTACGCGAGTATTCGCGATCAACGCGGAGATCCCAGATCCGATCAACGCCGGCGTATTTGGCATTACTCTGACGATCGCGTGAGCATCTCCAATCCATCGCTCAAGACTTCTCATTCGAATTCCTGCCGCGATCGAAATGATGAGGATCGACCTTCCTAAGATCGAGGCGCTAATTGATGAGATCGCCTCCGCGAGGACCTGGGGTTTGACGGAAAGAACCAAAATATCGGCCTTTCTTGCAACTACGTTGTTGTGGGCACTGACGGTAACACCAAAATCCTGGCCAAGTTGTTGTCGAATCGACTTTACGGGATCGGCTATCGAAATATTGGTGGTCTGTACGCCCGCCTTGATAAGTCCTCCAACAAGGCTTCGAGCCATGTTGCCGCCGCCTATAAAACCGATGTGGTTATTCTGCATTTTGAATACCATACTACCGTTGTATATTGAAAAGAGCATTCATGAGCTGGAAGCGGGTTGTCCTCTGAAAATTAGCGGAATTGCGCGTTAATTGCACTTAGCAAACTGGAGTGAGCTCTGCATCAATTATGAATCGGCGCTCTGATGTATCTGCCTGAAATTGACAACATCACGTATTTTTGAGTAAAGCCGACTGCATCAATTAGAGAAGGAGCCTAGGCTATAGTGCAGTTTAGAGATTTGTTTAGACCATTTTCTACAACAGTGTAGCCTTAATTGTAGTTAACNGGTAGACCGGAAAGTCGATGGCAATTCAGGCGGAGTCTACCGAGCAAGTTTCTTCGGTATGGAGAGTGATGTGGTTAGACTTTTCTTGAACTCGACTGACAGAATGCCAAACGTAATCGTGCCTAAGAGGCTTTGAGATTGTGTGTTTTGAAGCGGGCTCTTGCGTGCAGCTATGGATTCTATCGGAAAGTTNCAGGGGATCGGCATAATGTCGACGTGGACTGTTGGAACTCTGGGCATCGTGAATGCAGATCACACCAGGCACCCCATGACTACCTCAATTAAGCCTTCGTTATTTTGCGGACCGCTTAATCAACTTTTGAGTAGACTTAATGGAATTATACCGTCGCTATTGAAGCGACCTTACTCAACACTGTAAACCCCCAGCCCATGCTCGTTTGTGAGTCTNTAGATGGCAAGAAATTCCGTCNTTCCCTCATCATTTTTGTCAAAGCCATTAAGGTGATAAACANGGGTTGTATGACATAGCCGAAAGCAATAGAGATTTTGGCAACACACGTGAGTCGCATTCAGTTATCGAGTCCTAGGATCGCGACGGCGTAGATCCTTAAGTGGATCACGACGTTTTGACCATATGCGTTTTCTCAAGTGACCGGACTACTGAATCGAGGTTGCGGGATGGAAAGCGGTGTATAGTAAATACAACATTGAGCATAACAACTGAAACAGAAATTGTTTCACGTCACAAACTGCTGATAAANAGTTTTTCCAAAACTAGGGTTAACGAGAAATGAGGGTTCTTATTACAGGAGCGGACGGCTTTATTGGCTCACATCTTACCGAAACGCTGGTTCGAGAGGGATATGATGTCAGGTCTTTTGTTTACTACAACTCGTTTAATTCTCTTGGATGGCTGGATTATTGCGATAGGGATATACAGGATGGCTTCGAGGTATTCTCAGGCGATATTCGTGACGCCTATGGTGTTAGGACTGCGATGAGGGGATGTCATGCGGTCATACATCTTGCGGCCCTCGTTGCTATTCCATACTCTTACCATTCTCCGGGAACTTACGTTGAGACTAACGTGACTGGCACCCTTAATGTCGTTCAAGCTGCTCGTGACCTAGGGCTTGAAAAAGTAATTCATACTTCGACAAGCGAGGTCTATGGGACTGCGAAAACTGTTCCTATTAGTGAGGATCATCCGCTCCAAGCCCAGTCGCCGTATTCTGCGAGCAAAATTAGCGCCGACCAAATCGCACTCTCTTTCTTTCGTTCGTTTGATACACCTATTGCCATAATTCGACCTTTCAATACTTATGGACCCCGGCAGTCAGCGCGGGCGGTTATTCCTACCATAATCACTCAAATCGCAAATCGGGAAAAAGAAATTAGATTAGGAGACACCCGACCCAGTCGAGACTTCAGTTTTGTTGATGATNCGNTNTCTGGATTTTCCGCGGCACTTCGTACGGACGAGGCCGTTTGTGGAGAAGTAATCAATTTGGGAAGTAATTTTGAAATATCAATTGGAGATACCGTTCGTCTTATTGCAGATCAGATGGGAGCCGACGTCGAGATTACAACTGATGAGCTTAGAGTGCGGCCAGCGAAATCGGAGGTTGAGCGTCTATGGGCGGACAACGCGAAAGCGCTACAGTGTTTGGACTGGCAGCCAAGATATACTGGACTTGAGGGATTTCGTTCCGGGATTGCAGAGACCATAGGGTGGTTTACCAATCCGGATAATCTGAGGCGCTACAAGCACGACCAATANAACGTCTAAGACTTAGGTGGTAGGGCTAGAACTTAGGGGTAGGGAGTCAAGTAGTCGACTAACCCNAAACGGCCCAAGTAGTTCAAAGGTTGAAAATAGAGACAAGTGCGCGCGCCAAGAAAAAAGAGAATCATGAATAAGCGTAGGCCCTCATGTTTTGCAGTTATTCCAGCGCGCAAAGGGTCTAAAGGTATACCAAATAAGAATACAAAAACGTGTGCGGGTAAACCGTTGATTGCATGGACGATAGAGGCGGCGATCAAGTCGGAGTCAATCCAAAGAGTGATCGTTTCAACCGATTGCCCGAACATTGCGCAGACTGCAGTAAAGTTTGGAGCGGATGTACCTTTCCTAAGGCGAAAGGAGTTAGCTCAAGACGACTCTTCGGTTATTGATGTTTTGTCAGACATTTTGATCGAGATCCCCTCTTTAGAAGTTGAGTATGATCTATTGGTTCTTCTTCAGCCTACCTCACCGCTTCGTACCCATGAACATATTGATGCCGCTGTCGCTGAGTACATGCAACATCGGAAAAGTAATCAGGACACCCTCTTCTCGGCGAGTCCGCTCGATAGCAAGGTCTGTTGGGCGGTAGAAGTCAGCGAGGACGGTGGGTATGCAAGGCCAATATTTGAAAATAAGTTAACTTGTTCGGGAAGGCAGGCTCTCCCAAGATGTTTCCTTCCAAACGGGGCGATTTATATTGCTCCGACACATGACTTTGCTGGTTTCTATTCAAATTTAAGCCTAATCTATAAGATGGATGAAGATGCTTCGATAGATATCGATTATCCAAATGATCTAAAGATTGCGGAAAAACTATTGTTAGAGCTCCCTCAAACTGATAAGAGAGGCAGGGATTAACAGGCAGTAACGCACCTCTGCCAAAAAGTTAGGGTTAAGTAGTGGCAGTTGACTTTATGAAGCACTTAAAGTGATAAAACCAAACCTGATTATTGTTGGAGCGGGAGGACACGCCGCCGCCTGTGTTGATGCCATTGAGTCTCAAGGAAACTATGAGATTGAGGGGTTTATCGGGCGACCGAGCGAAGTCGGGCAAACGTGTCTCGGTTATCCGGTATTAGGATCAGACCGGGATCTTGAAGAGTTTGTTGGCAAGGTTGGTTTTGCTCTTGTGGCGGTTGGTGGGCTGTCCGATCCGCAAACCCGAATTGCCCTGATCGAAAAAGTCGAGCGCATAGGATTTAAAGCCCCTACGGTTATTGCAGAGACCGCGTACCTTTCAGAATCGGTCTCTGTCGGGAAAGGAGCCGTGATTATGCATGGGGTTGTAGTCAATGCCAGAGCAAAGATTGGAGATCACACAATCATAAACACAAAAGCTTTGATCGAGCATGACAGTGTTATTGCCAATTACTGTCATATGTCCACGGGCGTAATCATAAATGGGGGGGTCAGTGTTGGACGAGCGAGTTTTGTCGGCAGCGGAACCATCGTTAGGGAAGGTGTTGTGATTGGAGAGAACTGTTTTGTAGGAATGGGTCAGTCGATAGTCGAGAACATACCAAGTAATGCAAGAAGATAAGCTAGAATGATTCTGAATTCGTTTGGGATAAATGAGGGATTCAGATCTATGGCAATTGCGTATCAATTCCTATTGAAAGTTGTGTAGTCGCTCTCAGGATATTTATGACCGAGAGGGTATGAAATAATTTCGAAGTCTTTAGCGGTGAGCGAATCCCCTTTTCGTCTCATGGAAACTGGCCTGTTTTTTATGAATGCCTTGTTTGTGTCTAGATCGAGTGTAAATTCGCAACTTTGGCAGGGAAGTGAGTCTTGTCATGATCTAGGAGAATTGTGCAGCCTCGGTTGAAAGTACGTATAATTTCTGTGCTAAATTGAGACGTTGGCAGAAAACCAATCCTTGAATCTTGTCCTTTAGAGCGCTTCCAGAAAAAGTGGACTGGGTAGCGAGCCGAGGGTTGATGTTTTCATGGCCATCATTCCGGCAAGCGGTCGTTCGTGTCGATTCTTGTGGGTCGCGGTTTTGATCCCGGTCAAAGTTCGTCTCAATAAATTCTGTTTTTGCAATTAAGATTGCTCTGGAATCTTAAGACGTTCCATAGCTCCACAATGTTATTTTTTTTCAGAGGATCGGTATGGCCGAAATAAGAAGAATTTTGGTAACTGGCGGTGCCGGCTACGTAGGCAGTGCACTGGTTCCAAGACTTATCGACGCAGGATATTTGGTCAATGTCTTAGATCTTTATCTCTATGGGGAAAGTATCTTTGGCGATTACCATTCAAGCCCTAATCTGCGTGAAATAAAGGGGGATCTTCGGGATCAAAGAGCGGTAGAAACTGCAGTTCAAGACTGTGATGCGGTCATCCACTTGGCGTGTATATCAAACGATCCTAGTTTTGAATTAAACCCAAAACTAGGTAAGAGTATTAATCTAGATGCATTTAGACCGTTAGTGGAGACCAGTCGAACCGCCGGCGTGGGACGCTTTATCTATGCCTCTTCATCCAGTGTATATGGCGTTAAAGAAGAGAGTAATGTGCATGAAGGGATGGACTTAGAGCCACTAACTGATTATTCAAGGTTTAAAGCGGACTGCGAAAAAATTCTTTCCGAGTACCAGTCCAGCAGTTTTGATACAGCTACCATTCGACCCGCGACGGTGTGTGGCTATGCTCCTCGCCAACGTCTTGATGTTGTCGTCAATATCTTGACCAACCTGGCGTATCACAGGCGTGAGATTACAGTGTTCGGAGGTGATCAACTTCGCCCCAACATTCACATCACCGATATGGTTGACGCATATTTTGTCTTGCTTGAGGCTCCATCGGAGAAAATTGCTGGCAAGATTTATAATGCGGGCTATGAGAATCAGACAGTTAAGGAGATTGCTGAGGCGGTGAAGTCGGTTGTCGGAGAAGATGTGAAACTAATTACGACACCGACAGAGGACAATCGGTCTTACCATATTTCTTCGAAAAAGTTTGCAGACGAGTTAGGGTTTGTTGCAAGACATTCGATTCGAGAGGCAGCTCAAAACTTGGTGGATGCTTTCAACGAAAACCTGTTACCCGACTCGCTAACCGATGAGCGTTACTTCAACATCAAACGAATGCAGTCTGTGGATTTACGCTAGCATATGCCAGCGGCATTACTAGCACGGACCCATCTAGAAAGTAGATAGGTCCATCCCAACTCGCTTTATCTCTTCGATGCGAATTGGCCTTGACTTTGATAACACGCTAGCTTGTTACGACAAGGTATTTCCGTTCGTGGCGCGAAATATGGGTCTGTTACCAGGCAACTGGTCTGGGGGTAAGGCGGATATTCGCACTTTCATGCGTAACCAACCGCAGGGTGAAACTTACTGGCAAAGGCTTCAGGGGCAAGTCTACGGTAAATATATGAATCGTGCGGTGTTGTATCCAGAAGTTGCAAATTTTCTGTTGCGTCTAAAGGCAAGGGGGGACGAGGCGTTCATTGTTAGTCACAAAACCGAATTCGGTCATTGTGATCCTGAACAAGTCCCGTTGCGGCGTGAAGCTTTGAGGTGGATGCAAGCTAATCGATTTTTTGACTCGGCGGGATTTGGTCTCGCCGAGTCAAATGTCTTTTTTGAGAATACGCGTGAAGCAAAGGTGAAAAAGATCGCCGACCTTGAATGCGATCTGTTTATCGACGATCTTTGGGAGGTATTTGCTGAACAACATTTTCCCTTAAATACCAAGAAGATTTTGTTTGGCAGTAGCACAGAGGGTCAAAAAGCAGCGCCATGTGAGCTAATCTCGAAAAGCTGGAGGGAAATCGCTCAGCATGTGTTCGGTACTCAAGAGGAAGAGGAAGTGAGGGCGCAAATTGAATTTGCGCTAGGCGATGTGGTTGATTCCACCCTCGCAATAGAGGGGAGAGCGAATAGCCGAGTCTTTATGGTTAATTCCCGCGAGGAGGCCTTCGCAATAAAATTTTATCCAGATGTCACGAACGATGTACGAGATCGACTTGGTGCCGAGAGAAGTGCTTCGGAATTTCTTAACTCACATGGAGTTAAATCTACCGTCGAGGTTGTAAGTGCGGTACGCGATCTAAACATTGGTGTATATCGATGGGTCGAAGGTGTTAATGTCAGTTCGATCAGAAATTCAGACATTGAGCAGGCGCTTGAATTTATCGAGCAACTGCACAATATTCGTCATGCCCCCAACGCGACGGCAATCTCCAATGCATCTGAAGCCTGTCTCCGGGAAGAGGATATATGGAATCAAATCGCATATAAAAGAAGTAATCTGAACATTGTAACGAAGAGATCACCTGATTTAGAGAAGTACCTTCTCAGTGAGTTTGACCCTTTATTTGCCGAATTGAGCCGATTGACAATTAAGCGGTTTCCCAAGCGGAGTCGTTTAGCTAGACTTCCCAAAAAAGACCGAACGTTGAGTCCATCAGACTTTGGTTTTCATAACGCTATTCGAAAAGAGGATGGCTCTTTGGTTTGGATTGATTTTGAATACTTCGGTTGGGATGATCCGGTAAAGCTGATCTCAGATTTTATTTGGCACCCGGGATTTTCGTTGTCAGCAGCGCAGACGCGAAGATGGAAGACAGGATGCTTGGAGATATTCGCTGGCGATAAAGATCTGACAGAGAGGTTTCTACAGCGGTTTCCCCTCTACGGTTTGAGGTGGTGTTTGATTTTGCTGAATATCTTCTTTCGACCAGAATCTGACTCGGAGTCAAGAGGTCGAATTCAACTAGAGAAGGCTAGAACATTGCTTGGGACGGTAGAGAAGGCAGTGGTTGATGCCGATATTACGACATAACATGAATCACGCTGATTTGGTCACCTATGCGGCGCACCTACGCCGAGAAACATTTCGTGCGTTTTTAGAGCATGGAGAAGCACATCTGGGCGGCAGTTTTTCGATGATCGAGGCGTTGATTGTTCTATACGAAGTAGTTTTGCGTCCCTCGGATAAGTTTATTCTCAGCAAGGCGCATGCGTCATTCCCTCTGTGTTTGCTGCTTCAGGAAAAAGGGCTGGCTCCGGAACTTAAAACCCATCTCGAAATTGATCCTGAGAACGGCATTCACGCGACGACTGGAAGTCTCGGGCACGGTTTACCGATTGCAACAGGAATGGCTCTGGCAAGGAAACTGAAAGATATTAAGGGGCGAGTCATCGTGATGATGAGCGACGGAGAGTGCCAGGAAGGTACCACATGGGAGTCGCTGCTTGTTGGAGCTCATCATAAGTTGGACAACCTCCTAGTGCTAGTTGATTACAACAAGATTCAGGCATTGTCGAGACTGAGCGACGCGCTTTCACTTGATGATCTTGCCGAGAAATTTCGAGCGTTTAACTGGGATTGTGCTGAGATTATGGATGGCCACGATATTGGCGAACTGGTCACTGTCCTTACACAACCCCTGTCGGGAAAGCCCAGAGTAGTCTTGATGCATACTATCAAGGGCAAAGGTGTTCCAGAATTCGAAGACGATCCTGTGTGGCACGCACGAAGAATAAAAGAGGAAGACTTAGAGATCGGAAGAAAAAGGCTAGGGATTGAATGAGAAGGCGCTTTGGTAAAGTGATCGCGGAGCTGGCCGATAACGACGATAGGGTCTATATTGTCGCAGGAGATATTGGTTATCGCGTGTTTGATGAGTTTCGCGATCGGCATCCCGAACGATTTATCAATATCGGAATTTGTGAGCAAAGTATGATCGGCGTCGCGGCCGGACTTGCTTTGGAAGGACTGATGCCCTGGGTTTATACGATTACACCATTCCTTATTGAACGTCCCTTTGAGCAAGTAAAGTTGGACGTTGATCAACAGCGGGCGAACGTAAAGCTAGTTGGATATTCAGATTATCCAACTCTTGGCCCAACTCATTCGGCACTTAATGCGCGCGCACTGATGAGCCTTTTGGAAAATACTCAGTCATTTTTTCCGAAAGATGGAGAAGAAACAGAAAGAGTAATAAGGCGTGCATATTCTCAAGATGGCCCGAGCTTCATTAGCCTGAAAAGTGATCCTCTGTTGAATGCTTCGATCACAGAAAAGGTCTGAGTAAATGCTATGAGCTACACTTTCTCATCAAATCGAGATCGTGAACTCGGCACCCACTACATTAACGATGGGTATTTGATTGTTCCGGTTGCGGATCGAGAGTCGTTCGAGCGGATCCAGCGGTTGGTCGCCGATTCGGCCGGAAATGTTCTAGGAGTGTCGGCGGCGGATCCAGAGACATTTCTCAATACGATTCATGAGAAAGTTAGAGCAAATGAACTGAATTCGTTTCGCCTTGAGATAATTCGTAGGGTAAATGCGGAACCTTGGTTACGTTCTGACTACTTTGAGCTGGCGCGGCCTATTCTAGAATGTATCGTAGGAAATGAACTCGCAATGCAGTTGCGGGTCAATCTGAGCATCCAATTACCTGAAGATGACAGCTCGCTGTTACCCGTGCATGCGGACGTCTGGTCAGGAGATTCACCGTTCGAGGCGGTTGTTTGGACCCCTCTTGTGAGTTGTTATGGCAGCAAAGCAATGTATATATTGCCTCCAGCAGCGGATCAAGGGTTGCGGGAGGATTTTCCAGAGTATGCGACGGGCAGCAGTGAAGATCTGTTTCAAAGAGTCAAAGACGAGGTGGTGTGGATTGAAATCAAAACTGGAGAGGTATTGATTTTCAATCAAAATCTTCCACACGGTAACCGTATTAACCAAGAATCTGAAACACGCTGGTCAATGAACTGCAGATTTAAAGGAGTTTTTACCCCATATGGGGATAAAAAGTTAGGCGAATTTTTTGAACCGATCACCCTAAAGCCCGCTTCCCGCTTGGGGATGGAATATAGGTTTCCACAGTTAGGCAGAGATCAAACTGAATGAGCGGGTTTCAAGGTTATGTGACGAGCCGACCGGTGCAGGGTTTTCGGGTACCGCAGCATGTCCAGAACTTAGTCATAAGAGATTACTGTCAGGCACACGGCATGGGCTACATTCTTAGCGGTACCGAGTATGCAATTCCTGGAAGTTTCTTGATGTTGAACCAGATGGTAAATCGCCTCGATCAGCTTGATGGGATCGTGCTCTACAGTCTGTTTCAGTTACCGGAAGAGGCTAGTGTCAGGCGGAATATTTACGAGGAATTTCTTAATAGAGATAAAAGTATCCACTTTGCTGTCGAGGCTTTATGTCTAGCTACGAGGACGGATCTTCAACGTATAGAAGATATCTGGTCTGTGCATCTAGTTATGCGTGATAGCCCAGATATTCAAGACCAGTTGTAAGCGGCAGGCCTTTTCTTACATGGGAGAGCTCTTAGAAATTGTTACGCCCCTTCACGTCGCGACACACCGCGACTATCTCCAGCGCATGGTGGATGAGAAGGTTAGATGCATGGAGATTGCCAAGCGTTATGGTGAAGAATACTGGGATGGCGATCGGCGTTATGGATATGGTGGATATCGATATATTCCGGGGAGGTGGAAGCCGGTCGCGGAGAAGTTGATTTCACGATACTCGCTAGGCTCCGGTTCTAGAGTTCTAGATGCCGGGTGTGGGAAAGGTTACCTGCTCCATGAGATGACGTTGATAGAGCCGGGTTTAGAGATTGCTGGCTTCGATATCTCCGAATATGCGTTAGCAAATGCCAAAGCCGAAATACGAGACAAGCTCTTTAAACATGATCTGCGTGCGCCGTTCCCAATTGCGGAGGGAGAGTTTGATCTGGTGATTTCCCTCGGATGCCTTCACAATTTGGCGATTTGCTCAGTCGTTAAGTCTCTGTCTGAGATTGAAAGAGTGGGACAACATTCGTATGTAATGACGGAGAGCTTTCGGACCAACCGAGAGTTTTTTAACCTTCAGTGTTGGGCGCTAACTGCAGAGACGTTGATTGATGTGAACTCCTGGCGATGGCTTCACGAAATGGCGGGCTTTACAGGAGATTACGAATTTATCTTCTTCGATTAGCACGCCAAAAAAGTGATCTGGGTAAAGAAATTCCTCTACCGCCGCTAGGCACGCACACCTGTCGTAGGAAACGTTAATGCTCGGCTACAGAACCCTGATCTAATAGTAGATCAAAATATGAAGCACCTTCGTTTTTGTAAACTTCTGCTAAAGATTGTTCGGTCAGATCTCTACTGGGGAGCTTGATTCGGAGGCAGGAAAGAATTAGCAAGTCACGACGCCTTTCTTGGGGCATCCTATGAGGTTGGATGACTGCTTGGTTTAACAAAGCCGTGCAACCATGAAGGTTCTGATCGAGACCTAGTCCTCTGCCTGAATGGGTGGGTTCCTGAACGCTGCTACGGCTAATAACGCGAGAAGGGGTTCTAGAGGAGCCCTGTATCGACTCACGCCAACAAACATATAAGCCGCAACAAGCAGCCCGCCGGAAGTCAGGAAAAATGCCAGGTATCCATGGCAGTCCCGATCTCGAATAAGTCGAACGAATCCAATGATTCCTAAAAATCGAGAAGCGAAAACATATAAGAACGAAACTGCCAAGATGAAGCCATAAGCCGGTTTATTAGCCAGTGCCTGTTTGAGATGTTGGCAAATATCGGAAAGTTGCCAAGAACCTTTCATAGCTTTGGTGTGTATCGATTCGGCGTCTTGGCCTATGTATTTAGCGATCTTGCTGGCTGAACTAGAGAAAAATAGACTCGCCCAAGCTCGGGTCAGAGCTTGAACTATTGGCAGTATCCCCTGATCGAGAATAGCGTTGAAATAGGCTTGACTTAATGGGCCTTTGCATTTTGGGTCTTTAAATCGATTGACGCAAGAGGCATCTAAATGACGGGATTCAAGGAAAGCAAGAGCAACTTGATTCGCAGAATCGACGTCCGAGCCATTTGGGCTACCGCTTTGGCGAATCATAAATCGATACTGGTCGCGCATCATGATTGCCTCACCCTGTGTAAGCCCGTAATCATTCAAGGCAACGTGATTTCTTATTGCCCAAGGAGTTGTTATCGCGAGAAAGGCAAGAGAGTACAGAACAAGTCCAATAAAAATTGATCTAGGCCCGACATTACGTACTATCTCTCTATCTGATACGAATAACATAAGCAACAATAGCCCTGGAAGGACAAACGCATAATACTTCCCAACGCCTCTGGTCAGAGCCAAGATTCCGCAACAGAGCCCCAGCAACGCGAGTCCTTTTAGTACGCGTGTCGGGAAACGTTCCGTCGTCCATACGCTGATTGAAATCACAAGTAGAAAGAGAAACGAAAANAGTAAATCGCTCTGCGCATGATGNACCAACCCGATTAGCGTNGGATTAAGAATTACCAGTGCGAAACTCCAGAACTCGGAAAGACCCAGTTTTCGAGCAAGAAATACGGTCATAAGACCCATAGCAAGAAGCAATCCGCACTGAATCAGNATAATGNCTAACGCAGCNTTATCTAAGCCGAATANTTTTATAGGGATAGAAAAAACAAGAGCAGGTATCGGCCCCGCCCGAGAGAGTGGTTCGTTGTCTTGCATCGGGACGGTAAATTCTCCCGACGACGCGACGTGAAGAGCCACTCCCCAGTAGCGCTGTCCGTCCGACGCATTCCAGAAAGTAGGACTAAGACTTATTCCCTCATCGAGTTTATTTTCTGCTCCGAAATATAGTGCGGCGTTAGTCACTAAAAATAGAAGCAAGCAAATTTGAATGCCAGGCCTTGAGCAAAAAGATGTTGCGGAATTAGACATAAGACCAATTACCTATATGGGTAAGCACTAATCCATGCTTTCTATACCGCAGCGTTCTCGAACAGCAAACAAACCTAGCTGGACTGTCCGCAACAGAGACGTGCCCCCTAGCATTCATATTCGCGTTGCTCGTGGTTGCTGAGGATGCGTTTTCAATTTTTCTAAATACTAAAGAATGGCTTCAGCTCTTAAGCGGGGTCCAAAGATTGCGGTTCCCACACGCACGTGTGTCGCGCCTTCAGCAACCGCTGCTTCCAGATCATCCGTCATCCCCATTGACAGGCAGTCCATATTGGTTTGATGCTCTCGATTCGTCTCTTGCAGGAGTTCCCTGAGGGTAGCGAAAGTAGTCCTTTGTCTATCAAACACGGCCTCTGGAGCAGGAATTGCCATTAGGCCGCGTAAGTTTAAATTAGGTAAGTTTTTTACTTCGTCAACGAGTGCCCCGAGTTCCTTAGGCAAAACTCCAGACTTGGTCGCTTCGTTTTGTAAATTTATTTGAACGAAAATGTTGACGGGTTCGGCGTCCACTGGACGTAAATTAGAGAGGCGTTTGGCAATCTTTGTTCGATCAATGCTGTGTACCCAGTCGAAATGAAAAGCAATATCCCTGCACTTATTGCTTTGAATCGGTCCGATGAAATGCCAGGAGCAGCCTAGGTCCTCAAGGACAGGAATCTTCGTCATCGCGTCCTGTATCTGGTTTTCACCGAAGTCTCTTTGGCCTTGCGTAGCTACCGTTCGAATATGGTCGGCAGGATAGGTTTTGCTGACGGCAACCAGGCACACGCTACCCTCAGCTCGGCCGTAATGTGATTCGGCCTGGCGTAACCTGTCGGTTAACCTTTGATATCGGTCAATGAGGTCTATTTCTGCCGCGTTCACTGTGAAATCTGCCGAGTCTGCGCTGTGATGGCCCACCAACGTTGGTAAATATCTTGTTGGATGTTCGGAAGCATTATACTTTTAGTCATGGCTTTTAAGGCTTCAGTTAGCAGAGGAAAGTTGGGTTATGGATCTCTCTGAACTTCTTGCATTTGCCGTGAAGAACGGCGCCTCGGATATCCACATTAGTGCAGGGTTGCCGCCTCTTATCCGAATAGATGGAGACATTCGGCGAATAAAGGTCGATCCGCTTGCTTCTAATCTTGTCCACGACATGATCTATGACATCATGATGGATAGTCAGCGCAAAGAGTTTGAGGAGCGTTGGGAGACCGATTTTGCTTTCGAGATCCCCAACGTGGCAAGATTTCGAGTTAATGCGTTCAATCAGGCGCGCGGGCCTGGAGCAGCGTTTCGGACAATCCCGACTGAGGTTTTAACGCTCGAAGCGATCAATGCGCCAGCTATTTTTCGCANCCTTTCAGATAAGCATCGAGGTCTGGTTCTTGTCACAGGGCCAACCGGTTCGGGTAAGTCGACGACTCTGGCCGCAATGATCGATTACATCAATCACACTAAAAAAGACCACATACTGACGATTGAAGACCCGATTGAATTTGTGCACCAGAGCCANAGTTGCTTAGTGAATCAGCGCGAAGTGGGAAAACATACGCAGAGTTTCACTGATGCGTTGAGGTCNGCGCTTCGTGAGGACCCTGACGTCGTNCTGGTCGGTGAGATGCGTGATGTTGAGACGATCAGTCTTGCTTTAACGGCGGCAGAAACAGGNCATCTTGTATTTGGCACATTGCATACCTCTTCAGCCGCAAAGACCATAGATCGGATCATTGATGTGTTTCCCGCAGGAGAAAAAGAAATGGTCCGAGCGATGCTTTCTGAGTCGTTGCAAGGTGTTATTGCTCAACGACTATTGAAGAGGCCTGAAGGAGGGCGTGCCGCGGCCTATGAAATCATGATCGGCACTCCTGCGATCCGCAATCTCATTCGTGAAGCAAAAGTTCCGCAGATTTACGGTATGATCCAAACCGGTCGCGAAGTGGGAATGATGACGATGGATCAGTCACTTGAAGACCTAGTGAGTCAGGGGGTTGTTGACCGTGAAACTGCACGCAGTTTGGCAGTAGATCAATCAAAGTTTGAGTAAGCCAGATGGAGATGCNCGATCTTTTCCGGTTGATGGTCAGCAAAAAAGCTTCCGATCTTTTTGTGACGGTTGGGGTGCCGCCNAGCCTTAAGGTAGACGGCCAGATTCTGCCGGTAAAGACAGACAGCCTTTCATCTCAGGCAGCGCGCAACCTCGCGTTGTCGTTGATGAATGACACTCAGACTAAATTGTTTGCCACCGAAAAGGATGCCAACTTTGCGGTTAACCCGGACGGACTTGGACGGTTTCGGGTGAACGTTTTTCAGCAGCAGGGTCAGGTCGGGATGGTGGTTCGCCATATCAGCTCCCACATCCCAACGTTTGAAGAACTCAATCTTCCTTCGCCCACGCTTGAAAAGATTGCGTTGATGCGCCGTGGACTAGTGTTTTTTGTGGGAGGCACTGGAACGGGCAAGAGNTCTACNCAGGCGGCGGTNATCGGNTATCGNAATCNNCANACCCGCGGNCATATCGTNACGGTNGAAGATCCCATTGAATTTGTGCATCAGCACGACAGGTGCATNGTGACGCAANGAGAGGTGGGNGTGGATACCGGCTCTTANCGNTCGGCGCTGGAAAATGCAATGCGCCAGGCTCCNGATGTGATTCAGATTGGCGAGGTACGCACGTCAGNGACGATGAAAAGCGCCGTNGTGTTTGCAGANACNGGNCATCTNTGTCTCGCNACGTTGCATGCGAANAATACTTATCAGGCGCTCGAGAGAGTGATTAATCTNTATCCAGACGATACACGTGNNCANCTTTACATGGATNTGTCGATGAANCTTCANGCNATAGTGTCNCAGCGCCTCATTCCGCAGGCTTCTGGAAANGGGTTTGTACCGGCGNTTGAGGTAATGCTGAACTCGCCCCTCATAAGCGACCTTATCTTGAAGGGTGAAATAAACGAAATAAGAGAAACCATCGAAAAGTCAACCGACGAAGGAATGGTCACGTTTGATCAGTCCATTTTTGAGCTGTACGAAAAGGGATTAATCAGTTACGAAGATGCCATGCGCAACGCTGATTCAGTCAACAATCTGCGTTTAAAGATAAAGCTGGAAGGAAAAGTAGCTAAGGGCAAGCAGGACCTTGGGTCCACTTTTGAACAGGTTGAGTTTTAAAGGGTGATCTTTAAATTCTCCAACTTTTCGCCCGCCGTTATTGGCAGTTGGCTTTCCTGCGATGTGGTGGATGTAAATTCAGGCCGACAGCGGTTGACCGGCGACGAGAACCATTTTGACATTGCCAGGTAGGACGCTCTGGTCAAACGGTGTGTTACTGCCCTGACTGATAAATTGCTCTGAGTCGACCCGCCGATCGGTGGTGGGTTCGAAGATGCAGATATCCGCAGGAGCGCCGGGTAGCAACTTGCCTACGTCTACTCCAAGAATTCTGGC
>NHCU01000066.1 GCA_002167365.1 Betaproteobacteria bacterium TMED41 | reverse complement strand
AGTATTCTGATATAGATATGCTGATGGCAAACAACAACACTTTCTTGCCCACGCAACAGATGTATGGATCATTCACGCAAGGTGGACAATACAATTTAATTAACAACTACAACTTTGGAATGTACTCAGGTGAGAATGGTGGTGGTGACTATTCATTAAATGTTGGTAAGAACTTCATGTTGCACAAAAACTTAAAACTAAAAACAAGTGTAGGACAAATGAGTGAACAGGACACATGGTTGGGTAATAGTTCAGATGGTGTGTTAGCAGTAGGTGACAACAACAATACTAACTTTGGAAACCTAGGTGTTGAATATGCAATAGGTAATAATGTATTGAGTCTGGACTACACAAAAGGCTTTACAGATATAAACACAACAGATGGTAGCATGATTAAAAACTTTTCAGACATAGAATCTGAATCTTACAGGTTGGCTTATGAAATACACAAAGATAAGCACACAACTTTCGGTTGGTCGTTCTCACTTCCAAGTCACATAACATCGGGAACGATGGATTTGGAAGTAGCCGAAAGTGTTAATTTAGACGGCACAATCAATTACACAGACATCAGCAGTAATCTTAAACAGACTACCAAAGAGAAGAACTTAGGATTCTTCTACAGCAAGACACCCGAGCATAATCTAGATGCAACATTCAACTTCAGTGCAGAATACAGACAAGATGTTGCTGGACAGAATGGCAAAGACGGTGTAAATCTAGCAATGAACTATGTTAAGAAGTTCAATGGTGCTTGTGGCTTTTTATGGATGAAAAATCCTAAATGCTACAACGAAGATGGTTCTAAAAAGGACATGAAAGCCATGTATGCCAACCAAGGCAAAGAGATAGATCAATTAACAAAACACGGACTTGTATACGATTTAGAAACAGACAAATTTGTGCCAATCAAAAAGCAGTAATAATTACACTTATGCAAGATACAATAAACGACAGGTTAAAACAGACCTATGATGCAGGATTTACAACAAAAGTCGACTCCGAGACATTACCTCCGGGATTAAACGAAGACGTTGTCCGTAAAATAAGCAAGATTAAAAATGAACCCAAATGGTTGCTTGATTTTAGATTAAGGGCATACGATAGATGGAAGATTTTAAAGAAACCTGATTGGGCAAACTTAGATGTTAACCCTATAGACTACCAAGCCATAAGTTATTATTCGGCACCCAAGAAAGGGCCGGCAAGTTATGACGAGGTGGATCCAGAAATCAAAAAAGACTTTGAAAAACTAGGCATTCCGCTAGATGAGAGAGCGGCACTGGCAGGAGTGGCAGTTGATGCCGTTTTTGATTCCGTTTCAGTTGCAACTACTTTCAAAAAAGATCTCGAAAAACAAGGTATAATATTTTGTAGTTTCAGTGAGGCAGTTCAGAATCATCCAGCCCTAGTCAAAAAGTATCTTGGCTCTGTGATTCCCATCAGTGATCATTCTTTCGCCGCACTAAACTCTGCGGTGTTTACAGATGGTTCATTTGTTTACATTCCGCCAAATACAAGATGCCCTATGGAACTGTCAACTTATTTCAGAATCAATGCCGCCAACACAGGACAATTTGAGAGGACTCTCATAATTGCAGACAAAGGCAGTTATGTAAGTTACCTTGAAGGATGTACTGCACCCATGAGGGATGAAAATCAACTTCACGCCGCAAACGTGGAACTAGTTACACTAGATGATGCGGAAATAAAATACTCGACTATACAGAATTGGTATCCCGGTGACCCAGTGACAGGCAAAGGAGGAATTTATAATTTTGTGACCAAGAGAGGAAAGTGTATAGGTAAGAACAGTAAAATTACATGGACGCAATTTGAAACAGGATCAAGACTTACCTGGAAGTACCCTAGTTGTGTTCTTCTAGGAGACAACAGTGTTGGCGAATTTTATAGTGTTGCATTGACAAATGGAATGCAACAGGCTGACACAGGAACGAAGATGATACACATAGGCAAGAATACAAAAAGCACAATCATATCAAAAGGAATAAGTGCAGGAAAAAGTCATAACACTTATAGAGGCATGGTTAAAATTATGCCACGAGCAGATAACTCTGCAAATTATACACAGTGTGATTCACTGATGATGGGCAGTAAGTGTGCGGCATCAACTGTACCGGAGATAACAAATAGAAATTCAACAAGCAAAGTAAATCATGAGGCCACCACTAGCAAACTAGACGAGGAGCAGTTGTTCTATGCTATGCAAAGGGGCATCAATGAGGAGGACAGTGTGAACATGATTGTGTCAGGCTTTTGCAAAGACGTGTTCCAAAAGTTACCAATGGAGTTTGCTGTTGAGGCCAACAAGTTACTTGAAGTAAGCATGGAAGGATCAGTAGGATAATGGAAATAGTAAAAATAACCTGTACCAATAACGACAGGACAAAAGAAGCAGAAGTGTTAGAACGTAATGACAAGTATATGAAAGTCCAAGTACCTGGGACTCAGTTATTCATTGAGATGTTCAGGGACGATGTAAATATACCATACACAGGCAGAACAGCCGGACTGGAGTTTGAATGGCAACCGAAAAACTAAAATTTAAGTTAGAACTATACGCCACTATGTGGGACAAACCACCACATGCAGAAATTCTAATCAATGATACGAGTGTTTTCAAAAAAGATATCACTGGCACAGAAGATAAACCAGATCTTATAGAATTTGAACACGAACTTGAAGAAGAAAAACAATACAATCTTATCATAAAAAGATCAGGCAAATCTAGCAGTCAAACAGTGATCAATGAAAAAGGTGACATACTCAAGGATCAACTGTTAAACATCAAAAGAATAGAGATAGACGAAATAGATATAGGTGCTTTGGTGTATGAAGGTGTATACACTCCAGAATATCCAGAACCATGGGCCACACAGCAACGTGAAGCAGGGAACGATCTGACTGCTAGTTTTAAAAATGTTACCAAGATAGGCCATAACGGGGAATGGCAATTTACTTTCTCATCACCCTTTTACATGTGGTTATTAGAGAATCTTTACTAATAAATATGCTTGTATGAGAGCATCACAATTTATCCGAGAAAATATAGACTCAGACGCAGTCAACGAGTTAGATACATACATNATGAACAANGAGGANNTNTANCGTAGANGNTTCATGCCNATNATAAGCAATATTCNNACGNAAANTNAANAANAANGTNTATGATCANGANAANGCACAGAAACTTTGGATGTACCTAGTTGATGATGCCGCAAAGGAATACGTGAAAGAGTTTGGCTCTACACAGGACGATGTTGCAACTATGTTTCCTAAGGAAACCAGACAACAGGTTGCTAAAGTAATTTCAGATAGAGAATTAGAAAATATTAAACAAGGCGAATACGATGTATCTCAGGGAACTGTTTCTTAGAGAGGACGATCGAGCAACAGCCGTTTTTGCATTTGGCCGATTCAATCCTCCCACAATAGGACACCAAAAATTACTAGACAAGGTTGTTTCCATGGCCAAACAGGTCAATGGAAAAGGTTATGTGTTCCTTTCTCAAAAACAGAACAACAAGACCGATCCTTTAACTTTCAAAGAAAAGCAGGATTACATACAAATGTTTTATCCTCAACTGGCAATCGGAGATGCTGGTGTCAAAACGATCATACAAGCATTACAGAAAATCCAAGCAGAAGGTAGAACAAGAATCGTGATGATCGCTGGCTCAGATAGGGTTATGGAATTCCAAAAACTATTAAACCAATACAACGGTAAGCCAGACAAAGCGGGAAATGACCTGTACAAGTTTGATTCTATTGACGTTGTAAGTGCAGGTGAAAGAGATCCGGACCAGGAAGGTGCCTCAGGTGCCTCAGCATCCAAGGCCAGAGAACTTGCGGCAAAAGGACAAGAGCATGAATTTTCAAAAATAATAATGGGTGGTAACACTGGTAAAAAGTTGTATGATATTGTACAGAATAGACTTGGTAAACAGATTGACGAAAACAACAAGAAGTTGTATAATGAAGATATGGCAAACAGTAAACCAATTGTATATCTTGATATGGATGGAGTTTTAGCAGACTTCTTCGGTGGTGTTGAATTCCTATATGGAGTTGAACACTGGAAGGAACTTACAAACGACAAGACCAAGGACCTCAAGAAACAGGTTATAGACAGAATTACAGGTACGGACTTCTTCGCAGTGCTTCCTAAATTTCCCACCGCCGATGCACTGATAGATATGGTCAAGAAATTTACAGGCGGTAACTTCAGTATCAACACATCTCCATTGAGGGGTGACCATGAAAATTCAGCCAAATATAAAAAGGTATGGATAGCAAATAACATAGAAACACCAGACAACATAATTGTCACAGGTAGGAAAGAAACCTACGCCAAGGACAAAGGTACCGGTACGCCAAATATACTGATCGACGATAGACCAGTAAATATTCAGAGATGGCAGGCGGCAGGCGGCTACGGAATATTATATCAGGCAAATAGAGATCCATTAAGTAAAGTACAACAAGCACTTGAAAAATATGGAAAACAAGATCAATAAACACTTCTGTATACAACCTTTTGTAAACACAACGACACGTATTACCGGTGGAAATTATTTCTGTTGCAATATAAAACGTTCGACAAGTGACATCAAGGAAGAGTCGCCGACAGAATTTTTCAATTCTGATTACACAGCCGACTTCAGAAAAAAATTACTAGAAGGTCAAAAATTAAGTGAATGTGGTACATGCCACTATCAAGAGGATAAATCGAGCAACAGTCACAGGATAGAATACAACAGATACTACAATATTCTTAACGATCAGCCCATTGAGTACTATCATAAGATGCTTAAGAAGTTGAGGATTTCAGAACTTAAAAATCCTTTGTATTCGGATCTACACATAAGCAATTTGTGTAATCTAAAATGCCTCAGTTGTAACGATAAAGACAGTAGTAAGTTCCATGCTGAAAATAAACAATTGAATATTAGCAGATTCCCAGACGAGGACTTTTCAGTAACTAAAGCAGAAATGCTAGATGCAGTCAGGTCTGTCATTACAAACGATTTGCTTTTTCTTGATCTACGTGGCGGTGAAACCCTCATGGCTCCGGAAATAAAAAGAATACTTCAAAATGTAAACGAAAAGCAGGCAAGTAAGATCACCCTGAAAATCCAAACAAATGGTAACATAGTTCCAGATGAAGATTGGTGCAACATTTTTAAAAAATTTAAGAACACCAAAGTAAACATCAGTGTTGATGCCTACGGCGATCACAATCATTACATTAGACATCCATCCGATTGGTCAAAGACTCTGGCAACTATAGAAAAATTGCAACAACAAAATGTAAAATTTTTGATCAATACTGTGGTCAGCAATCTTAACATAATGGTAATTGATGAACTTTTTCAGTGGATCCAAGAGAACAATTATCTGAACTACTTCTACATAATGGATTGGCCTTTGCACTACAGGCCTACCAACCTGCCTCAATCTTTGCTTGACATAGCAACCAAAAGACTGCAAAATGTTAAGATGAATTTCAAGATAGAAACTTGCAATAAAAAGTTAGAAGACCTAATTACAATGTGTGAGATATCCGATCAAACGCACTGGACAAGTTTCTGTAAGGAAATAATAATGCGGGATAATTTTAGGAAAAATAATATAGCAGATGTTATTCCTGAAATTACACAACATTTAGAAAAGTTCAAAATATTATTAAATAACAGAAAGGAAAACAATGCCAAAATTTAGTGGAATAAACAGACCATATGCCTCAGGCGACATAGAGAAAACGCCACAGGAAAAACAAAGAGAGCTCGATGATAAAATGAAAGCATTCTTGGCAAAGGGTGGCAAGGTCGAGAAAGTTAAGGCTCACAAACCTACTAAACAACAACTTAAGGATTGGACTATCTAGTGGACGAACTTGAGAGGATAAAGAAATTAGCAGGATTGTATGACAATCCTCAGCAAACAGAGGATTCAATGGGTGAAAACTTATCCTATGTTGGCACACAAAAAGCACAATACCAAAGAAAATTCAATATCAAACCGGGTACAGACGAGTGGTTTAAACTGTGGTTCGCACAGCCTAAACTCACTGGTGAAAACCCAATGCCCAAAAACAAATAAATACTCGCACAATGCGAGCCTTAGAATTTATAGAAACAAGTTGTCCTAGGACAAGAGCAAAAGAATGTTCTTGTAGCAAGGTCAATAGNATCACAGAAGGTGAGACCACAGTGATAGCACAA
Organism: Betaproteobacteria bacterium TMED41; assembly: GCA_002167365.1. GTDB lineage: Bacteria > Pseudomonadota > Gammaproteobacteria > Burkholderiales > Burkholderiaceae_A > UBA7377. The sequence continues at coordinate 1,701 of NHCU01000066.1, read as the reverse complement.
TGCGAGTTAGAACATTCTGACACTGTAAAAGGCAATATTCTTTTGATGCAGGCGCCTGGCACTCCAACACTTATAAAGGGCACAATCACAGGACTTGAACCAGGACCGCACGGTTTCCACATACACGAGTTTGGAGACATGAGTGACGGTTGCAAGTCAATGGGTGGACATTATAATCCAGACGGTGTGAATCATGGAGACCTGAACGAAGGACATGTAGGTGATTTAGGCAATATTACCGCAGACGAAAAAGGCAACGCAAGTTTTTCGATCAAGGCAAACAGAGTAGATTTGATAGGTGAGCGTTCTGTAGTGGGTAGAGGATTTGTAGTACACGCCGATGAAGACGATCTAGGCAAGGGCGGAGATGAAGAAAGTTTGAAAACAGGAAACGCAGGTGACAGATTGGCCTGTGGTGTTATAACACTAAGGAGCACCAAATGAACAAAGTAGTGATTTTTAGTTGTAGTCTTAAAGACGGAAAGTATTCTACCACAAGAGCATGGGCAGATCTACAAGCAAGAAGATTTGAATCCAAAGGTATAAATGCAAAAGTTATAAATCTTAAAGAGTTTGATTACGAGGCTTCTAGAGATGTTGACATGTTGCACGAACAACTGACACACATCTATGACGCTGACCTTATTATTTTTGCATCACCTACAAATATTACGGACATGACTTTCACTTGCAAAAATTTAATGGATAGATTTGTACACGCAAATGCAAAAGCAAAAAACAAAGGTCTAGATATATTCTCAGGAAAGATGTGGGAATATGCTTCGATGTTTGGTTGCAGTTTTTATTCAACTCCAGAAGGAAAGAAACCTGTGCCATATTATGATCCAGAGGATATATCTCCTCACTGGAAAAGACACCACGGAGTAGCACTCGACACACTGACATTTATGGAGCACCTTGGATTAAAGAATGTTGGAATATCCACATGGAGTCCTGCCGACCCAGAAGGTCCTAGTTATCACAACATGGAAGAAGACAATGACGTGTTAAACACTTGTGATGAGGTCGTAGATACCTTTGTACAAAAGCAACGTACAAAGAAATTACCATCATGCAGTCTCAACGAATTCTTACAATTTTTTAAAAATGATGGCACTAANGCATTTGGAAGAGGGACGACTATCTCTGAAAATAATTTAAATAGAGAAACAGTGCTTGAAAATATAGAATACATCAAAAAAAATGTATCACTTCTTAATCATAAGGCCAATGCGTTCATGTGTATGAAAGAAAGATGTACAAAAATGAGAAAATATGACTTGGCCGAAATGTACTACGTTCAACACTTTGAAATAATGGAAAATCTAAATTATAGGAGCGGTGCGTCTAGTAACTACAGACCAAACGGATATTAATGAAATTTATAATCTACAACGGAAGTCTAAAAGCAGATGCAGAGTCAAACACTTTCACAGTGTGTAAAATGACTCAACTGGCATTTGAAAAAATGGGCCATGAGTGTGAAGTGATCACAATGAGAGACTTAGATTATGAAGGGTCTACATCAGACGTTAACGATGAATTGAAACCACATATAATGAAGATGTTCAAAGCAGATGGTGTAATATTTGCAACACCAATTTGGTGGGGTAACCATTCTTGTCATATACAAGCCATGTTAGAAAGACTGGATGTAATATACAGTTGGGCAAAAGACAACAAGCATCAACCTTTCTACAA
>NHCU01000065.1 GCA_002167365.1 Betaproteobacteria bacterium TMED41 | reverse complement strand
TGAACACCACAAACAAAATTCAGCAGATAAAAAATCTTATGCCGAATTAGAATTTTTTAAAGTGAATGATCATGATTTTACAGAAGATTTTAAACAGACACCCTTTCATGTTAATAGATCTAATCATACTAACGGGCCTAGTTCTTTGCCAAACAACGGATACTTCGGTTATATGGGCAAAGTCAACTTATCTTTAAAGCAGACGTCTGATAAACTGAGAAGGGCGGCATGGGTTTTGGCCGACGAACACTTTGAGGTACTAAAGGAAAATGTGAGAGGCTATAATCCCAGAGAAAAAACATTTGAGACAATTTCACATGATGCTGAAACCATGTTTAATGGTTGTGTGGCACCTGTCATTAATGAAATAGACGAGTTCATAGGAGATATCAAAATTAAAGATGTAAAGAATTATATAAATTTTGAGAAGGCAAGGACTGACATAGAAAAATGGATGGCAGAGTCGACACGGTTGAAACTACAAAATATAGACTGTTTCGAACACTTCACATATGGGGCAGGCAATGTGCATTTCTTAGAATCTTTTTTAAATCGTACAGATACAATTTATCTTGCAGACAAGTATTATTACTACCTTGGCGAAGTGACCAAGCACAAACAGATACAGTTCAAAAACTTCTTTGATGGCATAGCAGAAAATTCAAAAGTGTTAGTAGAATTTCCAAACCCATGGCATACAAACGAAGAAATGATGCAGATTGTGAAAGAAGCAAGGAACAAAAATTGTTACATCGCCGTAGACTTAATCTGGTGTCCTATTGCATCAAGAAACATAAATTTAGACCTATCATTGTTTGACGAAGTGTATTTTAGCATGAACAAAGCATGGCCTTTGCAACACATAAGACCGGCATGGAGATGGTCGAAAGAAAAAATTTACGACTCTAGCACATTCCAGCATGACTGGAACTATGTTCAAAAACCACAGCCAAACATATTTCTTAAGTGTATCGAGAAATTTTCCTTGGATTATGCTTTTGAGCATTGGCAAGAATCGTGTGGCAAGATAAGAAACATATTTGATCTAGACGAAACAGAAGTTTTATGGTTCACAAAGAAAGAAAATTTTAACTACGAACAGTTCAAAAAATATACCAGTGAGCATTACAGCATTGGTGATTTTGTGTGTATTCGTAAATTATTAGATCATAGAAATGAGTATTTTTGGTAATGAATAAATCATACGGGAAAGTAAAAGTGCAACGAATTAAACCAGAGTTAACCGATATTCCTGAGGACTGTGGTTACGAAAAACAATTCGAACACAACATTGACATGAACTCTAATGGCATAATGGGAGAATGCATAGAATGGTGCCAAGTGAATTGTAAGGGCAGATGGGGTTGGTGGTTCGAACCCGCAGGACACATAGAGAACCCCCAGAACCATTGGGAGGACCAGAACAGTTTTATGAGTTTTGAAAAGAAAAAAGATGCAACTAAATTTTGGTTAGCAATCGGAGTTAACAATATGGGACGCAAGGAAAGATAATTAATAGTATGAACTTATTTGAAATCACGGACGAAGCAAAGAATCAAATTGAAAAATTGCTGAAAAAGAACCCTGGCAAGTATGCAGTTAGCCTAGCAGTAAACGGCGGCGGCTGTGCAGGATTCAAATACGAGTGGGGATTCGCTGACACCAAAGAAAGTATAGCCGGAGGCGACCACATAGAAGACTGGCAAACAGGTAGATTCGTAGTGGACGAAGTGTCAATGATGTACATTGCCGGAACAAAGATTGACTTTGTTGAAGAAACATTTGGATCACAGTTTGAAATATCCAATCCCAACTCAAAAGCATCTTGTGGTTGTGGAGAATCATTCGGGGTTTAATGGACACCGCATTCGTAATAGGCAACGGCGAATCAAGAAACATATTTCCAATAGAAACACTTAAAGGCAAAGGAACAATATACGGTTGCAACGCCATATATAGGGATCATCCAAAACTATGTGATCACATTGTTGCAGTGAATCCTCCCATGCACGAAGAACTAGCAAAATGGCACAACAACGGTAAAGAGTCTCCCCAGATACACGGCATAGGTAATATCAGCAAATGGAATTACATCTGCGATGGCGATAAAGAAACGGACATGCCAGACGGATTGAAGATATACAGGATATGGAGAGGCGGCAACATGAAGAAGGGCGGTATGATAAAGACAGAAGATTTCACACAGAACAGAGGATCAGGCTGTTCGGCCGTGCTGATGGCCGCAGAGTCAGGTGTAAAGAATATTATTGTCCTGGCCTTCGACATACTAGGTGCACAACAGTGGGAGATGCAGGAACCTAGCAGGATACAAAACAACATCTACAAAAACACCATCAACTATCCAGATAGGATGAGCATGAAGGCCTACCTCAAATACGAATGGATGTATCAACTAAGACAGATACTAAGGAAATTTCCTGATACTAATTTTTATTTCATCAACAGAAGAGAATACATCGAAGACAACACATTTCTTAGATGGTACTTTGATCAACCTAACATCAACTGTGGTATCTACGCTGATCTGCAGAGATGGATAGATGGCCGAAGAGACGATATAAATTGGTTGGGATTATAGATCACACTTGTCACAGAAGTGTTTGGGTGCCTTTTCAACCCTTTCCGGATCTACCTTACTTTTTGGCTTTTTAAAGGTATCACCACAGGTATCACATTTAAGCACATATATGACATTGTTCCTTCTTACTGTGTGACAGATACCTAGTTTGCTCTCTCTTTTGAACAATTTAAGAGTCTTTTGCGTCTCAACGAACATATTATTATTTAATAAATACGAGTATCATATTATGGCAAGATTAACAATAGACACAGGAACACAAGGAAACCCATCAACAGGCGATACTTTGCGTACTGCCATGACCAAGGTTAACAATAATTTTGCGGAATTGGCTGGCGATTTACAGATGTCTGGCAACACTTTATTGAGTGCAGACACCAACGGCAATATCATACTGGATCCAAATGGAACCGGACAAGTTCAAATAGAAGCAGATAGACTGGTGATCAAGACCACAAAGACTGCAACCGGTGTTGGAAACACAGGTGATGTTGCAGGTTCTATTAGTTGGGACGCAACAAACTTGTATGTTTGCACTGCCAACTACGATGGTTCAACTGTCATTTGGAAAAAACTAGTATTACAGGGTATCTAAAATGGCCAAGCAAACGATTGACCTCGGCACATTAGGTGGAGCAGACGGAACAGGTGACAGCATTCGTACAGCCGGTGCAAAAATTAATAGCAACTTCGATGAGATATATGCCAACTCGGCTATGTCATCTCAGATTACAATCACAGGCAACAACATCAAAACAACCTTAACCAACTCGGACCTCTACCTCGAAGGATCCGGCTCAGGTGTTGTGGCCATATCAAATATAACAGTAGATTCAAACATCACAATCGATGACAACAGGATAGCGACCACTGTGACCAACTCCGACATGGAACTAACTCCTGCAGGAACAGGCAGTGTGGTCATTCCAAAAGTTGACATCAACTCCGGTTCCGTAGACAACACAATTATAGGCGGTACAACACCAGCGGCGGCGACATTTACAACAGTCACTGCCAATACGTCAGCGGTGCTTGATGGTGTCACAGTCACAGACAACACAATTAGTTCAAATGCATCAAATGCCGACCTAGAGTTATCAGGTAAGGACACAGGCAAGGTATCATTCGATGGTATCAACTTTCCAGAAAACGACGGACTCGTTGGACAAATACTAAAGACCAACGGATCCGGATTACTTGTTTTTCAAGGTCATTCGTCTTTGTACGACAACTCTTTCATCGAAGACGCAACGGCGACTGTCCTAGGTAATACATCTTCCGCACAGGTCATAGACACATGGTCATTGTCAACTCANAGAAGTGTGAAGTATCACATACAGATTTCAGATGCAACAGCAAACAGGTTCAGCCTGATAGAAGCCAATGTCACACACAACGGTTCCAATGCATTTATCTCGGTTTTTGGCGGCGTAGACAATGGCACAGGTGATGGATCAACTGCTTATGATTCTTTGGATCTTTCTGCAGACGTATCAAGTGGCAATGTAAGGTTGCTAGGAACAGTAAATAACACTAATANCCAGGTGATAAAACTGGTCAGGAGAACAATAAAAGTATAACATGGCAAAACAGGCACTTAATNTAGGATCTACAGCGAACGACGGAANNGGCGACACTTTACGTGTGGCAATGGACAAAGTCAACGATAACTTCAACGAGATCTATGCAAGTCCTATAATAAGTGATTTCATCACAATATCAGGAAACGAAATCAGAGCCAATAGGACAAACGATGATCTGGTTCTTGAGCCATCTGGAACAGGGAGAGTAACTGCTCCTGCCATCACTGTTGATTCCAACATCAGCATCAAAGACAATGTGATCAGCACACTGATATCAAATTCCAATCTGGAACTTACTCCAGCAGGAACAGGCAGTGTGGTCATTCCAAAAGTTGACATCAACGGCGGTGCAATAGACAATACCGTGATCGGTTCTGCTACTGCTCTCGCTGGAACTTTTACTACGTTGACAGCCAACACTTCAGCGGTGCTTGATGGTGTAACAATTACAGATAATACTATATCAACAAATGCTTCAAATGCCGACCTAGTGTTATCAGGCAACAANACAGGCACAGTGTCCATTAATGGTATGAAATTTCCAACGTCAGATGGATCTGCAAACCAGGTCCTAAAAACTGATGGAGCAGGAAATTTAGCATTCGCAACAGCCAGCACTGCATTGAGTCATTCTGATATAAACGATAACACAACTACTGTGGCATCATCTGCAACCACACAGATAGATTCATTTAGTTCTGCAACTTACAGAAGTGTAAAGTATTACATTTCTATCACAGATGCAACAAACAGCAGATTTGAAATGGTGGAAGCAAACGTGATACACGGTCCAAGTGCGGACAGCACAATCGAAGCATACGTAACAGTTTTTGGATCCACAACTTCTTACTCTGCTCCTTTATGCACATTCACAGCAGACATAGACGATGGTAACGTGAGATTGTTAGCAACAAATATCACAAGCGACAGCACAGTATTTAAATTNCAAAGAATAGCAATAGACATTTAATATAATTTTAAGATACATGAGAAGACACAACAAACGACAAGGTCATAGATCACCACGATCTGAAATAACAAGATTGGAAGAACAGCTCAAAAGAGAGCATGATTCTGTATCACGTGAGGCCATAAGACAGCAAATAGAACACTGGCGAAGAACACAGAACAATAGCCGGTAATTGCCAATAAATACCCTTGTAAGGAGTAAATCAATGGCAACACCAGTGTGGACAACCACAGCAGGTAAACTGACTACGTTTAATGAAGATAGTGCGAGTTCATTTCAACTCGACGCTACCAATGCCACGACTTACTCCGTGATTGCAGGAAGCCTACCCAAAGGCATCAGCCTGACATCAGCAGGTTTGCTTACGGGAACACCGGCCCAGGTTGCCAAAAGAACTCTTTACACCTTCGTCGTGCGAGCCGCGGACGGTGGTACCGTAACAGACAGAACTTTTTCATTAGACATAGAGGGAGAGGACTCACCCACATTCACTACTGCTTCGGGACAACTGCAATTAGATGACTCGACCAGGGTTGGACTATATTGGGTGTTAGATGGAGAACATGTAAATTTCCAATTCCAAGCGACAGACGTCGACACCAGACTAGGACATAATTTAAAATTCGAAATTATTTCAGGTATACTACCGCCAGGCCTAACATTGAGCGAAAGTGGCGTACTATCTGGTACATGTGAACTTACNGATGATTATTTCGAAGATTCCACAAGGCAGATAGCAATGACTTTCCCTATTACTGTAAGGGTAAGCGATGGCACTAGTTTAAGCACACAACAAAATTCAATATATGTCTACTCAGCGGCATACTGGAATGTCAATAACCCAAACATCACTGTGGACATGACNGCAATCAATGGTTTCCCAATAACAATGGACCACACGTCACAACGTAGACCGGTATTCACAACAGACAGCGACCTAGGAACACACAGGCATGATAACCGAATAGTGATCAAGATAGATGTAGATGATGCAGACTCTACAGGAAACGATCTTGTATACTCAAAGTCGGCAGGGACTTTGCCATCTGGACTTTCCATTGACCCCAATTCGGGNGAAGTATATGGTAACCTAGGAAGGCAGGGAGAAGTCACACAGAATTACTCTTTCACTATTAGAGCCACAAGGACGATGCCTTCGGGGCAATTNGTTTTCTCTGACAAACTGTTCACCATGACTGTGATAGGCGACATAGACATTGGTATTGCATTTACGACAAAGGCAAATGTTGGCACATTGACTGCGGACATTCCAAGCATACTGTCCATAGAAGCAAAAGCAGACGAACCCAACAGAGTGTTGTCGTATTCTGTTACAGGAGGCGCACTGCCTACAGGAATAACACTTTCACCTTTAGGCAATTTGGTCGGAACTATAGATCCTAGTGACTTTACAGACTCCACAAGAAGTTTTAGTTTTGAAGTTACTGTCAGTGACCAATATCAGTCGGCCGCGGCAGTAAAAACATTCACGGTGACTGTGGACATACCATACACTACCATAGAGTATGGCAGTCTACGAGGACACGCAACATCTTTTATAGATCAAAACATATTCTACAACATAGCACAGGATCCAAACATCAACTCGCCTGAAGAGATATACAGACCAGAAGATGCAAATTTTGGAATGAAATTAAAACCAGAAATGTTGATGATGGCAGGNGTTGAAGCACAAACATTGACTGCTTTTCAAAATCAAATGGAACAAAACCATTCTCCGATTACACTTTATTTTGGAGATATAAAAACAGCAGTGGCAAAACAAAACGGCACTATATTGTATGAGGTGATTTATATCGATATTGTTGATCCTTTTGTAAACAATGATGGCACACAGACAGGTGCAACAACAATTAGGCCAAATGCTGTTGAGAATATGAGAAACAGGATTAAAGCACTAGGGCATGATGAATGGACCTATCTTCCATTATGGATGAAGACACAACAATCAGGTTCAACTGGCCCTTTAGGATACATCAAGGCTGTGCCTATACTATACTGTAAACCAGGTACTTCTGCAAAATTTAAGAAGAGAATAGAAGACCTAAATTTAGACTTCAAAAAAATAGATTTTATTATCGATAGGTATATCGTGAATAGAAGCAAAATTGATCCGGTATCATTTACTGCTGACGGCAGTACAAAAACGTACCAGTTAAATGAAATAATACATGAACAAGATATTTTGGTAAAACAAGGAACGTCAACATTGACTTTCCCAACAGACTATGAGTTAGATCATGACACAGATACACTAAAAACAACAATCACTTTAAAAGGATCGCCACCGTCTGCTCTTACAATAATAACGGTGGAAAGACGTAACGATAAATATCTAAGATTTAAGGACATAACATAAAATGGCAAGTAAAATAGTACCAGGAAACATAGACGCAACATACCCAAAGGCCGGACAGGACAACACTTCGCAAGGTTTTAGGGACAACTTTAATGCGATAAAAAATAATTTTACAGAAGCACAGACAGAAATCAATAATTTAGATACAAACAAGGCAAACTTAAATGCCGCTAACGATTTCTCCGGGAACACTATTACAGATGCGGAATTAAAAGATAATTCTGAGACTGTGTTCGCACATGGTTCCATAGCAGACACAATTACATTGAATCATTTAAATGGACACTATCAAACATTGACTACCACGGACACAATTACACTAGCATTTTTAAATTTTCCATCTACAGGCAAATTAGGTAGGATAATACTTGATGTTAATGTGGCTTCAACTGCACACACCATCACAATACCAACCTCGGTTTTAGTAGCGACTAACGTGTCAGGAGGTGATGGTAGTTCAAACACAATAACTGTACCAACGTCAGGAAGATATCTGTATGAGTTTATGAGTCCGGACGGTGGCACAACAATATTGATGCACCAACTAGGTAACAACTACATCTAATAGGAGGTAGTGATGTATTTTCATCCATTACAAGAAGAAATAGGCAACATGAGTGAAGAGGATATCTCCAAACGTATCAAAGACCTCACAAGAAAAGTTGCAATAGCAAGACGAGGCCGGAATCCTGAGATGCTGGCCAACCTACANANNGNNTTGAANACATACCAGNAATGCNATNNGNNAGAGNNGNATNGANGANTGGCACAAGAACAATAAGAAANTNNGNAACGAACCAGANNTNGGNGACCTNNTNAANATAGACTAGTAANTANNNTNNATGTCAAACANNTTNACTTGGAANACNAAATTCAAATCAATAATCATNGTNGACGGNGANNTGTTNGCNAANGAATANANANTAAANATNTCNCTNACACCNNACACNGCNNNNCTNAAAGAACANACNGAATATTTTGANAGATTAAAAAATCTTTTTGAACAGGTNTTNGCAAACACNATTACNACNTGGAGNGANGANCCNCTTTATNTCAAACATTGAAGACTGCTTCGATCAATAGATTTATACAATTACCAAAGCCTCCATATGATCAAATCATGGCCGCGGTATGTTTCTGTAAAGCAAACAGCATACTCGACAGCAAGATAGTGATCAACTACATAGAACTTTCGTCTTGGCAGGGTGATGGTATTACCTATAAGGTTGACAAAGACAGCAAAGAGCTTATACTTTTAGATAGGCCAGACTGGTTCTCGGAAAAATTCAGTCAATTCGACCCA
>NHCU01000064.1 GCA_002167365.1 Betaproteobacteria bacterium TMED41 | reverse complement strand
GAACTGTGGTGACATCAACATCATCTGCCACAACTAACACCACGACAGGATCAGCAGTGTCAGGCTCTACTACAACAGGTTCGGGATCAAGTTCCGGCAGTAGTGGGGCAGGATACTAATGGCAGACAATCCAATAAACGCATTATCTAATAGTGAAGTCGTAAAACAAGGCGACAACGAGTATAGACGTACTGTACAGCATCTACCTGCTTTTTATAGAACAGATTCTAACCAAAGATTTCTATCAAGCACCTTGGATCCTTTGGTGCAAAAAGGTGCACTGGAGAGACTAGACGGATTCATAGGAAAACAGGACGCATACACCAGAGAGGTCACTGACAGATATCTAGGAGCAACTAGCAGAGATAGATTTGCATATCAACTAGAGCCTACGGTGACATACACCGACAGAGACACCACTTCAGTAAATCCAGAAGACCAGGTAAAGTTTACAGGTACATATGACGACTACATCAATCAGATCAAGTACCTAGGAGGGAAGGTCACTAATCACGATAGACTGAATAAGGAAACTGTTTACAGTTGGAATCCTGCTATGGACATTGACAAGTTGGTCAATTATAGAGAATACTATTGGGTACCGAACGGTCCAGATGCAATAGAAATTGATTCCGTGGGAACAGGTGCAGAAGCAGAGTACAAGGTTACAGCATTGGCCGATGATGGCAGTACAGGAACAGGATATGCGTTCTCACACCTAGAAGAAGAACGGAATCCAGAAATCACTCTGTACAGAGGAAACACATACAAATTTACTATAGATGCACAAGGACATCCTTTCAACATAATGACGGAACCATACAAGGATGGGTCAACAAATTTATTTTACACAGACGGTGTTACGAATGCTGGCGCAGATAATGGTACGGTCACATTTGTTGTACCAAATAATGCACCAGACACTTTATACTACCAGTGTGGCAATCATGATAATATGTATGGATTGTTGCATGTAAAAACAGTTTCATCAACAACACAGATAAACGTGGAAGATGAAATAGTAGGAGTAAAAAATTATAAATTACGTACTCTTGATTTAACAAACGGCATGAAAATCAAGTTCACATCTAGTAAGGTAGCATCTGCATATAAAAATAAAGAATACTACGTAGAAGGTGTTGGCGACTCTATTACTTTGACTGATGCTTCAGTCCTTTTAACACCTGAGTCTTATTCCGACAACGGCACACCCAAAGACAAGGATTACATAATAATAAAGAGATCATCTTTAGACCAAAATGCATGGTCTAGATACAACAGATGGTTCCACAGGTCTGTGATAGAAAAAACTGCAACCGTTAACGGCACGGCCACTGTGCTAGACGAGAACGACAGGGCCAAGAGACCTATAATAGAATTTGATTCAGGACTAGCATTGTATGAATCTGGTACAACAGCAAAAACTCCTGTTGATCTGTTTGACACCACACAGAAAGATGCATTTTCTAATGTGTCTGGATCATTAGGTTACATCATAGATGGTGTTTCGATAACGGAAGGAATGAGGGTAGTGTTCTCAGAAGACACTGACCCAGATGTTAGAAACAAAATTTATATTGCCAATTTTGTTGATGCAGGAGACTCGACTGTGTTATCTTTGCAACTTAACGAAGAAGTAAACGGTACAGCAGGCGATAAAGAGACCATATATGTGAAGCAAGGAGATGATAACAAAGGTAAGTCTTTCTACTACGATTCCCCCACAACGAGATGGAAAACCACACAGCAAAAAACTAAATTAAATCAACAACCGCTTTTCAACATGTATGATAATGAGCATACATTGTTTAATGACTCTACAAAATATCCTAACTCTACATTTACAGGAGCAAAGGTGTTTTCTTTTGCCACATCAGACAGTGCAACAACAGACACAGTGTTAGGTATCAAAGTAAAATACAATACTATCAACAACGTGGGAGACATGGTTTTTGAGTCCGATCACACGTCGGGTACATTTACATACCAGGAAAACGGAAAGGTTGTCACAAAGAATTTAGCAGAAGGACATCTACACTACACGACAGGTAGAACGTCACACAATTCTAAGAGTGCATGGATCAAGAGAACAAACGAAAGTAAACAACGTGTGATAAGAACGCACATAGTTGATGCAACAGAAAAGAGATTGTTCCCTATTGATTTTTATGCGAATTCACATGCACTGACAGATCTTGAAATTTCTGTTTTGGTAAACGGAATTAGAAAAACATTAACAACAGATTATACATTGGTGAATGGAACTACAAACAAATACATCAGGTTTGTCAATGAACTAAAGGTAAATGATCAAATACGTATAGCAGGATACAGCAGTGCAGTCAAGGTAGACGGCAAAGGCATATATGAGATACCAGAAAATCTTTCTACAAATTCATTGAATCAAACTGTTGGAACTTTTACATATGGACAGATATTGAAACACACAACAGACATACTAGACAAAAATTCAGACATCACAGGTACAATTCCTGGAAACACAAATTTACGAGACAAGCCAGATGCTATGTTGAAAGGTGGAATCATACATCAACACGAAGCACCACTGGCTCCAACTATATTTGGACTAATAGACCAAGAGTCGAATGTAATATCATCGATCGATTATGTGAACCATGAGTATGAGAAATGGTACAACGCATTTTTAACAAAAGCCACAGGTACAGCATACGAGGGAGTGGCGGCGGATAGAGTAGATGAAATTATATCTCTAATAAATCAAGGCAGGAACAGTAGTTTTCCTTTCTACTATGAGGACATGATAGGGTGGGGAGAGAATGTATCTACAAGGACATACACTGTGCAAGGGTCGTCTCAGAAAGAATATGCTTTGGATTCTCAACACAGTCTTAGCAGTTTGAACAACAGAGCAGTCTATGTTTATCTAAATGATGTACAATTGACACATGGTACTGAATACACATTTAGCACTGTAGATGATAGCGTAAACATTTCAGCGACGCTAACAGCAGGCGACATAATAAAAATTAAGGACTACGAAGACACAACAGGCAGTTTCTTACCACCAACACCTACTAAACTAGGACTGTATCCACTATTCAAGCCAGAGGCATTTACCGACGACACCTATATCAATCCATCATGCCAGGCAGTCATTAGGAAACATGATGGTTCTATCATGAAAGCCTATAACGACGAACGAGATGACCTCATACTAGAACTAGAAAAAAGAATTTACAACAACTGCAAGAGCTCTTATGATTCAACATTGTTGGACATTTTGGATGTAATGCCAAGTGCCTTTATATCCACAGAATACACAACAGCAGAAATAGAAGACATAATGGGACCGGACTTTTATTCATGGGCCGGCAGGAACAATGTTCAGTACATCAATAACACAGCGTTCAGCGAAGGATCACCCTTCACTTACAACTACGCAAAAAGCACAAACAGGATCACAGGAGATAAACTTCCTGGATACTGGAGGGCAATATACAAATTTGTGTATGATACAGATAGTCCACATCTTAGACCATGGGAGATGTTAGGCCATTCGGAGAAGCCTAGCACATGGGAAGCCACTTATGGTGCGGCACCGTACACGGCGGGAAATGATATCCTATGGAACGCTATTGCAACTGCAAAAGGCAGATACGCAAAGCCAGACATTAAAAGTTATTTGCCTGTAGATGCTTCCGGTAACCTTTTAGATCCTATAGCGGCAAGACTGATTGATAATCTTGACATTCCAGGAAGAAGATTACATTGGAAGTTTGGTGATCAGGCACCTGCAGAAACGACATGGAGAAGATCTAGTGCTTATCCTTTCACAGTATTGAAAACTTTAGCGGTTACTAAACCTGCAAAATTCTTTTCAAACTTCTTTGATGTGTCTAGATTAACAACAAACGTGTCGGGAAATCAAATTTATTCTGATACTGGCATAAGAACACAGTTATCTACGTCGAAGTACCATCTGGAAACATTGACAGATAACAACACAGGAATCACAACCAGATATCAAACGGCAGGGTACCAAGTGTATACGGTAAACTATCTGATATCAAAAAATCTAGACCCGGTAACATTTTATTATGATAAAATGAAAAATCTCAATGTTCAACTTGCATACAAGTTAGGAGGATTTACAGATAAAGAAAATATCAAAATACTGACTGATTCTGTTTCACCTGGGTCAACTGCAGGTTCGAAATTTATTCCAGACGAAAACTATAAAATATTATTCAGGACTTCTAATCCTGTGCAGAGTTTTAATTACTCCGGTGTATTGATAGAAAAAAACACAGAGGCAGGTCCAGATGGATCAACTCTTTTAGGTGGATACAGGGTATTGGGTTATTCAACTGTAAAGCCGTTTTTCAAGTTTCATTATCCATCAAAATCAAACAACACAAATAAAATCAAAGTAGCAGAATCAATAACGGTTGATCAATATAAAATGTTTCAAGAAACAGAACAGACTATACCATATGGTTATGTGTTCGAAACAATACAAGACGTGGTTGATTTTTTATTTGGATACGGACATTATTTAGAAAAGCAGGGATTCAAATTTAACAGGTTCTCAAATGAAATTAAAGAAACTTTAAACTGGACGAATGCAGTAAGAGAATTTTTATTCTGGACTACACAGGAATGGGCACCAGGAGCCGCGATTACAGTGTCTCCGGCCGCTGACGGATTTGAGTTAGATACGAACAACAGCATAGTTGGTAAGTTGAGAAACCTTGGAGGAGATTATTCTCTTTTAGATGCTGGCGGTAGAAAGATAGACATCAACGAAGTGTCAACAAAAAGGATAGGTAAAACTTTTGAATTAGGAATAAAAACTTCCGATGTAGGTCTATATAATATAGCACTTAACACAGTTCAAAAAGAACATATCATTATATTTGACAACTCAACAGTGTTCTCAGACATAATCTATGAACCATTTACAGGATTTAGACAGCAAAGACTGAAAATAGTAGGTTGGAAGACAGCAGGATGGAACGGTGACTATTATGCACCGGGTTTTGTATTCGATGCCGCACAGGTAACTTATTGGACTGCAAACACAGATTACAGACTNGGTGATTCTGTTGAACACCAAGGGAAGTTTTATGTTGCAAAAGTGAATCATAATTCTTCAGACACGTTTGACAGCACTTATTGGACACTGAAAAATCAAAAACCTGCACCANAGTTGATACCAAACTTTGAATACAAGATTGCACAGTTCAATGACTTCTATGATTTAGAGACAAACAATTTTGATGAGTCACAGCAACAACTGGCACAGAGGCTTACAGGATATCAGAACAGAGACTACTTGGAAAACTTGTTTGTCAATGATGTGTCACAGTACAAGTTTTATCAAGGATACATAAGAGAAAAAGGTACTCAGGCCGCAATAGACAAACTGTTGAAGGCCAAGTATGAAAACTCTGATATAAATCTCAGCCTTTACCCGGAATGGATGATTCGTACAGGAACATTTGGAAACACAGATGCTAGAGAAAGCATACAGATCACATTAAGCGATTCGTTGGTTAAAGCCGACCCACAAAGTATTGAACTGCTAGAGGATACAACAGATACAACATCATACACAAGGTCTTTGGCAGTAAGCAAAGAAGACCTTTACAAGAAACCTGTGGAGTACAATGCGAACACCACATTCTCTTTGGTAGATTACACACAAGAAGGTGTAGACAACGACACAGTTCAGGTATACAAGACTGCAGGATATCCTCAGTTGGGACAAGTACAACATACTGCATTCACTACAAGCGACATGCTTGACATAGATATTAACAACCTAACAAGAAATGATCTTGTATGGGTAGCAAATAAATCAAATAATGATTGGGACGTTTTTAGGATTACAAGTGCTGGAATCAAAATTGCCACACTAGCGACATCAAACAATGCAACACAACTGCTGATCACTTTTACTGACTCACATAATTTATCAGCAGGTGATAACACAAAGGAAGCAGATTATTTCGCAATATCAAACAGCGAAGCAGTAACACTGAACAGAGTGTTCCAAGTTTCAAGTGTTCCTAGCCATAAATCAGTGATTGTAGATTTTGAATCGAATGTTGATTTCATACCTACGTTGGCAGACGGTTCCACAGCAGATAGTTACGGCAACATATACAAATTTGTTTCTGTGAGATTGCAGTCAATGGACAATGTCAACGACGTATTAAAATACAGTGAGTACAACGACAAAGACGAAAACTTACAAGTCAAACTAGAAGGCGACAAAGTCTTTGCAGATTCAGACAGTGCAGGACTATGGCGTGTCTATGAGAAACAGAACCCATACACAGAATTTAGAACACTATCGCCTAACTCATCAACTTCTGATCAAGAGTTTGGTCATAGAATTGTCGCTAGGAACGACGGAAGGTCAGCAGTAGTATCTGCTCCTGGCAAAGGACAAGGTGAATTACACTTCCTATTCAGAGCAAATCATTCAGCCGGCACAGAGTACGCGATACAGGCAACAGCCACGATGACCGACAACAATGACAACACTAGTAGACTGGGAGAATCGTTGTCTATCAGTACNGATGAAAATTTTGTTGTTGCAGGTGCACCTTATACAAACACAATAGGATTAGATGGTAGTACAAGACAACTTAACGCTGGTCTATTGAAAACCTACATATGGGATCCAAGCACATTCAAGTATGGAATTCTTAACACAATTACTCCACCAACTGATGGATCTACTGCAAATGAAAACCTAAACTTTGGATGGGCTCACAAAGTGTCAGAGCCTGGCGCAACATCNAAAAGAGATACTTCTAGCAAGTACTTGTTTGTTTCTGCCCCAGGACATTTAAGTGACACAGGTGTAGTTTACCTATACACTTGGGGTGTAGGAGCAGACGGATCGACCTATGACACATGGACTAGAGATTTGCAAATAAACGCTCCAGACGGTGGTTCGGGACAGAGGTTCGGACACAGACTAGAAGCCAACGACAACGGTGATATATTAGCAGTGAGTTCACTAGCACCTGGCAACGCAGGTAAAGTTGAAATATTTGTAAGAACATCACAGGCAAACGACGGCAGTACAATAAATTCATTCTCATTAGTACAAACACTCACGGGGATTGCTACTGATGGTTCTACACTAAACACTTCATTTGGAGAATCCATAGCAATGAGTAAAGATGGAACCAAATTATTTGTAGGCGCTCCAGGAGTTGACGGAACAGACACACCTGATTCTGGTGTGGTTTACATCTACAAATGGAACAGGGACGGCTCAACAAACACATACACACTAGATCAAACTATCAATGAGCCAGACACTTTCAGTAACGCAAAATTTGGTTCTACACTGTCTGTTAATCATGACGGAACTAGATTGATGATTGGTGCCGAGAAGGCCGCAAATCCTAGAGAAATGAAATTTGATTCTGGCGAAACTACATTTGACTTACAGGACACTAGAGTAGTTGACCTAAATGCACAATCCGGTGCGGTATATACCGCAACAGTCTATAATACAAAATTTGTATTAGATGATAGATTAGTTACTACAAACATATCAGAGAATGACGATTATGGCAGAGGTATATGCATGATAGACAACAACGTGTTTGTTGGTGCATCTAAGGACGAAGGTAACACAGGCATTACAAACGACGGTTCAGTTTATTGCTATGATTTGACCGAGGAGAATGTGTATGCATGGAAAAATATCACAACAGAAACTCCGCTTGTAGATGTAGATAAATTGGGACAGGTATTTGATTTTGACAACGGTTCCAAGCAAATCAGAGATTATTATGATCTTTATGATCCGGTCAAAAGCAGAATACTAGGTGTGGCAGATAGAGAAATTAATATTAAATCGCCATGGGATCCGGCAGTATACAACACAGGAATCAACAGCAATACTAAAACGCCATGGGCCGAAGATCATGTCGGCGAAGTATGGTGGAATCTGTCTACTGTTAAATGGTTATGGTACGAACAAGATACACAAGAATATAAGAACAATAACTGGGGTAAAATTTTCCCGGGATCAAGTATAGACATATACGAATGGACGGAATCAAGACTGACGCCAACAGAATGGAACAATCTTGCAGTTACGCAGGCAGGTGCTTCGCAGAGTATTTCTGGTCAGGCATTAGATAATAGTACCGTTACACAAAAATATGATTCTAGAGTAGACACATTTGTAAATTANTATTACTTCTGGGTCAAGAACAGATCATCTATGCCTGCCAATAGTGTTGTAAAAAGAAAGAACACAACAGCATTTGTGGCAAACATCATAACAAATCCACAAAATTCAGGATTAAAATATTATTCGGTCACAGACACAAACAAACTAATTGTAAAAGGTATAAATGATCTAGTAAACAGTAGCATAATATTGAATGTTGATATACGTAAAACATCATTCGATGGCGACGCCCACTCTGTATGGAAATTAGCACGTGAAGGCGATGCCGCATACAGACCGGGACAGCAGATAGAAGCACGTTG
The DNA here is from genome assembly GCA_002167365.1 of Betaproteobacteria bacterium TMED41. Classification (GTDB taxonomy): domain Bacteria; phylum Pseudomonadota; class Gammaproteobacteria; order Burkholderiales; family Burkholderiaceae_A; genus UBA7377. The sequence continues at coordinate 7,899 of NHCU01000064.1, read as the reverse complement.
GTGGGATTCACTTTGTGGCAAGAACACAACAGGTGATGCGGTACCAGACATAGACTTGCCTTTGAACCAAAGATATGGTAATGAAGTTAGGCCAAGACAAGGTTGGTACGTCAATAGATTCTCGGCTTTACAAGAAATAATAGATTATGCAAACACCGTATTGAAGAAAAATCAATTGGTTGGACAGATTAAATTGGATAACCTTGACGCAAAAGAGCCAGAACCATCGACACAAAGCCTGTTATGGGACGCATCTGTTGATACATATGCAGACCTCACTTACATAAACACGGCTGATATATCAGGTACAGCAAACTANCTTGTCAAAGCAGANGANACNGCNAACAACTANTGGGCNATATACCAATGGNNNGGNACAGAATGGTCNNGNACNAGNATNCANACNTACAACACATCCAACTATTGGACTTACACAGACTGGTACGGCACTGATCTTGCTGTNCATGAAATGGTACACGATGAAAACACCCCGATTGACAAACAGGTGCGTTTCGAATATGAACTAGACACACTGGATTTGGCAGTAGGTAAACACGTCAAAGTAACAAACGCAGATACAGGTGGATGGAAACTGTTTATGAAAACAGCAACAGGATGGAGCAACGTTGGAACAGAAAACGGAACAATTAGACTGTCCACGAAACTGTATGACTACGGGCAGGATGCCACAGGATATGCTGGTGGTGACAACTTTGACGATAACTCATACGATGAAGAACCTACTACAGAAACTAGAAAAATACTAACAGCATTGAGAGATGATCTCTTTATTGGAGATCTAGCAAATGAATACAATACAATATTTTTCACAGGATTGAGGAAAGTTCTTGAGGAACAGACTTATGTAGACTGGATGTTCAAAACAAGTTTCTTGACTGCTGTAAACAAAGTAAGACAGTTTGATCAAAGAAAAACTTACACAGTAGGGACTGATAGTTGGATAGAAAGTTATATCAATGAGGTCAAACCTTTCCATACTAAATTACGTGAATACAAACTAGGATATAATGCACCTGAACAACACGACGGTGTGGTAACAGATTTTGATAATCCGCCTTTCTATGATGCCACAGTTGGCAAGGTCAGGTCTATCAACGTGCAATCAGATGTTGCTAAACTNACAACATATCCATGGCAATTTTGGTATGATTATTATAGGAAGCACGTTCAAAGTATCACCGTGTATNATGGTGGATCAGGATATGTGAAAGTACCTACAGTNACNATAACTGGAGACGACTCAACAACGGCAACAGCAACAGCCACGATAGCCGGTGGGAAGGTGACAGCCATCACNGTTACAGGGGTTGGATTTGGATACTCNACNACACCAACNATAACAATAACAGGTGGNCTTGCAGACNNNTCAACGCCATCAGACGTTGCTAAAGCNTATGTCAACTTAGGAAACGACCTNGTAAGAGATTTCAACACAACAATAAAATTTGATAGAATATCTAGCACGTCTAATGTTGTNGATTGGGCGGCNAATACAACATACAAATACGCAAGTCTGATCAGATACAAAAATGAATTGTATAAAGCAACTAACGAATTCACAAGCACCANNGACTTTGATGAAAATATTAACAGTGTGTACAAATACATCGGCGATGAAGCAGGTTTNACAGCGGCAGACAGGATAAAAGGATTCTACACACCAACAGCAGGAATGCCAGGCAATGAACTGTCACAGGTTATGTCGGGTGTTGACTACGGTGGTACGATGGTGACAGGACTGTTATTCAATCAGAGTCAGGGGTGGGATAATTCAGCATGGTATGACTATCCGTGGGACAACTACGGACTTTCAAGAACTGTGCCTTTCTTGGCAGACGGTTCAACAAATTCATATACATTCGACACTGCACCGGCTCAGGGAGAAGTGTTCCATGTTTATGTGACAGAAAACGACAGTACACGTAAAAAATTGTCTGACACATTTACAGGTGATGGAAGCACAAGAACATTTACTTTAAGTTCAGGTCAAAATGAAAATGCATTGGTAGAGTTTATACCTGCAGATGACGACGGAGTTCTTACTCCAACAGATGATAGAACTTTGGACAGTCTAATAAAAGGTGGGTTGTTCACCAAGGACGGACTTTACGCTTCAGCACTAGGATCAGCACCAAGTGATATTAATGTAGACGGAGATGAATTTGTTTCGGCCACGACCAGTTATGCACCTGAGGAAACTGTACCAGGACAAATTTTTGACACGTTAGATATAAAAGTTTATACATCACCTGTTTCAGGAATACCAATAATCACAGAGAAACAATATCTTGGTAATGGAAGTACAACGACTTTTTCACTTGGAGAACATCCAGGGACACGAGGAAGTGTAACCATAGCAGTAGATGGCGTGATTAAAAAATTAACAACAGACTATACAATCAATACTGGTGCACAGACAGTTACATTTGGCAGTGCTCCAGCAAATGGCAGTTCAATTACTACAAAAACCTTTGCAATATCCGGAAGAGATTTTGCAGTGTCCGATCATTACTTTGGTGATGGTTCAACTGTTCAGTTTACATCATCGTCAAGGGAAGATTTTAATTTAGACTCTGTCAATTCTGAGTTGTATGTAACCATCGATGGTGTGCCGACAACAGCATTCACCAGCACGACAACTACGCCTGAGTACGGCGATGGTTCAACTACTAAGATTGGAAATACTTTGATTTTGACATTTAGTTCTCCACCGGCGGCGGGTGCATTTGTACAAATAGCAGGTTTCCGTAAAAACTCTTCATCGTCAACAAGAAATCATGCAATGATAAGGAACCAGGAGATCACATACGATGGATCAACAACTCATGTGTTAACTTACCCACCTGGATCTATTAGACCATTCACTGGATTGACAATGGTAGAAGTAAACGGCAAGATGTTGAGATCTCCAGACACGACATATTACAAAGCAGACGGAAGCACATACACATATGGTGTAGTTTCAGGACTAGGTGATGACTCCACGGTTGATCCAGCAAAAACTATTACATCTGCGAGTCAGGTGGAAGTTCATGTTGATGGTGGAGTTAAGACGTTGTCGACAGACTACACAGTTGACATAGCAAATCAAAATATAGAATTTGTTGCAGGCAAGGTACCAACAGCAAACCAAATGGTCAGCATAACAACTTTTGTAGATCATCATTACAGCATAGACACCAGCAATAGATTGGTTCTTAACTTAACACAGATAGCATCAGATGGCTATACACTGAACACAAATGACAAGATGTCGGTGACAACATTCAATAATGCAGTCGGGATGAACTTGAGGAGAGAAGTGCTTGAAGGAAGACCTAATGGTGTTTACAAAACGTTCTTCACACCAGCAAATTCAAGTTATCTCTACGTCTGGTTGAATGGAGTTCAACTCAGCCAAGGACGTGACTTTATTTTAACAGGTAATACTATAACAGTCCATGGCAAGACAATGACTTCATCGGACAGAATAGATGTGTTATACTTTGCCTCAGGAGTGACATCCAAGGGTGCAACAGGATTCAGAATATTCAAGGACATGATGAACAGAACTTTTTACAAACGTATATCCAAAGCACACACAACAACATTGACAAAAACATTGGCAACAGATGCAACGGACATCAAAGTAGCCGACGCAACAAAACTTGCAAATCCACAACCTGTAATTGGACTAGATGGATCAACAGTTAGCACTATTATTCCAGGAGTTGTATTTGTAGGCAAGGAAAGAATAGAATATTTTACCAAGACAAACAATCGTTTAGGACAACTTAAACGTGGAACACTTGGAACAGGAATTAAGGAGCATGGATCAGGCATAGAAGTCGTAGATGCGTCTGGTACTCAAACCATCCCTTATGTAGATACTGTGCATACCGACACTTTCACAGGTGACGGAAGCACTGCTACATTTACGGCAACGAAGACCCTAACTGCAACGTTAAATCAGTCGTCACCGGCGATTGGTATTCCCGCTGATCAGATAGACATATTCATTGGTGGCCAACGATTGTTGATGGTCAGCGAGGACGGGTCAACTATTAACTATTCTATATCTGGTAACAACGTTACGTTTACGTCTGTACCAGCATATGGAGTACAAATTAAAATACTACACAAGAAAGGACAGGTATGGTATAACATTGGTTCCAATGGTAAACCTGCTGACGGTAAAGGATTACAAGGATCATCGTCACAACAGGCTCAATTCATAGCGGACGAGCCGACAAACGCACCTGAATAAATACACTAGATGACACAGGACAACAAACAACAAGAATCAAAAGAAGAGAATAAAAAGCCACAGGATCACACAGGTGTTATGATGACAGGGCACATCAAGATATTTGATCCAGAGACAGGCGAAGTAATTGTGGACAAACGAAACGCAATACATTATGAAAACATGTCTCAAGCAATGGCAAGTTCATTAGCAAATAAAAGTACAGGCTTTGTACATGAGATGGCTTTTGGAAATGGCGGAACGTCTGTTGATCCAACAGGTATTATAACTTACCTAACTCCAAATTCTACAGGAACAAATGCTACATTATACAACCAAACATATTACAAAGTGATAGATGACAATTCAGCAACAAACAAAGACACAACAAGAAACAAGATGGAAGTAAGACACATCACAGGAAACAAATTTACAGATATTGTATGCACATGTACACTTGATTACGGCGAACCTACAGGACAGGCATCGTTTGACAACACAACAAATTTCAATGGTGATTATGTTTTTGACGAATTAGGATTAAAATCATGGGAAGGTTCTGAGAATGGTGGCACTAATAAATTATTAACCCATGTGATATTCCATCCAGTACAGAAATCTTTGAACAGATTGATACAAATAGATTATACATTAAGAATACAAAGTTTAACAACATTCACTGAAACAAGTTCGACTGCACTTTCAACTTCTAACACAGTGAGTGGTACAACATCAGGTGGTAACACAGGATATTAATAAATGGCTTATACAGTAAACAAAAGTAACGGAGCGTCTTCACCAAATCAATACATTGTACAAGACGGTGTTGTAAACACACAAACGGATTTAAGTTTCATAGGTAAAGGTTACGCAGGGTATGGTGAACTTATAGCAGAAAACTTTTTACATTTACTGGAAAGTTTTGCAGGACCAAGTGAACCTACAAAACCTATACAAGGACAACTGTACTATGATTCAGCAAATAACAGACTTAAGGTTTACACAGGTAACTTGTTTGTGCCAGCCGGCGGAAACGTACCATATCAATCGGCGCAACCGTCAGGAATACAACAAGGAGATCTTTGGATTGACTCTGACGTAGGACAACTTTTTTACTACGATGGTTCTCAGAGTGTGTTGGTTGGCCCACCGGCATCAACAGGTTCGTTGAACGGATTTATTTTTGAAGCAGTAACAGATGCAACAACTGCCAGTCAGAACATTACAAAGTGGTACAGCGATGGCACACTTATTGCAATAGTTTCTGATGTAGAGTTTACACCTCAAACTTCAATTACAGGTTTCCCAACAGTCAAGAAGGGTATAACTTTTACAACATCACCAACAGGAATCAAATTACATGGCACTGCCACAGACGCTGACGCACTAGGTGGTATAGCCGCGGCCAACTTCCTAAGATCAGATACCAATGACACTACAATAGGAACACTAGGTATTGTAAACGATTCTGGTATGACAGTTGGTGCTGATAACGATTTATCATTCACAGTTGACGGAACAGGTATTAACATAGCCAACACAGTACAGAACACAGACATAACTTTCAAAGTCAATGATGGTGGTACTAATAAAACTGTAATGACAATAGATGGTTCTGAATCTAGGATTGGTATAGGCACTACAACTCCTAGTACTAAATTAGATGTCAGCGGAACAGTCAACGCAACAGCATTCACAGGACCAATCACTGGTGCTGTCACATCATCAGGAATACAATTAACACAGAATGGTACTATAATATTTGAAGGGTCTACAGACGACGCATTCGAAACAACGTTGACTGTTGCAAACCCAACAGCAGACAGAACAATTACCATACCAAACGTATCAGGATCAGTGGTAACGACAGGTGACTCAGGCACTGTGACTGCCGCAATGATGGCCACACCAACATCATTACAGATATTAAGTAGCACTGGAGCGGTACTTAAGACCATAAACGGCGCAGGAGCGTAGAATTTATGGTTGAACTATTTTACAAAGTAGTTTATACTGGATAACAATGACTGTAAGAACACCTTTAGTTTACAATGGATCACAACTTCAAGAAATGAAGGCTAGCGATCTGGCTAATATTTACAAGGTGGCGGCATACTATTATGGACAATCACCAGCAGTCACATTAACGGTGGCCGGCTCCGGTGGTAACTTGACATCTATGAACGATACAAGACTGCAGGCAGGTGCGGTATCGACTAGTTCGGGTGGATATCCAAGTGAGGGTACCACAGCAGAACCAAGTACGGTTACAACATCATACCAAAGAATTACGCAAACAGTTGGAACAGCAAACATCACGACTTCAGACACAGGAAAAACATTTCCTATATATTGGACTGGAACACAGGTGCGGGCAATGACCCAACAAGATTTCATAGACACATTCGTACAGCCAACGATCGATGTAATGGCACTTGGTTCAACAACTTCAGCACAGGGTGGAACGTATTTTATTTCCACTAGTAGTTCAGTTGCGGGTGCAACATTAGTTTCAGCAACACCAGTATTCACAGATACGAGAGCCGATACCAGTCTCTACACAGCAGATCAAATAGGAGAAGCACTAGACCAACCACAGACAATCACGAACTACTATCTATTAAAAATAGATGGTGAGATAGGAACAGGAGGATCGTACAATCCACCAATATTCCTTGATGCAAGTAATAATTTGAAGCAGTATTCAACTGCAGATATTGGAGCACTACTTCAAGAATATGTTAAAAATGCTGTTGTGAACACTGCTGGATACAGATTGAGATACAACATCGACGGTAGTGGAACTCTTAGGGGATCAGCCATGGTGAATACTGTATTAACAGGTGGTAGTGGTAATTACCAGACAAGATTAGTTGGATCAAATGATTACAGGGCACAAGAATTTCCAGACGGAACACCTGCAACAGCAAATACCTATTCATTTAAGATAGCAAAATCATAGGTATTGACTTATGGCACCGAGTGCCATATAATATAAAGAAAAGGATTTAGCAATGGCAATATTTACAGGAAAAATCATAGAGGCATACTACGCAGATCCTGATAACACAGCGGTTGAGATTATCTATAAAGAAGGTGAGAAAGCAATTAACCACTATCTACCAACAGATATGAGCCATCCTGACTTCAAAGATCTTTTAAAAGAATATCCTTTACACAAATTGGCCGACACAACAATCGAAAGAAACAAAGCAGTTATTAATCAATTGAATAGAGTTGTACAAGGTAGGATGAAATCGGCAATGAGTGACCAACCTTTGAAAAATTTTGATAGTGTCATAGACTTTGTTGTCAACTACAATGAAAAAACACAGGCAGAACAACTGTTTAATCTCAAGTTAAAAATATTTGACAAGGATGCAGTCAAAGATTTTGATGGATTTGATTTGAAAAAGAAAATAAGACAGGCAAACAATCCATTAGAAGTCTTGATAGCGTACCAGGAAATAGTTAAAAAACAGTCAAGTTAGTATGATATCAGTATATTGTGTAAACTGGGGCACAAAGTATTCGAGAGATTTTACCACTAAATTGAAAGAGTCCGTTTCAAAACATCTTACCGTACCACATAAATTTTACTGTTACACCGATAATCCTATTGAAGATTATGATATACCTGTAAAATATCCCTA
>NHCU01000063.1 GCA_002167365.1 Betaproteobacteria bacterium TMED41 | reverse complement strand
GGGCAATATGTATAACGAGATTCGTTTAAGTATTGATGGTGATGGTGATGGTGTTGCGAGTGATCTTGGTTCGGTATCGTTTTTAGAGTCAGGTGATGGTTCTGGTAATTATAATGCGGTGAAGATGAAGGCGCAGATTGAGGACGTATTGGCTCAGTTTGGCTCTAGTGGTTCGGATAATGCGCAAGTGTTGGAGCAGTTTTTTGGGATGGATGAGTTAACGGCTGGTCAGATAGCTGCGCTTGAGCGTGCGGTGGATGCTGGTAAGGAGGTTGCGGTTAACGGTGGTACTGGCTCTGAGGTAATAACTGCGATTGAGACTGAGCTAAGTACTGAGACGTTTGATGCGGCTGAAGAGATAAAGGTGGCTTTAACTTCTCAGCCACAAGATGTAGTAGCTCTTGAGGTGATTGCGGCGGTTGAGGAGATTTATGATGATGCGGTGGATGAGGCTTTAGCTGCGTCTGATATGGATACTTCCTTGTTTGTGCCAATAGGTGTTGAGGAGATTCGTGAGGGTACTATTCGTACTGAGATCATAGAGGATCGTGATACTTTATTAACTAATATTGCTGCTGCAGGAGACAGTGCTTATAATGCAGCGATTGCAATAGATGCTGATGATACAGTAGCGGCAGAAGCTGCTAGAGAGGCAGCAATATCTGAGCAGCGTGAGGATTTATTGACTGTTACAACCATTGTTGAGCGTGAGGCTGAGCCTGATCCTGTGGATAGCAGCAGCAGCAGTAGTAGTAGTGGTAGTAGCAGTAGTAATGATGGTGATCCTGCGCCTGTTACACCTGAGCCAGCGCCAGAGGCGATAGTGGTGATGAGTAATGCGGATGATAAGGTAATTAGTACTTCTGGAGCCGATGATCGATTTGAGGTAGTACCTCAGGTGTTTATGAGCGATATGGACAAAAAGCTTGATAATCAGGAGTTTGGTCGCGATGTGATTGTTGACTTGGATGCGCGTGTTAGTGCTTCAGAAGATGACTCAAGTAGTAGTGCAGATGACTCTTCAGGTTCATCATCGTCTTACGTAGTAGATCAAGGTGCACTTGGTGATGTGATTTATCTTGAGGGTGTAAATAACGGTATTGCTGGCGTGGAGTTTGAGCGTTATCAGGTAGGTAGAGAGGGTATGAACTCCTTAAAGATTAAAGCTACTGTTACTGCAACGTCTGATGATCCAGATCTAGGTTTAACTGACGGTCGAATCGAAAATGCAGGTGAGGTTAATATATTTAAGCAGTTTGATCCGTTAACCGATCGTTTTGCTGTTGAGACTTTGGAGATTAGTGATGCCAGTGGTAACAAAGAGTACTGGAGTTTAAGTACTTCGGATGCTGATCGTGAAGGTGGCCGTGTAACGGATACGTATATCCAAACCGATGTTAGTAATACGGGTAAGGGTATTTTGATTGGTTCGGATGACCAGGCAGATAAGTATGTGGTTACTGGTGATGCAGCAGGTGTTGGTGCTCAGGTGATGGTTACAGGCTTTGATAGTTCAGATACGATTGATGTAAGTTCTTTTGCTGGATTAGACGAAACCCTTGTAGCGAGTTTGAACGGTGATACTGTAGAGGTGGGTGTTGAGGTTGCGGTTTTGGATGCAGAGGGTGAGGCTGTTTTGGATGAAGATACTGGTGAGGCTGTAACCACAACTGAGATCCGAGCTACTTTGATGGGTACCGGCCTTGCAGAAGAAGAACTCAGCACCGCACTCATACTTAGTGAAAGCTAGTAATTAGGGGTGACAGTAGTTAAGTGAGATTTTAGTTTCTTGTCATAAACTATTGTTTTTAGGTAGCTTTCGGTTACTCGAACGTTTGGTGAGTTATATTAATGGCAAGTTTAAAATCACGCATTCAGCGAGTATCCAAACTCAGAGGTAGTCACTCAGGGTCGAGATTAAAGACAGTTGATCTTTTCCTTGTTGGTGCCCTAGCTGGCCTGTACTCAAAAAAGCTATTTATTGAAGAAGAAAAATCTAATAAATCATCTGCTAATAACTTAACCCAAAAGTCNACCACCAGCAAAGAACATACAGATAGTTTAGAAAAAACTCAATATTTTGCTGCTNCTGATCGTCTATCTGCTTCAGTTAGTGACTATGTATTAAAACTNCAAGATGATGAGGTTTCGCCTTTTTCCAAAGGCTTTTACAGTGCTCAAGTAGATTATATAGCCAAAACATTCAATGCTGGCTCGAACGTTGAACTTGCCAAGCACACAAAAAAAACATCTGCTGAACCCGTTAAGTTACCAGAATCTTTGCAAACTTCAAACGACGAGGATGAGGGCCTTAAAACAGTAAATGCTGATGAGAACAACTCTGTGATTACAGAGGGTATCGAAAAAGCTTCTGGCCAACAAGTTGAGCCTACTTACCAGGAAATAATAGATAAGTTCAAAGACGAAATGGACTTGGATCCATTAATAGATGTAGATCGAATAGCAGAGGAAGAGTCTGAACTTATAAAAACTGCAAAAATTGATGAAAACTTCGATGCTAAAGATTTCTCAGAAGATGCAGAGGATGGTGTTTCAGAAACCAAGGAGGTAGAAGCCTTTGAAAATGAAGAGGGATTAACGGGCGGGAATACGCAAGAAAAAATAGAACTTGCAGATGCTGGCCAGAGTGCTCAAACCCCAACTCCTAGTGGTGCAGAGGCTGGCGGTGCGGCGGCATCAACAACAACTTCCGTAATTGGCTCAGTGGGAGTGCTACCTGCTGCCGGTATTGGCTTAGTTGTCGCTGGTGCTGTTGTTGGAGCTACTGGAGATAGTGAGAGTAGCCCATTACTTCCAGTAACAGAGGACACAAGTAGTGAAGAGGAAGTAGCTGAAACTCCAGTTGTTGAGGTTCCAGTTGTTGAGGTTCCAGAGGTTGTTGTTCCTGAGACACCAGTTTCTACTCCTGTAACAAGTTCGGATGAATCTTCTAGTGAGTCAGTGGCTTCAGCTGCTGCATTGTCCTTTCAAGGAAGGGTTGTGGATGGATATGTNGTTGGAGCTACAGTTTTTTATGATGCAAACAATAATGGAATACTCGATGATAGTGAGTCAGGGTATGCCGGAGTCACTAATGCTGACGGTACTTTTAGTTTGCCAGATTTCAGCGGAGCCGCACTTGGTGGTTCAGTGGTGGTATTACCAGGTGGAATAGACACTAACACTGGACATGAAATNGGGGCTATGCAAGTAAGTGTTCCAACTGATGAAAGTGGAAATCCTGTTTTAAGTGATGCGAGTGATCCAAACGCAAAAACTACCATAAGTTCTCCTCTGACGCTTATCATGGCTCAAAATTCCGACATAATTGAAGCTGATTTGATCGCTCAATTAGGAATGACGGGNGTTGAAGAGACAGGCTTAGCCTATTACGATCCAGTCACAGAGATGCAGGCAGGCAATAATAACAGTCTTGCAGAGTATGTTTTTACAGTTCAACAACAGCTTTTTTCAGTAATTCAGGCAGGCTCAAAAATAGCGGGTAGTGCATCTGGATTATCTGCTCTAGAAGTAAGTGTTAAGGCAGTTGGTGTAGCAATCACAACTGCTCTTGAAAATGGTGAAGCCATAACGGTAAGTGATATTTCGACCTCGGCCATTACTAGTGTAGCTAATGCCTCTGGCTTTTCATCCTTGGCATCATCATTTGTTTCGATTGTTAACGCAGCTAATACCAAAATCGAGGAAGGTTACAGTGGTTTGGCGGCAGCTTTATCAGATCCAACAAACACTGAATCTATTGATCTTTTATCAAATGCAAGGGCAACTGCTGCGGCTTCTCAGGACACATTGTTAAGTACGATCGCAACCTCTTTAACCTCAGGTAGCCTGGATGTTACGCAGTTTAATACTGATCTTAACTCGGTGATTGCAGAAAATACTGCTGTTTTTGGAACCGTTTTACAAGCTGAGGCTGGTGATGGATCAAGCGGGTTATCTGAATTTGGAAATCCAGCCTTTATTGTTCAAAAACTTTTAGAACAGACTGGTACTGCAGATAGGGATATTCTTGATCTCTCATCTTCAATTAANACCATGTCTTTGGAGCAATTATCACAACTTGGGGTCAAGCACGTCAGACTTCTTGGCTCTAACACCTCAGTTGAAATTAGTTTAGGTGATGTAACCACTGCTATTCTTTCAAGTTTAAATGATGACGCTAGCACAGATGATGCATCAACAACCCTTGTGGATGAGGCCTCAGTTGATGATGCACTTTTTGCAAGTAACTACACAGTTACTTTAAAGGTCACAGACACTGACGTACAAACCATCGTTGCAAATGCAACAGCTTTAAACGCTGCAGGTATTGACATAATAAAACCCGTTGAAGGCACTCTTACTCTAACCCTTGCCCAGGTTCAGGAGTTAAATACGCTTGGCTTTGAATTTGCATCAGGTTTAGTAAGGTTTAGTGCTGCATCAACTGACAACTTGACCTTTGATCAAATATATACACTTTTAAATGCAGGTTTAAAACTAACGGATGCAAGTACAGTAACTGTATCTATCCCAGATGGAGATAGCCGCTCAACTTTTTCTACCATTAAGGATTTGGCGGCAAATGGTGTTTCTTTTGATGGCGGTACGATTACTCTTGAGACTGCAGATGTTGCTGGTTCATTTAATGTATTACAAGCTCAATTACTTGATGCTGCAAAATCCAATATAGTTTTTGATACATCCTCCCTTTCAGGATGGAGCCTTGGTAAGGCTTCAGATGGAACCTCTTTGGGAAATCCGGTAATAGATGCTGCTGATGTTACGTATTTACTTGGAGCAGGCCTTACTTTTAATGATGCTATCGTTAACGTTACCTCTGCTACTGATGTCACCACCATAGCTAACAATGCATTTGATTTACTTACTGCTGGTGTCAGAAAGTTTAATTTTTCATCAGGGGTGTCAATTTCAACTGATAATGCAACTTTACTCCTAGATGCAAAGGATTTAACGGTTGCTCAGGGTGTTTCTTATTCCGATACTATTTTTTCTGGCAGTGGAGTCTTAAGTGAACTGGGTAATGCCAGTCTTCAGTCATTATCTGATTATTTGGCAGAGGGACTTGGGCTTGACACTAGTTTTGTTCCGGCATTATCTGATGCTCTGGCTCTGGTTCAGTTAGGAATTACTTTCCCACAGGGAATTACAATTCAAGGGACAGAGGCTACCACTGTTACCCAAAGCAATGCTGAATTGATGGTTGCTGCGGGTGTTAGCTTTAACGGAACCTTTAATGTTACCTATACCAAGGATAGTTCCTTAACAGAAGCAGAGAACCTCACGAGCATTAAGTCCTTGGTGCAAGCTGGCTTAACTCCTGTTTCTGCATCTGGCGGGTTAATACAAGTTAGTGGAACGGAGTCAAGTCCTCTTTATTTAAGCCCTGATGAGTTTAGCTCTTTAAAGGAATTGGTGGAGTTTCAAAATGCTTCTCTGGTCTTAATGAGATCATCGGATTTTGATACTGCTTTTGGCGATCTGACAACAAATCAATCGTACTGGGAAGCACAAACAGCATTTTCGAAGTTTGCTGTTCCATTGTCAGTTACTCCTCCCTANTCAAAATTNAGNACTCTTGCAAATTTAAATTCACTAAGAGAAGAATCAGGTGTTCAAACTATCTCAATCGTAAGAGTTTCAAAAAGCGGTACTGAGTTTACTGAATTGGACACAAATATCTCTGTCAGACTATCTAATGCCAGTGACTTAGACACTATCAATGTATCAAGTCTGAAAAGCTCTGGTGTTGACTATGTGGATGTTCTTGGTGTTCCTCTGAGTGTGACTCAAATTCAAAGATTTCAAAGTAATGATGCTCCTACTTTACAAAATGGGCAGTTATTAATATCAAACGATAATATTTCAGACGCTTCAACCTTATTTACAACTTCAGCAGATAGAAATATTTTTGGTGCTGGTATACAGTCATTTAACGTTGCAACTGGCACTAGTGCAACTGCAGATGTTTGGAAAGTGTTTTCAGATGCTTACGACAGCCTATCAGGTGATAGCAATTACTTAACCACCAAGATTTTCGATGGCGGAATAATCACTGGCTCTGGTACTTTGGAGTCTGGGGTGGGTCAAGTGCTAGATAGATTAAGTAGTGGTGGNTTGGTTTTATCGGACACCTACTCTCCGTCTCTAACTGAGGTAAAAGAATACATTGATGGCGGTGGAAGTTACTCAAAGGGTATTAAAATTAGTCTACAAACTGGAGAAACTCTAACCCCATCAGAGGCAATTTCTCTGGCACAAGCTAATGTTTCATTTACTGCCAATACTCCGCTAGACTTCACTGGCCAAACTAAAAATGATCTTCTTGGATCAGTTTCTGAGTCCTCTCATGTTGTACTTTTNAAAAAACTCTTGGCANAAGGTTTTTTGATGCAAAATCTCAGTGATGATTTACTAAATCTTGATCAGGTTACAGTTAGTCCATCAGATTTTGCAACTTTAAAAACCAGTGGGTTTAATTTTTCTGACTCGAAAATTGAAGTTTCAAACAAAATGGAGTTAATTTCTGTTTCAGTTGATTTGGTTGATGAAACCAATCATGGGATAAGTCATATTGTAGTTCCATCAACCTTAAATCCAACTTTTGGCCAAACCAAGCAGATTCTTGGGGCGGGAGTAGCATTTGAAACGCAAACAGCTGGTTCATCCGGAGTTACCGTAAAGGTTAATTCTGTTAGCCAGCTTGAGAGTCTTGTTAGTAATATTTCCAGCCTTGATCAAATGGGTGTCTCCTCACTAGATCTTGAAGGGCTTAATATTCCCTGGGCTATAGCAAAGCAGTTTGCTGAGGCTGCTGCATCTTCGGTGAATGTAACGTTCACTAATGAGCCGGGGATCTTGATTGGCTCTGATGATGATCTTACTGAGGTTGCACCTGTTATTAGCCAGTTATATACACTTGGTGCTCGAACAATTTCGTTTGAGGATGGTATTGAAATTCAGGCAAAAGCAGCAAATGACATTATTGTTGCATCTGAGAACATTACCTTTGCTAGCGGCTCTATTACAAATGCAGACGAAATAGCCGACTCTGAATTAAAGTCCATACTCTCATCTCTAAAAAACAAAGGTTTGGGAGTCTCCTCTGATTTCAAACCCTCTGTTAGTATCCCATTAACAGATAATGCTCAAACCGATAGTGAGCAGATTCTGTCTATGATCAGGGACGGCTACAGGATTAAGTCCTTTGTTGGTTCAGATAATGAGGCACATGCTGAACACGAGTTTTTGAATGTATTTCTAAGCATTAGTGATTATGCAAGATTTTCAGATTCCACTAATTTTGATAGTGATATTTCTGCTCCGACATTCCGGGACTCTCATGTTGTTGCTAAAAATTCACAGGATTTAACAAAGATTTCAACTGATTTGCAATCTGAGACTTCAAGTATAGGCCAACTCAATTTAAAATCTATTGCTCTTGCCGACGGACTTTCGCCTAATCTTGATCAATTAAATCAGTTTATTGCCTCAGGACTTTCTTTGGTTAATGTACAAAGGACAGAAACTGGTTATTCCTTGTCATCAACTACTGGAATTAGTCTAAGGCCNTCTANTGAAGAACTATCTGTNATTGCTGAAAATGCTGATGGATTCTATGCCGCCGGTATCACTAAATTAGGCTTATATGGCAAGGAAATTGAGGTAGNAGATGCGCAAAGTTTGTTAAGTGCAGGGTTTAGTTTTGAAGGTGGTAAAATTAGGGCATCAACAAATTCCTCGGAAAATACTCTTGATTATTTGACTCCACTAGCACAGGCTGGATTAGCATTGCCTGATGAAATTTCTTTAATGAATACAGTAGTTTCATATGATTTTGCGATGAATAGCTTTAAGGGTTCGCTAGCAGGTGCAAGTATTGATCTTTCTGATAAACAAGGTTCAGATTCAATTAATTTAAACCAAGCAATGAGACTTGTTAATCGAGATCTTGGTCAAGATTTAAACGATAATCCAAGTGCTTTTTTGTCCTCAGATCCTGCACTTTCTGCCTCAATCTTGGTTTCTCAGACAGATCAAATTAGCTCGAATATAGCAGAGAAATTTGTTGATTTGGGTTTTAACAAGGTAGTAGGTTCAATTAATGCCTCCACGGTAGTTAATCTTTTCCCAGTTGAAAATCTCGATATTTCAGAGTTAGCGATAAAAGGTGATATCTCAGTAAATGAGGCTATAAATATCGTCGATGCAGGTAAGAAAGAGATGTTCGAAGAGGTAAAAATTAAAGATAATTCTGAGATTGATTTGGTTGGAGCAAAAAAAATTGCAACTATCGATCCTTTAGTAATGGATTTTAATGAAGTTACTCTGTCTGACGGGATTATTAATGTTCAGGATTTTTTCGATATTCACTCAAGCATCACTCTTCCCTCTGATATCACTATCTCGGGCAACCTTGATTCTATTGATCAGGCAAATTCACTAATTTCTCTTTCTAGTGACATATCTAATAAGAGTTTTGTAAACCTATTGCTTAAGGATGATGAGCAATTAATTGAGTCTGACGCTGCTTCAATAACACATCTTCTAAACAACGATGTATCTGTTTATGATGGATTTTCACCAACAGTAATTATTACCGAAAATGAACTCACACCTCAAAATGCTCTTGCTTTATCTCGAGGGTTCGTAGATCTTTCAAACAAAAGTATTTTACAGGGAGAATCAGCTCAACTTGATCTAATTGCGCAACTCTCAGTTGTTGAGGGGCTATCAATCCAGGGGCTGAAAGTTGATAGAGGAGAGGAGCTACAAGTTGCTTCTAAATCCGATATATTTTCACTTGTAAGACAGGGGGTGGTATTTGACTCAGAGGATGGGTTACCTTTATATGGACTTTTAGAAGACGAGTTTAACCCCATTGAGGCATTAGATTTAAGTCGTTTTGGAGGTGATTTAACTAATAAATCGGTAACTTTTGACGGATATGTTCCTCAGACAATTGCTGAGGGCCTATCATCGATTAATGGGGTTGATCTTTCTAACGTATTTGTCAAAGAGGATGGTTTGTCAGAATCTCAAATCCTTGATCTGGAGCTTAAGGGAGGTAAAGTTAATAGATCACCGGAGATAATCCCAGAATTATCTAATTTTAATAGCTTAGTTCCAGAAATTTCTGAATTGGACCCCAGAGGTCAGGACATTAAGTTGAGTACAAGTGGTACTGTGACTATCAATGACGACAGATTCAGTGAATATCAAAGTAACATTTCTTCAGCAGGAAATAATCCAGGTAACTTTGAAGTAACGGTTAATCAAAATACTGATGTTGGCACGCATGAACTGAACTGGAACTATGAAATTGTTGCCGGAGAGATTGAGTATCTTGCTCATGGTGAAACCTCATCACTTGATTATAGTGTCTCAATTTCTGAGAGTTTTTTTGAGTTTGATACCGAAAACATCATTGAGTTTGACACTAACATAAGTATACAGGGTTCTGATGATCAACCTGTAATTTCATTTGATGATGATTCAGACATTTCTCAACTAGTTAGAGAGGGCGAAGATTTCATCTCAAATCCGGTTCAGGGGACTTTGAATATTGAGGAAAGAGATCTTAGTGATACGGTTTCATTCAAACTTAAAGAGTTAACTCCAAGCATTTCTGGGCCATCGCTAGAGGGTTCTAGTGAGTCTTTAGAAATAAGTAATGGCACACGGCCAGTGGATGACTTGGTGAGGGATATTGAGGTGCCAATCAAGTTTTCCGTAACTGAACTTAATACAAACAACGTCATTTGGGAATTAAGTCCCAATAGTCTTGAATTCACAGAATTTGGTCCTAGTGGAGAGGGTTACTACAGTGAAACCATTACCGAAAACACTGGGGTTGGACAAACATTTGAACAAAATAATTATGGGCATTCTGGTGATGGCTTTTATTCTGAGTCTGAAATTAACGAAGTAGGTTCTGGAGTATTTTTAGGTAATCAGGTTCATTCTGTTGATCACGGAACTAGTGGTCAAGGTTATTACTCCACATATTTTGAGGACTATGGGTTGTCAGGATATACGCTAATTCCCCCTGTATTTTCCTCAATTTCAAGAGAATTTAAATTTGACGGCGTAGATGGAGCAGGTTTTTACGAACATTGGGGCAATTATGGTTCAGGGGAATTTGCACCTGAAGCATTTGAAGTTAATTTTGGTGAAAGTGGTGCTGGTTACTACAGTGAAAGAGTTTCTCAGGATGTGGGTGCAGGGGAATTTGTAGTGACTGCTCAATACTTCAATTATGGTGTCAATGGTCCCGGATACTATGCCACTTCAACCCCAGAGAGCACAGGTGCAGGAGATTTTGTTCATGGCAATTTAGATATAGGATCAATCAAAGAGTATGTTAGTCCTGAGTTCTCCTCTGGTGAGTATGAGTTGGACTGGGAAGTTATGGACAATAATAGTATTTACGAACAGTTGAACTCAGGTGAGGTGTTAGCCTCTGATTGGGTTTTTGAGGTCACTGACAATAATTTGAATTCAGGGCAAGATGAACAAAACCAACCCGTTGGTCAGGAAATAGGTATTAATTTTCAGGCAAACTCCATTCCCAAGTTAATGGATCCATTGACAGGCTCAACTCCCATTCTAGAAATTCAAAATTTAGAGGATCAAGATTTGATTCTCACTCCTGATGATTTTGGGTATCAATTTTATGTTGATGCTGACCAGGACTCTTTCGCAGCGATAGAAATTATTCAATTTAGTGACGATATGACCTTGTTCTTGCAACCACAGGGTTCAACTCACATGGATGATGTTGATTACGTTTTAGCTGGTGACACGATTGAAATACTCAATCTTGAAGAATCTGCAGTATTTTCAAGAAATGAGCAAATTCTAGATTTGTTTTTATCTCCAGAAGAAAATATTAATGGATCAAGATTTGTAAATTTTAATGTTGGAGATGGTATTGCTTTTTCAGAATCAAACTATAACCTTGATGTTTTTGTTTACCCGGTAGTTGATAAACCTTTAGTTACGACAAGTACATCACCAATAACTAATCAATCTGAAATTAGTAGTAATATCAATTTTGTATCTGATCCTTCAACAGTTTACTTTAATGTTGAAGCTGTTGGCCAAAATTCTGAATTAACAAACGCCAGCTTAGAAATTATGCAAGGAGAGGTTGTTCTTGATAGTAAGGAGTTTGATGATGGGTTTGATTCAAATTACGAATATGATCTTGTATCTTTAATTGATAAGCACGATATTATTACCTCTACAAGTTTGGAGAGTGATGAATCTGGATATCGAGTAACATTGCCCGTTACTGCTAGTATCTCAATTGAAGTCAGAGACCAGGCAGATGGTGTAATGGTTGAGGAAACTTTTGTTCACAAAGAAAAAATTATCATTATTCCAGATAGCACAAGATTCAAGCAGGACAAACAATACGAAGAGGTATTATTTGGATCTTCAGAATTGGAAAATGGCCCTATTTCTAATTTTTCTAATTCTGCAAGTCCTGAGGACATTACATTTATAGATCCAACTTTCGAAAAAGTTGCTTCTACTGATCTAGGGCTTAATGGTCAACAAATAGCCTTTGATGCTGAATCTATCTTGGGCACGGACGGTGATGACTTTATTTTTGCAAATACGTCTGATGAAATAGATCATGGAGCACTTGTTCATGGAGGTTTAGGCTTTGATGATTTAACAGGTAGTAATTACGACGATATTATCTATATAGATCACACAGAAGAGCAAGCAGATGTAGTTTCAGGCGGGGATGGAAGTGATGTTTTTGTAATTTCAGGTAATCTAGATTTGACAGGTCCTCACTCATTGAATGATCCCTCCAAAATTGATCTGGACGAACGTCTTACAGTTTTACTTGAAAGTGAGAACATTTCTGAGGATCACGTAACAGTCACAGGTGTTATTGATGATTTTAGTATTGTAAATAATGATAATATTGTTTTAGAAGGTTTTTCAGAAACAACTCAACATTCAGTTAAAGCAATAGAGGACATTGCGGTAGTTTTAATTCAAGAAGAGGAAGCAAGTGTCGAGAATTTCTATACGGCAGCGATTTTGATGCCTGAGTACGGTACCTTTGATTCCTCTGATATGGATTTACTGAATGAGTCGATTCACAAAATGTAGTATATTCCTTTTACTTTTTACATTCTCCTCAATTATTCAGGCAAATGACGATTTGCAAGTTCATGTTTCTGAGTCTAGAAGTCATTCAATTGAAAAAAATATAAAAAACTCACCTGAGCCTCGTATAGAAGGCAGTTACGAATCTTTTCATATTATCAGACGTGGTGAGACCTTATCTCACATTGCTTTGGAAATGATCAAAAAACAAGGAGTTGAAACTAATTCCAAATTAATAATGATCACTGCCTATGAACTTGCAAAATACAATGGGATAACCAACCCCGATTTAATAATTGCTGGGCAAAGGATTGGTTTGCCAATAAAACACTCTGTCAACACAGCTAGCACAAGTAATAATTATTCCTCGGTTTCAGAGTTAAGACATCCCAAAGTTATATTGGGCAACGCAAAAGTTGAAAAAGATTCAATTAACCAATCCAAAAGAGCGAAAGAAATAATTAGCAGTCTTGATTCTGCAGATAATGAAAGTACTATTGCTGATCTGCCTTTTGTTGAAAATCAAGTACTAGCTTCTCGAGAGAAACTTAACCGAGTGAAGAAGAACAATGAATTAAAATTAGAACTTGAACCCTTTAGAGGCCTTAGAGCTATAGAACCATCAGAGCATTTAGAAAAAAAAGAAAAAATAGTTAGTAAACTAGAAAGTGAATTAATAGATACTAATAAACCATTAATTAATATAAGAAATACTAATAAAATCTATCAAAAAAATGATAGTGAGCTTAAATTCTCTGGTTTAATTGATGGCGAACAAGAACAAATTGGCAACAACCACATTATAGAATTATCTAAAATAAAAAAATCATCGGTTGAGAAAAAGAGGTCTATGTATCAATCACCTTTCAAAAAAGATTCGCATCAATTAGGGCTTGACCCTTTTAGGTGGTTCAAGGGTTTAGATAATCACAAAGTGGATCAGTCAAAAATTGCAAAGTTTGACGATAATGTTAAATCTCGCAACCTTTCAAAAAGTGATCATAAGAGTTCTTTGCGAAAAAGCAATAATGACTCCAGTAAAAATACTAAAAATTTGTCCAAAAATTTTCTAAATGATTTGAATAATACTACATCCTCAAATTATGACTCTAACATTAAGAAAAGCTCAAAAAATAGAGAATTTATAATAAGAAGCGTTGAGAATAGTAAAAGGCAAAACCTAGAAAACACCCTCAAGTTAACTGATGATGATAAAGCGGATTCGATAAATACCTNTGGATTCATTGAATCAGAGCAGTCCACTGGTGTTNTTAAGACTGCAAAAGTTGGTGACACAAACAAAGAGTTAGAAACTCTTGTAAAGGGNCTAATTANTAAAGCGGAGAAGCCTGAAAAATTACCAAAATTCAAACAATTNCAAAAAATTGTTTCTGTACCATTTTCTTCAACACCTCTTTTTCTTCAAACCTTAGAGAATTTAAAAATCGCTGAGGAAAGGAAAAATCTTGCATTTTCGAAGTTTTTGCCAAGAGTTACCTCCTCAATCGGCGGAGGTATTAAGAGTGGAGGACTAAACAATGACAGTTCATCACAAAGTAAAAATCTAACTATTTCCCAACTGGTATACGATTTTGGGGTAACAAGTAGACAATACGAAGTCACTGAAAAAGAAGAGTTATCTAGCCAATTCAAAATAGATCAACAAAGAACTGACCTTTTATTGGATATTATCACTTCTTTTTTTGAGGTTTATAGGGCCGAGACACTTTTAAAACTCTCACAAGGATTTGTGGAAACAAGAAGGGATTTTCTAGATTCTGTCAAAACTCGAGAAGAACTTGGTGGAAGCAGTAATGCAGATGTAATCAGNGCGGAGACAAAATTATCAGAAGCGCTTGATAGAATTCCGACGGAGGTTCAGAATTTAAAAAATAGTCAAGCTGTTTTTAATGAATACTTTGACACCAACCCATCAATTAAGACTAACCTCCATCAAATGCCCAGACTTGAGAACATTACTTTTGAACTAGATGACAACAATTTTGATAAAAATTTCAAGATTGCACAAATGGTTAATCAGATCAGAGCAGCAGAACTTAATTTTGAAGCTGAAAAAAGAAGTCGATTTGGTAAGTTTGGTCTTCAGGCAGGTTATCAAAATACTGATACAAATTTGAATACTCCCCAAGAACAGTCTAGTATTTTACTTACTTATCAAATTGATGTTTTTAGTGGGTTCGAGAGCAAAGCTAAAATTTCTCAAGCCTCTTTGAAAGTAAATTCTCTAAGGTATGAACTTGAGCGAATGAAAAAAGAACTGATAAAAGAATTAAGCCAGGCTGAGTACTCATATGAGGCTCAATCAGCTTTGGTTCTGTCAAGGGTTGCACTTGTAAAAGGGGCTGAATTATCAAACCAAGTTAACAGAGAACTTTTTGAATTAAATAAAACTTCCATAAATGATTTATTTCGTTCCCAAGAAGAATTTCTAACGGCAGCAAAAAACCTTGTCGATGCAACAGTTGAGAAAAATTTGAGTTTTTATCGTTTGGCAGCAGAGTTTGGAACACTGCTAAACTTGTTTGAGCTCAGGACTTAAGTTGGAAGTAAATTTTGAAGAACTTGTATACCAAATTACCACAAGGTTTGACGCTTCTATAACACCAGCAGAGGCTCGGGCTCTATCGGGGTCGGTTTCAGAGAAAAAAGATATCAAATGGCTTATTGAATGTCTTCACGACTGTGCAATTGATAGTGAGAAAATAGAAAAAATACATCAAGTTGATTTTGAACGATTTACTGGCGTAGGTGTCGTTTTCCTTACGGATAATGTTTATCTTTTCTCATTTGATGAACTTCGGCAGGATATTTATTTCCACGAGCTAGGTGGAGATGTTCTTGGAAGTTGGAAAGAAACTATGCCACTAATAGAAAAATATGATTCTCCTGAAATCTACAGGTTTTTCGAAAGAGAAAAGGAAGAGGTAGCAGTTATTCCAGGTATAGAAAACCACTGGTTTTATGCGCCTTTGTGGAAGAACCGTAAATTCATAGTTCAAGCCGGTCTTGCGTCTCTGTTAACGAATATTTTTGCTGTTGGAACATCACTATTCGCATTAATTGTATACAACCGTATTATTCCAGCCAACGCAATGTCTTCCTTATATATGTTAGTCATAGGAATGGTTATTTTATTGACAGCAGATTATGCGATCAAAACTCTGCGATCAAGATTGCTGGGAGTTGCTGGTATTGAATCTGATGTTGTGATAGCTGATAAACTCTTTGGCCAAATTATCGACATGAAGCATGATACTAAGAAAGGAAGTGTTGGAACATTAGCAAGTATTTTAAAAGAGTATGAACAAATAAGAGAATTTTTCACCTCTGCCACATTAGTCTCTATCATTGATATGCCTTTTGCTTGTATTTTTTTGTTTTTCATTTGGTACATTGGTGGCCACATGGTCATACCTGTAATTATAGGAATTTTCATACTCATTGGTGTTACTCTTCTTGTTCAGCCTAGNTTAAAAAAACTTTCTGAGAGCTCTCAGGAAGAGTCACATGATAAGCACTCTGTTCTTGTAGAAACGTTATCGGGATTGGAGACTGTTAAGTTATTAGGTGCGGGCGGTTTGCTAAGAAAAAGATTTAAATCAGTTGTTACAAAGCAGGCTAAAAGTGCTGATGAAGTCAAAAGGCATACATTTTTCTCAACTAACTTAACACAAGAGGTACAACAAGCAGTTCAAATCTCGGTTGTTACCGTTGGNGCTATTACCGTAACCACAGGGGAATATGGTTATGGGGCTATAATTGCCTGCACTATTCTCTCAGGCAAGGCACTTTTGCCATTTGTTCAGCTTGCTCAATTACTATCAAGGCTTAATCAAATCATTACTGGTTATAATTCTTTGGATGGCTTAATGAACCAACCAACAGAGCATGCAAAAGGAAGTGACTATTTAAGAAGAGGGAAATACAGGGGTGAAGTCTCTTTTGAAAATGTTTCTTACTCATATCCTAATCAAGATGGTCTTGCAATTGAAGAAATTTCATTCTTGATAAAAAAAGGTGAAAGGATCGGGATTGTCGGTCGAGTTGGTTCAGGTAAAACCACTATTGGAAAATTAGTTACAAAACTATTTCCGCCAAAATCTGGGAAAATCCTTGTCGATGGAGTTGACATAAGTCAATTAGATCCCTCTGAGATAAGAGAAAATATTGGTTATGTATCTCAAGAACCATGGTTAATTGCCGGTACTGTAGAACAAAATATTTCTTTCGGAGCAACGGAAATTAAAACTGAACAAATGATACAGGCTGCCAATGTATCAACATCTTCGGATTTTATCAATGCTCATCCAAAAGGGTTTAAACAACTTTTGGATGAGAGAGGAGAGGGGTTGTCTGGTGGTCAAAAACAAGCCATTACAATTGCAAGGGCAATTGTAAAAAAACCTCCTATTTTGATTTTTGATGAACCAACTAGTTCAATGGATGCTAAGACTGAAAAGAATTTTATTGACCGATTCAAAAAGTACAATGCTGAGGCTACTATTTTGCTTATTACACACAGAACCTCTTTGCTTTCATTGGTTGATAAAGTGATTGTTGTGGATAAAGGCAAGATCGTAGGAAGCGGTTCTGTGCAAGCCTTTTTAAAAGCCACAAAATCGGATAAAAATACTACGTCAACTGGTGAAAAGTCAAAGCTCGAATCGGTTGTTGGTGTTTGAGGAGTAATTATGTTCAAAGGACTAAAGAACCTTACAAAGAGTATTTTAGTCCCTTTGGTCTACATCGTGAATATTACTTACAAGCTTTTATCTTATCTGACTTATATTATTTTTTCCCCAAGATCGGAGAGCGTCGT
>NHCU01000062.1 GCA_002167365.1 Betaproteobacteria bacterium TMED41 | reverse complement strand
GCGATATTGAAGTTCCTATGCCAATGTTCGGCGAATTAAAAAATTGGAAAAGCAATGAACACAAAAAGAATGACTGGATGTCTGATGCCAAAGTAGTGCATCAGTGGGAGAACATAGATGCCTAATTATATTGAAACAGACTACAAAACAGATCCTGCTTTTTTCCGTAGTTACATCAAACCAGATCTTTGGGAAGACAGCAACGCACTCTACAAGGAGTACATGAGTTGGGAAAATAACAAATTCTTCGTACAGGTAATAAAACAATTTGATAAACCTTTATTGAGGCAAATTAAAAACATATGGAATTACATGGGCATACGGCCAAAAGAATGGCGATGTAATTTTTTCAGAGTGTTGCCCGGCGGCAATCTTCCATTGCATAAAGATACAATGAGCAAGATATCTGTTGTGATACCTTTGACTAACATGACAGGAGAACTGTATTTTGAGGACGGTACAGAAGTTTTATACCATAACATGACCATAATAAACACACAGGTGCCCCATGGAGTGAAACCTCCAACCGAGGAGAGAATTGTTTTCCATATGGGAATACACGACACATATTTTGAGGAGGTAAAAATTGGACACAATTCATAACAGTAAAGAAACACTGTGGGAAGGCATATTTCCAGAAGAGTCTACATACCAGATTGAGAACTTTCTCAGCCAAGAAGAAGTAAAATTTATAATAGATTGGTACTACAAAAAGAAACCAGAGAAAGGGTTTTACCTACAAAACAAAGAACTTGAATTTATAGGAGACACTCATAGCGATCCTGCTATACGTGAAATTTTATTCCCTAGAATAGAGAAATACTTTGGTGAATTTAAACTTTACAGTGAATTACACAATGATGTTAATCCTCATAGTGCTGATTTCATATGTGAACAGACCAGGGCATTCGGACCACATACTGATGCAATTACACACATACCTGGATGGCTTACACAAAAAGATATAATATTACCTCTTTGGATAGAAAATGATGCAGAGACTTACACATACGCAATGGACCAACGTTGCTACATGCGGGGAACACATTTTAGAAAAGGAGCAGTAGAGAAAGGTACTAATGTATATTCAAATGTATTACGTGACAGTTATAATGTACCGGGAATAAAATATTTAAACGGCAACGAAATAGATAATGATTTTTTAGAAAAACACATAGGACCACGTTTCCTAAAGTCATATTTTGAAGGACTCACTGTTGAAAGCACTCAGGAGAATATTCCAGGGAACGCAATCATAAAGGATTCTTCTGTCATACACGGACCATCAAATTACAACTTACATGGAGCAAGTAAAAAACTTAACATATCTATACGTATGTTTAAGGAAGTAAAAGATTGGAAACCAAATACAGTTTTCAGTGATATAAATTTTGAGGCCTGTAACGCAAGGACATATTATAATGATAAAAACACTGAAATTGCCAAAAATTAAATTGCCTGACGATTTCTATCATCTAGAATATCCAGGATTTAAATCAACAAAAAAATCCGGTTATTATTCATATCATGTAAAGAAAGAAATAAAGGAAAAAGTTAAAGCATTATTTCCTGCTAATTTTTTTAACGATGATGTAAAAATAATGGCACAGATTATGGATTCTGGGGTTGATGGAGTAGTGCATAAAGATGTCAGTAGAGTGTGTGCAATCAATTATATGTTACACACTGGCGGCAAGGATGCACATTTAGGATTATACAATGAAGAAAAAGAATTAACAGATACTTACAAACAAGTGCCAGGAGAATGGTGTTTACTTGACACACAAAAATACCATGCCATTAGAGAAGTTGTATCTGAAAGAATATCTTTGACAATACAATTTTTTAAAATTAAAAAAGAGCAATCGGAGTGGATCAATGCCTTACTATAAATCAGACAGACCGTTCTCACAAGACGAACTTAGAAAAATAGATGTGATACATGATCCTGACACAAAACTTTTTGAGGACCAGTACGATGAATCGTATGTAGTTGAAGAATTTATTAATGAGGCCGAACGTGAAACCTTGTCATCTTTCTTTGAAGAAAATTTTGATAAAATTGGATACAACATAAACGGACACGTGTTACACATTACTTTTCCTATGTTAATTCCTGCTATATCAGACATTGTGAGGCCAAAGATTTATGAACACTTTGGAGATGACATAATATTTTATAGTGACATAGCACAAGATGATCCTATGAGCGTTGGAGATCAATTTTTTAAATCAGTGAAACCATATGGATTGCACACAGATGCTGTCACACATTTAAATGGATACAGGCCTTATAAGGATATTATAATACCGATAGATTTAGATTCGATCAGTACATCTTCGTACGTTGTTTTTAATCAAAGATACAGAGGCAGAGCCACCCACTTTATGCGAGGCAGGGATATTGGAAGTTTTGCAAATTATGCCAATGTTATAAGACATCAACCATATGAGGAATACGGTGTAGAGAAAATAGATTATAGTAAAAAAGATCATGACACACTAGCAAAAACAATGCCAGAGCATATACCAATGAGTATATACGAAGGGTTGACAATCGAAAAAATATTACCATGGAAACCTAAGTGTGCTATAATACATGACGCAAGTGTACTTCATGCTCCGACAGATTACAGGAAGCAGGGAAGTGGTTACAAAATAGGACTTACCCTACACTTGATGAAAAAAGATGAAACATACAACAACAGGCTCGAAGGGTATACAACTCCTTTCAGCAGATACACTAGACCTCTTATAAAGTTATGATAAAGACACAGGAAAAATATGATATCAGAAGTTATTTTGAACAGTACACTGATTTTGAAAATAAAAAGATTTTAGATTTTGGTTGTGCCTATGGAAGTTTTTTAAATTTCAAACAACATAATGACTACACAGGATTAGATGTAAGACCGTGGTGTATAGAAAAAAACAATCATACATTACCTCAGCACACTTGGTTATATCGTGATCTTTTTAACCATATGTATAATCCAAGCGGCAGGCAAAAACTTACTCTACCTTCGACCTATGATGTATGTGTGTCCTTTTCTGTGCTTACACATATGAAGATAGATGATATCACAGAAACAGTTGGAATACTAAAACAGCACTGTGACAACCTGTATTTGACATATTATTCTAACAAGGACAAATTTGCCTATGAAACTATATGCGAATTTAGAGACCTACCATCTACACAGTGGGAACAGATTGAAAAAAACAATTTCTTTTATATCGAGACCGACGAATGGTTATGGACATTCTTGGATGATGATTATATTGCAGGCAAACTAGGTGCAAAATCTATGAAAACAAAGTTTCCAAAAGATGATTACAGAGGATTACAAAGATGCCTTGTGATATAGTAAAAAAAGGATGGGCGATAGAAATAAAAAACAATATTGATAGTTTACCTTATCAAGATTTATACGAAGTGGCTAGACTGTGTAACGAACACTTGGTGGTCATATTTAAAAATCAAAATCTTTCTTTGGAAGACCAGATGAGAATTACATCAACAATAGGTAAGGTGAAAGAAGATCACGGTAGGAACCAATTTGAAAAAGAACGAACACTAGTAGCACCAGGCGTGCTTAGAGTAACTGGTGAAAAAAATCACACAGGCAAAGGTGGATTGTTTGGACACGACGAAGAACTGGATTGGCATACCCACCACACCAGTGCCAAGTTTAGATATCCATTTGTTTGGCTGTACGCTGTCAAAGGTTCGAAAGGATCTAGGACAACATGGATAAATCAAGCAATGGCATACGATGACCTTTCAGACAGTATGAAGAAAAAAGTTGCAGGTATAAAGTACGCATCAGGATACAAGACAGGGACATTCAGTGATCAAAAAGTAGGGCACAACAGAATCAACTACGACAATCCTATCTCTTTGGTCCACACAAACATAGAAGGAAAAACAGGAATGTACTTTCCTTTTCTGCAGGCATTTGATATAGTTGAAGGAGCAACAACAGAGGAATGGGCCAAAATTTACAATGAGCTCAAATCACACGTATTACAAGAAAAATATTTGTACCATCATGACTGGGAAGACAACGATCTTGTAATCTCTGAACAATGGTTGAGCATACACAAACGATGGTTTTTTCCGCATATGAACACTAGATTACTACACAGGATTGCTTTTAACTACGATAAAGCCTATCAGCAAAGCGTTTAATTAAAGCATAAATATCCGTACATGGCATACAAAATTAACAACACATTCGGAACTTTGCTGGTCACACTACCAGATGGAACTATCGATACAGCGGCAACAGACCTTACATTGTTTGGAAAAGCCTATGCAGGGTTTGGTGAGAAACTGAATGAGAACTTTGTCAAGATTTTAGAGAATTTTAATAACACATCCTCGCCTGCAAACAAGATTCAAGGGCAATTATGGTTTGATCAAACCAACAAGCAGATCAATGTTTACACAGGAGCCAAATGGAAACCAGTAGGATCGACTACTAATTCTAGTACATCTCCTACAAATGCTGTTCAAGGAGACCTTTGGTTCGATACTGCTAATACACAACTTTACGTGTACACAGGTTCTGTATGGACGTTGATTGGTCCTACAACGATTGCGGGATCGGGTGTTACTCAGGTTGTTACAGATACAGTGCTGGACAATGCCGGAGTTTATAGATCAATATTGAAATTAGTGACACAGGACACGGTAGTCGCTGTTGTGTCTAATTTAGCATTTACACCAAGCACCACAGAAGCAAACGCAGTGGCTTTAACTGCCGCTGGATTTTCAAGTGTAGCACAAGGAGTACAACTTTCAAGCACTGTCGCAAGTGCCAAGTTCAGGGGTACATCAACAGACTCAGATGCATTAGGTGGAATTGCAGTAGCAAACTTTTTAAGATCAGACCAAAACGATTCTACAACAGGACACCTAGAAATATTAAATGATAACGGTCTAAGAATTGGTGCGGGGTCTGATATACAAATGACCATGACTGGTGATAACTTCACTATTGCAAACGTAACATCAAACGGAAACATTGCATTTACGGTAAATGATGGTGGAGTGACAACCACTGCATTAACAATGGAAGGTTCAACAGCCAATGTAACAATAGCAAAAGATCTTAGAGTTTCTGGAAACCTAACTATTGATGGGGACACAGTGACAAACAATACTTCTACCTTAACGGTGGAGGACAACATAATAGAATTGAATAGAAATGTGTCATCAAACGCAGGAATGCCAAACTACACAGGATTAAAAGTTAACAGAGGAGAAACATCTGTTGCAACGGAACAGAATCTTTATTGGGTATGGGACGAGACATTCGCTGATGACGGAACAACCACACATGGAAATGCAGGCGGGGCCTGGACAGCATTCAAGTCAGGCGGTGGACAAAATGAATTATCAGCACCTACACTTGTAGATGTGAGAGCAAACATAGTACATGCAACATCAACATCGGCTCAGTATGCGGATTTGGCAGAGAGATATGAATCCGACTGTGAGACAGAAGTGGGTGATGTTGTGATGCTAGGCGGCCACGCAGAGGTTACAAAGTGTAACAAAGAGTTGTGTGACCAGGTTTTTGGGGTGGTGAGTGAGAGCCCGGCGTTTTTAATGAATGCATCAGCAGGTAACAATGACACACACCCTATGATAGCACTCAAAGGACGTGTTTTGGTCAAACTGACCGGTAAAGGTAACGCAGGAGAACGTATAGTCTCTGCAGGAAATGGTGAAGCAAGGGTGGCAAATATAGACGAATGCACCACATTTAACACCATAGGAAGACTAATTAAGCATAAATATAACGAAGAAACAACATTAACAGAATGTGTGATAGGAGTTAAATAGTAACATGGCATATACAGCAGGCGACACAATTTTAGATGACGAATATAACGTATTCGTTAACAATTCATCAAGTCCATACGGATACAATCATTTCGCAGGACCAGGTTCAGGAGTTTATGGATTGAACCAATCAACAATTTCAACAGTTTCAGCGGGTAACGCCGTAAATGCATCAGAGTGGAACGCACTACTGACAGGGATAGATAATATCGCTAATCACACTAACGATACTATGACTTCTAGATCTGCTGTGTCGGCAGGTGATGCCATTGCCATCAAGGCGGCGGTTGCGGCAGACTTGGCAACACTGGCGGCTTCAGTGGCGGCAGGATGTCCAAACGCAACAGCATTGGGAACAAACGCAGTTGGTACAAGTACTAACAGTGGTACATGGAACTCCACTTCAACAATAGAAAGATCTGTAACATTCGCAAACAACGCCACAATGAGAGCTTTCTTCAACGGCGGCGGAGCAATCAGAGTAGATCCATCGACATCAGGATCAGTGGACGGTTCCAAAGACACAGTATTCAGTGGATTGACAGCCACAGCAGTAGGCAACCTTGACATCAAGGCAACAAGTTCTACAAGATCAGGTTCAGGTGAGACACAGACTAGTTTTGCTAGTTCAACTGGTTTCCATGACCTAAGTTCATCATACACGTCAATGCTACTATTGACTTCAGATGACTCACAATACACGTCAAACACAGTTGAGATATCTGCCAAGTTAGATGCGGCTCCGGCCACGGCAACTGTGATTACCATCAAAATGGTTTCAACGGATGCGGCGGATGACACGACTTACACAAGTGGTAACAACTCCGGTGTTGCGGCAAACCCGAATGAGGCACCAGCAATGGTCTTGGCTTTGATCGAGGTTTATCCGACTAACGCACAGGGTTTATCAGCAAACATACAATCGGCTTCAAACGCACAAGTAAGTAACTCACAATCATAATAGATTAATTTTTTACGGGTTGCAATACCACCATAATTACAGTATAATTGTAATATGGATATTGGCTCATTAAAAAAGGAATCTGACCTTTCCTTCGACGTTGCAGTTGCAAAACGTAACGCCCTGGAGAAAGCACATTCACGACTGGTTGTTGTTTACAACGAACACATCTTTCGTGCAGATGCCGAAACAATCAATCTAGTTAAAACATTAAGTGATATAGGCACCTCGCCTATTTACATTCTAGACACCAACAACAATCCTGTAGAAATCTCAGATAGCAAAGAATTCTTACAAGTATTGATAGATAGAAATCAGGAGGCCATTAGTTCATATCATCAAATGTCAAAAACATTTGCAAATAGAAATGACTAAGGGCATATTATTATTCTGTTTCAACACAGTAGAGACTCAGTATCATAGAATACTGGAGCGTTGCATACCACTGATCAAAAAGAATTTAAAGTTAGAAATAACTGTTGTCACAAACTTCGAAACCTACAAACTGCTTAAACCCCTGGGATTTGTAAATTACAAATTCATTGACCCAGAAAAGGGAAATACAAAATTAGGGAAAGAGTGGAATAACGTTGACAGGCACATGGCATATGAATTATCGCCTTACGATACCACTCTGGTCATGGACATAGATTATTTTCCATTCACGGATAATCTTCTACAGTTAATGGACAGTAAATATGATTTCCTCATATCAAAAGAAGTACACGATCTTACAGGCAGAGACACTTTTCAACCAAGACGTTGGAGCATGATCGACATGGTATGGGCGACTGTGTTCGTTTTCAGAAAAGGACCCAAAGCAAAAAGAATATTTGACACCATAAAGTATATAAAAAAATATTATACCTACTTTAATGACATGTACAGGGTGTATGCAAAAAATTTTAGGAATGATTATCTATTTGCCATGGCTCTTGAACAGGTGAACGGTTTCATAAACTACGACACTATTCCAATGAGGTTAGCAACGTTACCGCCTTTTTGCAAAGTGGTTGAATTCACAGAAAAAGGCATAGCATGGAAATATGACGACCAAATTAACTACACAGTGGATCAGGATGTACACGTACTCGACAAAGAGGTTGCCAATGTCTAAGGGATTTCTTTGGTTCGCACAAAATAATGACAACACCGATTACGTAGAATTATCTATCAAATTGGCAAAAAGCATTAAAAAGCACAACAAAGAAAACACAATTTGCGTNGTCACAGATGAAAAAAGCAAATTCGAAAATCCGGCAGTTGATGTGGTCAAGGTATTGAAGGATGACAACAGCGCCGATCACGGAATCAAATGGGCTAACGAATACAAAGCATTTTCTGTAACACCGTTCACNCATACCATAAAATTGGAATCTGACATGTTATGGACCATGAACACTGACTGGTGGTGGAACCATTTATGGCAACATGATTTAGTATTTGCGGTNGGTTGTAGAAATTACAAGGATCACATAGTGAGCAACACAGCATATAGGAAACTGTTTGTGAGGAACTGCCTACCTGATTTATACAACGGAATGATGTATTTCCGTAAAAGCAAATGGACACAAAAGTTTTTCCGTGTCGCGGAACACATAACAAAAAATTGGGAACAGGTTAGAAGCACAATGCTTNTTAATTGTCATGATGAATATCCAAGCACTGATGTTGTTTATGCTTTGGCATACAGAATAATTGATCCAANAGACAAGAGTTTGATAGATTATGATTGGTTTAAATTTTTACACCACAAGAAGGCAGTCAATAATATTCCNCATGTGAAAGATCAAAACAATTATTTGTATCCTAATCAGGCCGGAGACAACATATATCTAGGTGACAAACGTGTAAGCAGGGTATGGCACTATCACGACAAGGAGTTAAATGCCAGGATTTTTTGAAGCATTTGCTAAACTGCCACCTCAGAAAAAGAAGGTGCACACAGTGACGATACAAGGGCAGAGCATAGTGGTCACCCTAGAAAAAAAATTGGAAGTGATTAGACATGGAGAAGATGCTTANCACTGGATCAACGAAAAAGAATTTGCACTCAAACCAAAGCCAAAANNAAGGACACAATATCCAGTGCTTANAAAGGCAGAGAAAGGTTACGGGTTTGAAAAGGGAGANATACACTGGCCCAATAAAATAGAGGAAGGGGGAGAAACATGGCAGATAGAACACGAATAAGTGATTTAGACTTTGTGTAC
Source organism: Betaproteobacteria bacterium TMED41 (assembly GCA_002167365.1). Taxonomy (GTDB): domain Bacteria; phylum Pseudomonadota; class Gammaproteobacteria; order Burkholderiales; family Burkholderiaceae_A; genus UBA7377. The sequence goes on along the minus strand of NHCU01000062.1, from coordinate 8,640 downwards.
ATAAGTTTCAAAGAACCCAACAAGGAAAAGAACTGGGCAGACCTCAAGAACAAAGTGCCATGGGCAAAACGTGTGGACGGCGTGGTTGGATTTGATTCAGCACACAAGGCCGCGGCGGAAATAGCAGAAACAGATTTTTTCATCAGTGTGGACGGAGACAATATAATCAATGAGGAATTNTTGTTACAATCATTGGATTGGGAACTCACAAATAAAAAAGCAGTGCATAGATGGAGAGCAAAGAACAACGTCAATGGATTGGTGTATGGCAANGGTGGNTTGGTAGGATGGCACAAGGAAACNTGCCTNGGCATGAAGACACACGANAATGCCGANACCAAAGAAAATAAAATAGATTTTTGTTGGGGAGTGCCTCATGAAAACCTACACAACTGTTATTCAACTACNATGATCAATCACTCACCACAGCAGGCATTCATTGCTGGATTTAGAGAAGGTGTCAAGATGAGCACTGAAAAAGGCGAACCTATAGATCCAAATAATTTTTCAAAAATATGGCCAACCAATCTTCGTATATTGACCACATGGTGCACGATAGGTGCCGACATTGATAATGGAAAGTTTGCAATGTTGGGTGCAAGAATGGGNAGTTTCTACACAGTGGTAGACCACAAGAATTATGATTTTGATGTCAGCGATCTNGAAAGCATGGCAGACTACTTCCATTCCACNGTGCAACCTGCCAACATAGACAGGGAGTTAGAGATGTGGGGCAACAGCCTCAGACAACAGTTGGACATGCCCATAGCGGAGTATGATGAAATGGATAGCAGGTTCTACAGATTCGTGATGCCACAACACATAAACAGAGGAGTGCAAGATCGTGAGTACTAGTGACTACAAAGCAGACGCACTGAAGGCCATGGAGAAACTGAAAAAAGTTTCCCCCACCATGTGCCTAGCCAAATGGAATCAGACNTCACTGCACTTGCCCACAGGCATGACCAATTCGTGTTATCATCCACCACTACACAACATAGATGCAAGGCAACTGGAGAAGAATCCAGCGGCACTGCACAACACAGTGGAGAAACTAGATCAAAGATTTAAAATGCTACAAGGCGAACGTCCAGACGGATGTTCGTACTGCTGGAAACTAGAGGACACGGGNGAGATGTCAGACAGGCACTACCGTTCAGGTGAGCCATGGGCGATGCAGGACTTCGAGCAGATTAGACAGAATCCAATGACCACAAGTTGGACACCNAGGTANGTGGAGGTNAACTTNAACAACGCTTGTAANTTCAAGTGCAGTTATTGTTCTCCACAGTTCTCAACAACGTGGGGCAAGGAGATTGAAAGGTATGGCCAATATCCCACGTCTCCTCCCCACAATGCACCAGAGCACTTCCAGGGAAGAAGGCGTCCCATACCCAATCGGGAGGACAATCCCTACGTGACAGCGTTCTGGAAATGGTGGCCCACACTGTACAAGAATCTCAAACATTTCCGTATGACCGGGGGAGAGCCCATGATGGATGTAAACACCTACAAGGTATTCCAATACATCATAGATCATCCAAAGGATGATTTACATCTCAACGTCACAAGTAATATGTGCCCGCCAGATAAAAAATTAAAGGAAAAGTATTTCAACATGGCACAGGAAATATGTATGCGGGAGAAGGTGGAACACATGATGCAGTTTGTGAGTGTTGATGCCTTTGGAAAACGTGCAGAGTACATACGTGACGGGTTGGATTTCAACTACATGATGGACAACGTGGAGGAGTTCCTGGATCGGATACCCTCGCGGAATTCTATCACGTTCATATGCACGTACAACAACCTCAGTATCACCAGCATGGACAAATTGTTGGAGAAGATACTTGAACTGCGTAAGAAATACTCAAAGACGTACCAGCGGGTATGGTTTGATGTGCCACTTCTGAGACAACCCGCATGGCAACAGATCACAATGCTACCGGAATCCTATCAGAGCATACATGAAGACAATATCAAGTACATGCAGAGCAATTCCGGGGAGACCAACGGGCTACACATATTCAAAGACTTCGAAATTCAAAAGATGCAACGTAATCTCGCATACTGGAAAGAAAACGCGGACGCAAGTACGCAAAATAAAAAGAATTTTTACGCATTTTTTAAAGAACACGATCGAAGACGACTTACTAGATTTTTAAACACGTTTCCAGAGATGGAAGAATTTTGGATGGAGTGTAAGAATGAGTAACAAAACCATAGCACATGGATGTAGTTTTACTAGATATGGTTGGCCATGTTGGCCCAAGTTCATTCCATGGTTCAACAACAGTTTACCAATGCTAAACAAGGGCAGGTCAGGTAGTGGCAATGAAACCATATCACGTGCCGCTATTAATAGTGCCATGAAATACAAACAGATAGATCACATGTACATTATGTGGTCAGGCACAGACAGGTATGAGGTAATCACAAAAGACAAAGGCAAAGATGAGGTACTAGGCAGGATAACCTACTATGTGTGGGACGAGGACCTCCAGTGGAGCACCTGGTATGGTGGCCATCCGGAGAGAGACAAGCACGAATACTACAGAAGGCACTTCTGGAACGAAGAGCATATGTATTACAGGACACTAGAACACATTCTGAGGACTCAGATGTTCCTTGATAAAAAACAAATCCCATACACAATGATGATATTCAACAAAGATGTCCTACGTGATAAATTTTACAGTGAGAGCGAACGTGCTTTGCACAATTCGATTGATTGGACAAAATTTCTATTCTACAAAGACAGGCAAGGATTATGGGAGTTTGCAGAAGATAATTACAAAGAATACTATATCCCAGGCGAAAAACATCCACCACCGATCGCACACTACCATTGGGTAAAGGATATGATATTTAAAAGCGACATACTTTGTCCCCTGGACGAATACAACAAATTAAAAGACTACTTCAAAGGAAAAGATGGACGATCTTGAATTTAAACAAAAAAAATTAGATACTAAATCAGCGAGTTTTTGTGCGGCTAAATGGTACAATGCTACAATATGGTTGGGTAGTGGTATGACCACAAGTTGCCATCACCCACTTCCACACAAAATAGACCTGGAAGAAATAAAAACAAATCCCAGTGCAATACACAACACCAAACAGAAGAAAGAACAACGTAGGCAGATGCAGTGTGGGGACAGACCTGCAGGTTGTGAATATTGTTGGAAGATAGAGGACATAGGTAGAGATGCAATCAGTGACAGGGTTTACAAATCAAAAATTTATACAGACAAGGAACTAAACGATGCTTACAAATCAGATCACCAAAAAGATTTCAATCTAAGGACTTTGGAAATTGCATTCGACAGAGTTTGTCAGTTTGCTTGTACATACTGCAATCCTGCCTTTAGTTCTACATGGGCAAACAACATAAAAAATCAAGGACCATACATGAGCCTAATGTCCGACGGACGTAACCATTTTACCCATGCACACAATAGTGCTGAACCGTACAAAAAAGATGAAACAAATCCGTATGTAGAGGCATTTTACAAATGGTGGGAAACTGACCTTCATAAAACACTAGACGAACTACGTATAACAGGTGGAGAGCCGATGATGTCTCCCAACCTATGGAGATTGCTTGATTGGATAGAAACACAGGGAGATAAAATGAAACCTGGTATGCGTATTGCAATTAATTCTAATCTTGGTGCCAAACAAACTATCATTGATAGATTCAAAAACAAACTTAAAGGATTCAAAGACTTTCATTTGTATACAAGTTGTGAAGCAACTTTTAAACAAGCGGAATATATCAGGGACGGACTTAATTATGGAGAATGGCATTCCAATTTATTGCACATGATGGTGGACAAAGTTCCATCTGAGATTCATAATATGTGTACCATAAATGCACTATGTTTGGAATCATTGCCGGAATTCCTTGAAAAGATGATATGGTTTAAGACTGCAAGTGCAGTATACGGACCAACAATAAATTTTACCTTAAACATTTTGAGATTTCCAAGTTTCCAATCACCTCTTGTACTGCCAGACGATCTCAGAAACAAATTTAAACTGGACTTGGTAAAGTTTTTAAATAAAAATAATAAANTATTTAGANCANATGGAGANTAAATCACNTNNAAAGNTTGATAGATTATNTNGATGTNGTNAAAACACCNCANGCNGGTGCGGCCGAACANAGCAAGTTNCAGAAAGATTTCAAAGCATTNTACAGTCAATACGACAAACGACAAGGGAAGGACTTTGAAAAGACTTTCCCAATAATAGGAGAATGGTACCGTGGCATATGATTATGGGGCCAAAGAGCCCGAGAAACTAAAGATTAAGGACATGACTCCAAGACAGAAGGAGTTGTTGATAGACAGTGATTCGTTCTGTATGATGCCTTGGTTACACATCCACGCATTTCCAGATGGTAGGGCGTATCCTTGTTGTTTTGCATTGGACAAATATCCGGTGGGTGATCTTAATAAAAATTCAATGGCAGAAGTTTTTAACAATGACGAAATGAAGGGTATTAGAAAAAACATGCTGTCTAACAAAATGAGTAAGCATTGTGGAAAATGTTATGATCAAGAAAAATCTGGATTCTTCAGTCTGCGTCTAAGTTCAAACAAACACTTTGGACACAACATAGGTATGATTGATAACACTCAGGCAGATGGCTCAACAGACTTTGTAATAAAGTATTGGGATATTAGATTTAGTAACCTCTGTAATTTAGCCTGCAGGAGTTGTGGTACATGGTTCAGTTCAAACTGGTATGAAGATCATAAGAAACTGACAGGTTCACCGCCGAGCCATGCCAAAATTATGAAAGTCGGACGAAGTAGTAATGACATATGGGAACAAATGTTAGAACAGTTTGATCACGTGGAACAATTTTACTTCGCAGGTGGCGAACCTATTATAATGGAGGAACACTATAGGATATTGAAAGAACTGGATAGACGCAAGATGTATCACGTAAGACTGATCTATAANACAAACTTCACAAGAACAAAGTTCAAAGACATTGATGTATTGGAACTGTGGAACAAGTTTGACAGTGTGTCGATTGGAGCCAGTCTTGATGCAGAAGGACCTAGAGGGGAATTAATGAGAAAAGGCACAGTGTGGAAAGATGTTGTGGCAAACAGGAAACGTATGTTGGAAGTATGTCCGCAAGTTGATTTTTACATAAGTTCTACCGTCGGATTAATAAATGCTTTACACATACCAGACTTTCACAAGAACTGGGTTGATCAAGGATTGTTGAAACCGCAAGATTTTAACTTTAATTTACTACAATTTCCATATCCGCAAAGAATAGACTTACTGCCAGAATCATTCAAACAAAAGGTAAAAGAAAAATATGAGAAACATTTAGAATGGCTACGTCCTTTGGATCACCTTACCAGGGCAACTAAAGGGTTTGAGTCTGGCATAGACTACATGATGAGAAGAGATAAAAGCAATGACTTACAGCAATTCAAAGACACAATGAAAAAGTTAGATGTTATCAGAGACGAAAACATTTTAGAAGTTTTCCCAGAACTTACGGAGTTGTATAATGAAAAGAATTAAACCTAAACAAGGTAATAAAACATTTTGTATGGCACCATGGACTCACACCTATCTGTCTCCACAAACAGAAAGNCGTATGTGTTGTGCGTCACGAGAACCTGCACAAAGTTTTAAACAGTACATCGATACAGGAAATGATGCAAAGGAATACAAACCAATGTCGTTGAAAGAGCACTGGAATTCAGATCATATGAAATCTGTAAGACTGCGTATGTTGGCAGGTGANGAATTACCCGAATGTCAAGTATGTGATTATAAACTTTTGAACACAGACGTTTATAGATCTTATTGGAACCAGTTGTTCGCTAACAGGATAGACGAAGCATTTGAAAAGACAGACGAAACAGGTGCAACAACTATGCCCACTATCAGTTTTGATTACAGGTTCAACAATCTTTGTAACTTTAAATGTAGAATGTGTGGTGACATGCTCAGTTCTAGTTGGGAAGCAGAATCAAGGAAGAACAAAAGTTGGGACAAAGAGTCACAGCCGTGGATGGCATCTCCGTTACGAGAACAGATCAAAACATTTCAAGACAAACAAGTCGTGCAGGAATTTGTAGATGCTATAGAAACAAAGCAAGTGCGGGAAATATACTGGTGTGGAGGAGAACCTCTGATGTGGGACATGCACTGGAAAGCAATGGAAAGGATCATAGAATTAGGATTTGCCGATGAAGTTTATGTCAGGTACAATACAAATTTAAGCAGAACGTCATTCCAAAAATCAAACCTTTTTGATCTTTTAAGTTATTTCGATGATTGGCAAGTGTGTGCATCAATGGATGGAACAGGTGAAGTTGCAGAGTATATCCGAGACGGTCTAGACTACACACAATGGTTGCGTAATTTCAAAGAAGGATTATCAATATCAACAAACCCAAGACAGATGAGATTAGATTACACTATCACAATGCCAGGATTACTTGAATTGAAAAATATGTTTGATCTAAGTCAGGAACTGAACACTGAAGTTTTAACAAAAATTATGTTCACCTTTAGTGATGATGAAATTTTGAGTCCATTGGCATTGCCCAAAGAACTGTTGCACACCATAATCGATGAAGCATTGGAATACATGGAACCACGTGCCACGAGAAAGCAGAGAGCATTAATGGACGTGATAAAAAACCTCAAAACAAGGGACACGTTTACACCCACAAAAAAAGGTAAGAAGAGACAGGAGTATTTAGATAAAATTCGTAAACAGGATATAACAAAAATATTAAGCAAAGACCAAAGGATATTAGACTGGTGGACAAGTATATAGATTCAAACATATGCCCATTGCCGTGGAATCATTTAGAAGTTGACGTAAATGGTGGTGCGTCTCCTTGTTGTTTGTACAAGGGTAGTATTCCTGGTGTGAAAGTGTACGAACAAAGCCTTAAATCCATACAGCAAACAGAATACATGGAACTTCTGAGAAAGAAGTTCAGAGAAGGAGAGCGTCCCAAAGGTTGCCAGAGCTGTTGGCAAGAAGAAGATGCAGGCAAGACAAGTAAAAGGCAAAATTCAATCTACAAAATGCGTAGCAGTTTAACAGACTGGACACCTAATAGCGAGCCAACACTAAAGTTTATTGACTTTAAGTTGGGCAACGTGTGTAACCTAAAATGTAGAATATGCGGATCGTGGAGTTCCTCAAAATGGGCTCAGGAAGAAATAGACTATGAAACAGCCAAGGGAGGAGACAATCCTGTTGCCAGAAAACAATTGAAGGAGGGCGGCTGGCCAAAACGTAACCCACAGTTCTTTGAAGAGTTACAGGAGGATCTAAAATACGTGGAGTACTTTGAATTCACAGGTGGCGAACCGTTCATGATCAAAGACCACTTCAAGATATTGATGCACTGCGTTGAAAAGGGATATGCCAAGAACATAGATATACATTATAACACCAACGGCACACAGTTGCCACCACAGGAGATATTCGACCTATGGAGTTACTTCAAACACGTTGAAATAGCATTCAGTATTGATGATGTGGGAGAAGCATTTGAATATCAGAGACATCCTGCCAATTGGAGGGAGGTGAGTGCCAACCTTGTTAAGTTCAAGGAACGTAAAACACCAAACATGGATTTCCAGATATGTTCAACAGTGAACATATTCAACGTGTTCAATTGGGCCAAGATTGCACTTTGGGTGGCACAGTTCCAACCCAAGTTTTTCTACGTGAACACCTGCTTCGATCCTGACGTGTTCAATGTACAAACACTACCAAGACAGGTCAAGGACATAGTGGCAGATAGATATAATATGCTTACCGACTATCAACCCAGCATAAGATTCATGAACGCCGCTGACAGAGATTCGACAGAGATAAGAGCAGAAAGGAAAAGAAGAATTCTACAGACAGACGCATACAGGAAAGAAAATTTTGGAGATGTGTTTCCACTTTTAAATAACATACTAAGGATATATGAATAAAACAAGATTTATAGCGGGCGGTTGCAGTTTCACTTTTGGACATGAGTTAAGTGACGATGAGCAGGGCAAGAAGCCAAGTCAGAAGTCATGGGCACATGGGTTGTATAAGCACAGCAAAGCCACAGGAGATTATATCTGCACGGCATACCCAGGATCGGGCAATTCAGGAATAGCACGTAGGGTTTTCAATGCAGTTGCAAACATAAAACACGTGGAAGGTGTTGTAGTGATGTGGAGTTTCCTTTCGAGATATGACTGGGCCATGCCAAGACATAGGGATTTGGAGAACACTCGATGGGCGTCTATTTCTCCATGGGACACAAACACAGGCAACGAAGAGGCATTCAGACAGTTGGCAGGTTCTGAGACACAACAAAAAGTGTGGGACCAAAGGAACAACACATTCTTAAAAACAGGAGTGAAACCTTTTGCAGAATCCTTATACAGACATGTGGCAAATGAATATCATGAAACTTACTTGAGTTGGAAAAGTATAATTTGGTTACAGAACATTTTGGAAAAGAAGAAAATACCATTTATGTTTACACTGGCTGACAACAGTTTATTCTATAATGGAATGGATCATTTGAAAGATCAGGATCTTTTAATGAAGGGTCTGCACAACGAGATTGATTTTACCAAATGGTTTTC
>NHCU01000061.1 GCA_002167365.1 Betaproteobacteria bacterium TMED41 | reverse complement strand
AAATGCGGCTAACAAGCGACAGGTGAATCCTTAGATGCAAACAGCAAAAAATGATGAGGCTCCTAGAAAAAGATAGACCTCAGATTTACCAAGAACCATTATACAGGGGTTTGGTAGATTCGCGTTGTAATGAATGAGCAAACGGGTACAGCACAACCGCCCGACGCAAGTAGCGATGTATAGTGACTGTGAACTCACCACAGGGTTTAAGTCAGTTCGGCTAGAGATAGCCGAATTGTGACTGCTCATCTACCACAGGGAACGCACACTGCGTTCAAGTTTTTTACAACTGCGTAAGTTAGAAAAAAGAAACGAGCGTAAGCGAAGTTTCAGATGGCGTAAGCCGTCTCTGACTATCCATTAAGTACTAAACAATGGAACTACTCTTCGACCACACTTTCGGCAAACAGGAACAGCAGGATCTAGTTATATGCCGGCCCATGGCCATCGTGGACCCCGATGAGGAAGCGGAAGCGATAGATCGAGGTTGGCTGGCGCTGGACCATCCCATAGATGGTCACAACGAGGTGTTCTACCAATCACGTAGCACACGCATAAACCTGGACCTCTACCGTCCCAGATACAAGTCACACACCTACAAGGGCGAGAAGGTGGGTTACAAGATAATAGACGCAAGTGAGATGGTCAAGTTGTTGAGCCTGCCCTCTATCTACAAGCAGTACATGAAGCGGAAAAATTTTGGCGCGGACTACGATCCCTTCGCACACTACCACAAACGTGATCAGTTCATAGTGTTCTACCTGAGCACCGCTGACAACGTGGTGGGTTTCACCAAACAGAAAAGATACAGGTTCCAGGAGGACAACTACTCCACCATAGACTCATACGACTCCCGGGATCTTGCGGGTCTGGAGAGCGTGATACACGCCAACACCGTGCCCATATCGGACATCACGCTGGACATGGAGATAGAGTGGGCCAGTGACAACTACGTGAGGTACTTCTACATGGGATCCGGTTACGAGCAGTCATCGGAGTACAAGGCCAACTACCGCGGTTTCGAGTGGTGGACTGGCACGGAATGGAGCACCAACAAGAAACAGTACAAACGATTGTGTAGGAGGGACAGTAAACTTACTGACTTTTCCGCTCTCGGAAACCTTTCACTGATCCCAGATAGTCTTTAGACCAATTATTGTAGTAAGGTCCCGCTTCCAATATTTTCGAGAACTTGTTCAGTTTGGAAAGACTCTGTGCGAGAAACAACGTGTAGTGTCCGTTGTTCAGTTTGACACCCTTGACCGACTCCGGTGTGTTGGGATGGTCCTCCAGTATCACGATGTCCTTGCCCATGAAGTAACCATTCAGGTCCTTGGCCAACTTTTCTGTTTCCTCCGGCGTGAAATGGTCAGGCTGTGCTATCATTATCAGCACGTCCTTGTCCTCGAAGTCGAAGTTGAATATGTGGCCATACAGTGTGTTGTAGTCGGCGACACCATCCAGTTCCAGGAAAGACACCTTGTCCTCGACCATGGCCTTCTGAGCGAACGGGCACGGGGGCAGGTCACCGAATATGGGATTGGGTTTTGTTACGAAATCCCTAATCCAGTTCTGTATCTTCTGCGTTGGTGTCTGGTTCTTGTGTTGAGTCGTCATGTATGTCCTTGATTTTCTGCAGTGCCTCTTCCAGCAACTTGTCCTTGGTGTCCAACCTGGCCTCCAAGTCCGCTATCTGCTTGTTCTGTTCACCTATCTTGTGACCGACTGTCTGCACGTCTGACGTTGCGTGTTCTAATTTTATCAAAACCTGTTTCATTCGTGATTCCTTGCTTTTGACTTTGGCCAAGGCATCATCACGATCCTTTGTGATTTCTACGATTTCGGCTTTGAGTTCTTTTACTAGATCTCTTTCGGACATATGTAAGTGTTAATTATCTGCATTTTGTAATACCATTATAGTATACTATATTCTAGAAGAAAGGCTGACCACTTTTTTTGGTAGTTTCCAGGTTATCTTTTACCAGTGATGCTATGATCTCACGTTCTGTGGGACTCAGTGAGGACGCCTCCGTGTAGGATAAACCACCCCTCATGTACCACATCATCTTTATCAACTCGTGTTTTAGATCTTTCTGGGAGTTCTCCATACCCTTCAGTGTCTTGATTATTTCAGATTCCGATTGTGAAAGCAAGGTTATACGAAAAAATTTGCGTTGTCGAAAGTTACGGGTACCTCGTATGTTGCTGGAGCACCTTTTTTGATCTGCTCCTCGGAAGCCTTGAGTTTGAGTGGTTTCACTGCTCCCTGCGTTCTCAACACCATAACCTGTGACTCGATGTCTTTTATAAGTTTCGCATTTGCGTTATCTATGAATTCTTTAATTTGTGTTGGATCTGCAACTTCGGTTCCGTCGGCCAATGTTATGACACTGATATTTTTCAACAGTATGCTCTCATTCAACTCTGTAAGTTTTTTGAACGCCTCGTTGAACCTAGTCGACTTTTCTTCGTCGGACATCTGTGAATCCTGCACCGCGGCATACATCTTCTGTTGTTGGAAAGTCTGCAATGATGTGGCAGTCATGTCCTTGTAGGTAAGTGGTCTGATCGATATCTTCAATCCATCTTCTAGCACTACCTCAGACTTTATCGAGGTTCCTCTAATTGTGTCCAACAGTGCTGGTAAGTTGACCGAGTGGCTAACAGATTCGTTTGCACCTGGAACTGTAAAAGTCATGTCCATAGTCTCACCGTATGTGGCAATCCTTATTGCAATCAATATGGTGTCTAGATCGTAACTCTTGATCTGCCAGGCATCCTTGATCTCCGGACAGCAACTCTGTATCACATCAACAACACCTTGCCCGTTCATGAGTGCATCCGGTGTCTTAAACCTGATTTCGTCCTTGGCTGTCATGGGCATTATACCCAATTCGCCGGTCTGGGACTGTGCCACCACGTGTGGCGGATAGTTGGTGCCCGAAGGCAGTGATACATACAGGGCCGGTTGCCTGAAGTATTTGTTAAGTGGATTGCTATTTTCCGTCATTTTTTTATTCTATAAATATACACTAGTTGCGTATAAGTGTCAATATTTATATGCGTATAAAAAGGTGCAAAATAAAGTCATATGGATGAAGAAATAAAGAAAATACTGCAAGACGCATTCAAAGGCAACAGTGCTGAGGACCTAAAAAGGAAAAGAGCCTTCGATGAAGCCATGTCTTCCGCCAAGGAAAACAACAAGGTTGCCAAGAAAAGAATAGATTTTGAAATAAAGGCCCTTAATTTAGCCCAGGACCAATTCGATGTAGACACCAAAGAATACAAACTTCTTAAAAAGGGTATTAAAGACAAAGAGCGAGAACTAGAGCTCAATGAAAAATTAAACGACATAACACAAAAAGTAGGTCAGTCATTCATGGGTCTTGGTAAGGCCGCGTTCGAAGGACAGGGATCGATAAGTGCGTTCACTGACAATGTCAAAGGACTAGGACTAATAGGACAGAGACTCGATGTAAACATAGAAACATTCAGACAACTATCACAGTCGGGTGCGAACTTTGGACAATCAATAGTTGAACTTAGAACGGCGGCGGCGGAAGCGGCACTGCCATTAGATGATTTTGCATCCTTGGTAGCAAACAACTCGTCCAACTTGGCCGCACTATTTGGATCAACAACACAAGGTGCAAAAAGTATTGCGGCACTGGGAGCGGCGGTCAGAGAAGAAGGTATCGCAACCCTGGCGCCATTGGGATTCACCGTAGACGAAATCAATGAAACACTACTATTAAATTTAGAATCCCAAAGAAGAACAGGAGTATTTGATAGGCTCACTGGTGACCAACAAAGGAAAAGTGCAATAGCATTTGCATCGGAGTTGGATAGACTTGCCAAACTGACAGGACAGCAAAGAGATCAATTGAGGAGTCAAATAGAATCTGCTATGTCTAATGAGAGATTCGCAGTTGCACTACAAGGGCAAACAGAAGAAACAAGACAGAGATTACAGGCATTCGCCGGAACGGTGGGAGGTATATCCCCTCAGTTAGCAGAAGGATTCCAAGACTTGATTGCAAACGGTGGAGTTGCTGTAACAGATGCGGCAAGAGATATCGTACAGAACGTTCCACAAGCAGGTGCACTTATGAATCAATTGATTGCAGGCACACTGTCTAGTGAAGAAGCATTGGTACAACTAAGAAATATATCTGCAAGTAGTGTTGATAGATTTTCAAAAGCCACAGTGACAGGACAGGTCGAGTTCTTAAGACTGCAGGGTGGTTTTATTGAACTTGGTAGAAGAGTCACAGACACCGGAGCGGTGCTGGATGAACAAAATGCTAAAGTGGGCAGTCTCACACAAAATTTAACAACATTCGAACAGGCATCTAAAGTACTAGCAAGCCAATTCCAATCTATCGAAACAGGATTGCTACAGGCCTTTGGCCCGACACTTGGTGGACTGGTGGAAGGTGTGCAAGGTGCATTCGGTCAGGGAGGAAAAGTTGCCACAATGTTGGCCAAGTCACCGGGAGTCACAGCAGGAATACTGTTAGCAGGACTGGGTGGAAAATATCTATTGGATTTTGGACAACAGGTTGCGGCGATAACAGCAGGTACATTCGCAGGATTTAAAATGGCCGGAGGTGGAGGTGCAGGCAGTATCTTCAGCAAGGGTGGTGCAGGTAGAAAAGGATTAGGAATGGCCGGCAAAGGTGTCGGAATACTAGGAGGTGTAGGATTGGCCGCGGGAGGAGCCGCACAGGCAGGCACCGCAGAAACGGCCGGTGGCAAAGCCATGGGAGTGTTGTCCAGTGCGGCGGGCGGAGCACTTACAGGATTCAGTGTGGCGGGTGCGGCAGGTATCATACCAGGTTTGATAGCAGGCGGACTGATAGGTGGTGCTGGAGCACTGTTCGGTGGCGGCAAACAGTTCGGCGGAGGCATGGATGCCGGTAAAACTTACCTCACAGGTGAGGCAGGACCAGAAATGGTGACGGCAGGAACAGCCAGTACAGTAACAAGTAACAACGATCTCAAGAAAATATTCAACACAGAAGCACTTGAAAGCAAAATGAACACTATGGTAAATGCTCTAAACAGCACCAACACGAACCTAACGAATATGGCAAACGGCGTAAATACGCTTATTGCAGTCGAATCTAGGGCCTTGAAAGCAGTTGAGAAAACAGCTCGTACTGATCGTAATCAAGTTGGCATAGTTTAGGTTGCTTAATGTATAAAAAGATTGTAATATAAAGAATGGCTTGGAAAAAATATTTTAAAGACGCAAACCTTTCTCCGATTAGTGGGGAAAAAGTACCCAACTTCGCGAAAAGAAATTACAGTTCTTATCTACCCGATGTTTACACAGGACACCCCAACAGGATACAGAGATACTTCCAGTATGACCAAATGGATTCAGACTCTGAAATCAATGCGGCACTGGACATCCTAGCAGAATTTTCAACACAGCAGAACACAGAGAACGAAACTCCGTTCGACATAGTGTTCAATGATGAGACAACAGAGCACGAAGTGAAACTTCTCAAGAAGGCACTTCAACAATGGACAAAGTCAAACAAGTTTAACAAAAGAATTTTCAGGATATTCAGGAACGCACTGAAATATGGAGACTGTTTCTTTGTGAGAGATCCTGAAACACAGAAATGGTTATACATAGACAACGCCAAAGTCGACAGGATCGTTGTAAATGAATCAGAGGGCAAGAAACCCGAGCAGTATGTGATCAGAGACATCAATCCAAACCTACAAAGATTATCAGCAACACAGATAACACCAAACCAAACATACGGTGGTGGTGGAACAACAGGTGGCGGCACAGCGGCCTATGGTCAAAGTTATGCAAACGCAGGTGCCACAAACAACATGTCAGGCTTCGCAGGCGGAAACGCAGGTGGAAGATTCTACAAAACAATGAATGCGTACAACATAAACGCAGAACATGTGATCCACATGTCAATGTCAGATGGTCTAGACAACCTATTCCCATTTGGACAGTCAGTGTTGGAACAAGTATTCAAGGTTTACAAACAAAAAGAATTATTAGAAGACGCAATTATCATTTACAGGGTTCAAAGAGCACCTGAAAGAAGAGTATTCTACATAGATGTGGGTAACATGCCAACACACTTGGCTATGCAGTTCGTTGAGAGAGTGAAAAACGAGATAAACCAAAGAAGAATTCCAAGTGCATCAGGTGGAGCAAACTTCATAGATGCAACATACAACCCAATGAGTATAAACGAAGATTACTTCTTCCCACAAACAGCAGAGGGTAGAGGTTCTAAAGTGGACACACTACCGGGTGGTACAAACCTTGGCGAGATAGATGACTTGAGATTCTTCACAAACAAACTGTTCAGAGGATTAAGAATTCCAAGTTCTTATCTACCAACAGGTGCAGAAGACGGTGGACAACAGTACAATGACGGTAGAGTGGGTACTGCATACATCCAGGAATTGAGATTCAACAAGTATTGTGCTAGATTACAATCAATGTTGGCAGAAACATTTGACAGTGAGTTCAAATTATGGATCAAATCAAAAGGATACAACATAGACAACAGCATGTTTGGCCTTAAATTGAATCCACCACAGAACTTTGCACAGTACAGACAGACAGAAATGGACCAAAGCAGAGTCAACACATTCTCACAGGTGGCAGAACTGCCTTACATGAGTAAAAGATTTGCACTAAAAAGATATTTAGGATTGAGCGAAGAAGAAATGGCAAGAAATGCCGAACTTTGGGCAGAAGAAAACAATGTACCACAGAAGAAACAAACTAAATCAAATGAATTGAGAGGTGGCGGAGTTACACAATCGGGTATCAGTACTGACCTGGATCAATTTGAGGAACCAACAGCAGAACCAGACTCTCCAGAACCGGGCGGAGTACAGCCAGGACAGCCAGGATCAACACCAGGCGGACAGACACCAGGTGGCACAGGTGGTGGTGGACAGGTATAAGGATTAAATACGTTTATGAAACTGAATGAATTCTTCACTTACGGCGCAGATGGCTTTGAACAGGACAAGACATATGAACCTGAGAACGATATTTCAGTGCTGGATTCAGAAGACACAAGAAAAACAAGACTAACACTCAAACAAATCAACTCTATGAGGTTGGCATCAGAGGCACACGATGCACAACAAAAGGAAGAAGCAGTATTTGTCCAAAAGATGTACGGACAACCTGCACAAGACGATAACTTAGAGTTATAATGTCCAACATAGCATTCGTACTAGGCAACGGTGAATCACGTAGGGGCATCGAAATCGATGATCTTATGGAAAAAGGTACAGTGTTTGCCTGCAATGGTGTATACAGAACACATAGACCCCACTTCCTTATAGCGGTAGACCCTAAGATGATTCATGAGATAGCCGAAACAGATTACATGTTACATAATAAAGTATGGAGCAATTTCAATGAACAATATCGTAAGAATCAAAAAATAATGGATTTTGTACAATGGTTCAAACCTAGTTTAGGGTGGTCAAGCGGTCCTACTGCATTACGTATGGCCTGTGAGCAAGGATTCAAAGAGATATACATACTGGGTTTCGACTATCAAGGGCATAAGGACGGGCAACGGTTCACTTTGAACAACATATTTGGTGATACAAGGAACTACAAAAGAAAAAAAGACGAGGCCACATTCTTTGGCAACTGGATGAATCAAACCAAACGTTGTTTGAAGGATTTCCCAGGCGTAAAATTCCATAGAGTTATACCCGAAGGATGGTTCAAACCAAAGGATCTGGAGTGGGCAGGAAACATAGATCATCCCACAACTGAGGAATTACTGGCAAAATTTGACTTACAGATAAAAAAGTAGCAAAAAACGCCATTTCCCACCAATTATAACACCGTTTTGCCACCTTTACAGTAAATACAAACACTTATAAGTACAAATCGACTATAAACAAGGAGCACGTGTAATATGTCAAATAATAAATTTGAGTCGTTGTTAGAATTA
>NHCU01000060.1 GCA_002167365.1 Betaproteobacteria bacterium TMED41 | reverse complement strand
CCTCCGATGATAACAACCTCTGTCGATATATCTTCTTCTAATGGATACGTTTCTATCGGCAAAGGTGCCGTTGCGGCCCACACAGAATGAGGAAGTGAGGATTTATCTATCAATGAATGCCGCCCTTTTCCGCACTATACACTATGCAAGTGAATTACGTTTCTCACAGCGATCCGATCTTTCATGCGCTGATAATGCGCATCTATTCGGGGGAAATTTTTACGGTCAACACCGTCGCGTTTAAGCCATCGTGTTACGGTAAAAAGATATGGATCGCAAATACTATAGTCGTCTCCTAAAACCCACGGGGAGTCAGACATCCCGGACTCTAGAAACGAAAAACACGCACCAACTGTTTCCGGGACTTTGGCCGTCATCGCCGCGATTGCAGCTGGGTCATCCGCCCATCGAGAGCCACGGCTGAGATGTGCATGAGCAACATGCGCAGTTGAACATAAGTAGCTGTTTAATTCCTGTGCTTTAGCCAATTGATAAATATTATTCAAAGGAGCCATTTTCTTTTGGGGATATTTCTGAGCTATGTACAAAAGGATGGCTGGAGTTTCAGTTAACACTCCCTCTTCAGTTAAAAGAGCAGGCACCCGCCCCTTGGCATTAACTGACAAATAATTGGATTTTCTTTGCTCATTTTTATTAAAATTAATTTCTATTAAAGAATAATTAGCACCAACTTCTTCTAACAAAATATGTGATGCCAACGCGCAAGAATTTGGCGAATAATAGAGACTTATCATCCGTAACTCCTCAGTTTAGCAATGACTTTAGATTATAATTACTATCAACCACTATCTCGGCTGACGGACTAACCTTATTCCTTATCAACCGGCTAGCGATTAAATAACTTGTCGCATCATTCATGGCATCTACGGCAATCAATGTACCTTTTTTAAAATACCAGACCGATTGCCCGCCTTCTCGGGCGCCTTTTCGAACCAGGGTCTGGTCATAACCGTTATTTAACCCCGCTATTTGTAATTTTACATCGAACTGGTCCGACCAGAACCAGGGATACGGTTTGTAGGAGGACTGAATACCAAAGAGTGTTTCGGCAACGGCTTCGCCTTGGTCAATTGCGTTTTGGACGGATTCTAATCGAATTAAATTATTTTGATATAAAAAGGATGCACAATCTCCAGCCGCCAGTATATCTGGGTCTGACGTCTGACATCGATTATTAACGATAATGCCGTCCGACACCTCTAAACCAGCTTCCTTGGCCAATTCGTCATTTGGTTTAATACCAATCCCACAAATAACAAAATCAACTCCTATACTCTCCCCCGAACTCAAAACAGCACCACTCACCCTGCCTTCTTTTTCTGTTAGGTTTATCAGTGAGGTTGACTCACGAATCTGTACGCCTTTAGAAACATGAAGTTCCCTGAAGTAATTCGACGTGGCAGCTGCCGCCACCCGTTTTAATATTCTATCTTCTCTTTCAATGACGATTACTCTGAGACCCAGCTTATTTGCCGTAGAAGCTGCTTCCAACCCAACATAGCCTCCACCGACCACCAATAGCGTCCGTCCGGGTTGAAATTCGTGTTTAATAGTGTCTACATCACTCAAGGTCCTTATCGAATATACACCTTTGTGATGCCCCCCAAAGNCCTCAGGCAATGTCAGAGCTCGTGCCCCCATGGATAACACAAGCTTTTGATACTTCAATTTTTCTCCCGTTGTTAAGCNCACAGTTTTATTTTTTGNCGATATCGCCCCCAAGGTGGCTTCCAATCTCAAACCCACATTATTTTCCTGATACCAATTTGAGGACCGAAAAAAGAGCCGTTCTTTTTTTGTTGCACCCAGCAAATATTTTTTTGAAAGGGGGGGGCGTTGATACGGAGGGAATATCTCGCCACATATTATAGTGATTGGCCTATCATCACCCAATTTTCGTAACTTTGATGCGACAGAAAATCCAGCCTGTCCACCACCCGCAATAAGAAGGGTGTCATTCATGACAAATCCAAAACATTTTTTAACTATCTAAAGTCCGAACCTNCTCCATGTAGTTCTCTGCTCAATCCATTCCGCCACATCTGAAAGCATGGAGTTACTGCTAAAGTTTTTTGAATCTCCAAAAACTGAACCGCTACCAACACCTAACTTTGCAAGAATGCCCGTTTTCGAAGCATAATTCTTAAACACTACATCTTCCCCAAATCTTTCTTGCATGATTTCTCTTAATTCACCCAATCCATCTATCAAACCCAACTCTTTAGCGGTGACTCCAGTCCAGAATGCACCACTGAAGAGCTCTTCATGCGTGCCCTNTAATTTGGAACCTCTCCGTGACAACACCCATTCCCGGAAAAGAGTAAATATTTCTTCTTGAAGGTTTTTTAGACGCTCCACATGCTTTGGATCCTCGTCTTCAAAAGGATCTAACATTCCCTTATTGGGGCCAGTGGAATAGATTCTGCGCTCTATACCAAGCTTACTTATAGCCTCTTTAAATCCAAACCCAGCAGAAACCACGCCAATTGACCCAATAATCGAGCTCGCATTTGCATAAATCTCATCNCCTGCTAGAGCAATCCAATATCCTCCGGAGGCGGCTACATCTTCACAAAAAACAAAAATAGGCTTCTTAAATTCCTGTCCCAAATCTCTAACTCGTTTTTGAATTAGGTCAGATTGTACTGGCGAACCACCAGGCGAATTTACAACCAAAGCCACGGCCGTCGTTCTCTTATTAGAAAAGGCATCATGAAGGTGCGTTTCTATACTTTGCAGATTGAGGCCCTTACGCAAGGAACTGCTCGCTGCAATCACACCAGCCAGTTTGATTACTGCGACCTGAGGATGCTTTTTTCGAAAAGGGATAAATTTNTTCAATTTTTTCATAAGCGAAAGATAGGCGGCCAATGCGATAAAGCCAAGCCCTTACACTCAATTATTATCCGTTATACAAATCCCTTTTTCCCGGACGCGTTTTATCGCGCGTCAACAAGACCAATAGCAGACCGGGTNCCCCAAACACTGACGTTGCTGGATATAGCAAAACAGTAATAAANATAGGATCCCAAAGAAACGGACTAAGATATCTTGTTACAGCAGGTTCCAATAATTGGAGGCTATTCGGATGGAAGGAATACCAAAATGAACCCAGGTCAGTCAGAGTAAAACCANTTGTCTNATACCACTGAAAAAGATCCTTAGCCCCTACAACTATTGCCAGGCACAACAAAAATATTCCAAAAACTCTGAGTAATTTGCGCATAACGGGTCTCACATTTTAGGTGGCCGTCTTTGTGTTTTAAANTAACCTGCAATGTAGAAAACATGCAACTGNGAATCTTTTCAGTGGTTNCTGATGGTTAACATTGCATTCACTAGACGGGTTCGGTAATGTCCGAAAAATATAGGAGGGGTGGCCGAGTGGCTTAAGGCGCACGCTTGGAAAGCGTGTTTACCGAAAGGTAACGCGGGTTCGAATCCCGCTCCCTCCGCCACGATCTTGTTCGCCACTAATCGTGATTGACCGTAAATTATTCATATATAATAGTTATTTAGGATATACCCGGTTGGTACTAGTTGTCATTGAACGCCCCAATTCACGTCTGTATGATGGGTAGAATGATGGGTAGAAATCGGGGACTAGTTACCTATGGTAAAACGACTGACAGTACGAGAAGTTCAAACGATCTCACAGCCTGGTTTATATTCGGACGGTGATGGCCTTTATCTTCAAGTCACATCGCCATCGAGTAAAACTTGGATTTATCGCTATCAATTAAGAGGCCGTCGCCGCGACTTGGGCCTTGGGTCTTGCAAAATTTATTCTCTAGCCATTGCCCGTGAAAAAGCATTTGAAGCTCGACGCAAAGTCAAAGAGGGGATCGATCCGATAGAGGAACGCAGGGCAACATTACATGATGATCGTATTACTATCGATTTTCGTGAAGCATCTGGCCGATATATTGTGGCCAAATCACCTGAATGGAAGAACGCCAAACATAAACAGCAGTGGACGAATACCATCGCGAAATACTGCACACCTATCATTGGCTCTATATCTGTAAACGCGATCAATACCGAATTGGTCCTCAAATGCCTAGAGCCTATTTGGAGAGAAAAACCAGAAACAGCAA
Source organism: Betaproteobacteria bacterium TMED41 (assembly GCA_002167365.1). Taxonomy (GTDB): domain Bacteria; phylum Pseudomonadota; class Gammaproteobacteria; order Burkholderiales; family Burkholderiaceae_A; genus UBA7377. The sequence goes on along the minus strand of NHCU01000060.1, from coordinate 3,392 downwards.
CTCGCATTAGAAGTCGTATAGAAATCATCTTGAATTGGGCGAAAGTTAAAGGTTATAGAAATGGCGAAAATCCGGCGCGGTGGAAAGGCCATCTCGACCAACTATTGCCATCAAAACCCAAATTTGCAGCGGTACGCAGTCATGCGTCCATGCCTTACGCATCGATCCCAACTTTCATGACTAAATTACAAGAGAGATCAGATACAGCGTGCTATGCGCTAACCTTTCTTATTTTAACGGCAAGTAGAACGGGCGAAGTAAGGAATGCACAATGGAACGAAATTGATCTTTGTACAGCAAGTTGGGAGATCCCAGGAACCCGAATGAAATCGGGAAGAAATCATCGTATCCCATTATCAAAGCCTGCTCTAAAAATATTAGCGACAATGCAAACGATGCCCATGAATGATTTTATCTTTCCTGGGAGAAAGCGCGACAAACCCATTTCTGATATGAGTATGCTAGAAGTACTCCGTCGCCAACAAATACCGTTTATGGTTCATGGATTTCGTGCATCATTCCGTACTTGGGTCGCCGAGAAAACAACCTTTCAGGATGATGTCGCAGAAGCAGCCTTGGCCCATAGCGTTGGCAATAAGGTCGTTGCTGCTTACCAAAGAGGTGATCTTTTTGAAAAAAGATGCCGGCTCATGGATGCTTGGGCAGAGTTCATTTGGACGTAAAAGGTTTATTAAGAAAGGGGGGCGGGGCAGAGCCAAGAGCCCCCAAGCGCGTTAATTAAACATGACCGCCCCTATCGTCATAGCCGCACTATCACCGCTTACATTTTCAAGCCACCTCACGCGTAATTCTATTAAGCGTAATCTTTGATATAGAAATCATAAAACTGATTATCTATAGTAGACCAATGCCTTGTAACAATCCTTTTAGAGTCATCGCCATCAAGTAGTTCTTTAAAATACTCAACAGGTTTTGGCTTTATTTCATTAATAAATTCTTCAAAAAAGCTCTATAATTTTTAGAATTAAGATGGTTAAAAAAATGTCTAACCATCTTCTACCCGCACCATAAAAAGCTCTTTTTACATCCGCTTTCCACGTTCCGATTTCCTTCTCAAATATGAAGCTTTTCTGAGCTCTGCTCCGATGCTGTAGGACACATGTGCTTCATCACCTGCAACAAGTCTTTTATTCATTCTGTCAGAACTGTACATAGCTTCTTTACTGAATTGCTCGCGCTGCCTACGTCTTGAATATTTTTCAAGCGACGCTAGAGAGTTCTGCATCCATAAATCGTCTTTTGCGATTACTTTAGCTTGGGCAACTATACTATCAACGCGCTCCCAGTCACCTGCCTGCGCTGCTTCTCTAGCTTCCCGCTGATATGATGCAACCAACATTTCAGCAATTCTAGATTTGACTTTCTCATCTTCCAAGACAGCTTCAAATGCGTTTGGTGAAAGCGGTTCTAAAATCAACTTAACTGGCTCTGTTAACTGTTCATGGCCCCCTTTATCATTAAAAGACAAAAAACAGCGTAAAACTTCTAATGGGTGTTCGCCGATATCATTGCGCTTAATCACAAGCTTGAAGAGAGCCCAGCCCTCACCGCCAGCAGCAATATCTGGCATATACCAACCATTACCAGACTGTCTGAAATTGTTCATAAGTTTTAGGCTAACAAAACTTGGTGCTTCTGTTTGCAACTGCAGATTTGTTGCGACAGTATTTAGTAAGAGTTCAAATTCTTCTCTGAATGGATCCGCTAAGTCCTCAGCCGTTTCACCGTAGTAGCCCTGCCCTAATCCACTTCCAGCCATTTCAATCATCAATGTCTCGTTGAAGTCGTGACCAAGGCCGTAAGTAGAGGTAGTTACCCCTGCATCAGCTAGCTGGGCACATTGAGACTTGATTCTATCAATGTCAGTCAGTCCCCGATTTGCGTTACCGTCAGATAGAAGCAAAACCCGATTCAGTGAATTTTCAGCTTTATTTTTTGCAACTTCCTCTGCCCCCATTAACCATCCAGCGTGCAGGGCTGTCATTCCGCCTTCACTGATCATTCTAATGCTTGAGATGATTTCCTGTTTGTTCGCACAAAGGGTTGAAGGCACAACTAATTTGGCTTCATTATCATATGTAACAACAGCAATACGGTCATCGGCATGCATTCGCTTCACCATCATAATGGCACAGGCTTTTGCCTCATTTAATGGTTGACCAGACATTGAGCCAGAACGGTCAATGATAATAGCGAGGTTCAATGATTTTGAGCGCTCATTATTGCTTGCTTGGTCATCTGCATTGACTTGAAGCAATGCATAAAATTCATTGTCAAACCCCTTTAATAGGGCTGGCCTCTGTGGGGTGATTTTTAGATTTAACATGTTACGCTCTCCTCTTTTTTAGACAAAACTCTTCTGTGGCAGAAACAATCTGCTTTAAAATTCACTTTTTAAAATTCACTCTTTAAGGCCGATTGATAATCATCTAGGCCGTCATATTATTCTTTCGATTTTCGCAGTCGCTCCTCAAGATCAGCTAACAGGTTCCTGCGCTGTTCAACTTCAGTTTCTAATTGCTCTCGCGTACCTTCAATTCGTTTTAGCTCATATTGCTTACCCCTAATTTGCTCATCTAATGAAGAGAGCTCTTTCATTTGCTTTGTGTAAGTCATTCTATCTGCTTTGGTTAAGCTGCTGCGGTTGAGCAAGGCAGCAGTAATTCCGCGGCCAATATCTTCTGCGTCCTGCCGTGTTATGTCTCGTGCCTTATCTTTATCAATGAGAAGAACGAGCCAACTGGCCAGTTGGTAGGCTGTAAAGTCCTCTCTAATAACGTTTCCAAAATCACTACCTAACCGACGCAAAACGTCCTTGATATCTGCTCGCGTCTCATAACTATCTCTGCTTCTTCGAAGAAAGCTCCGACCCTCACTCCGCTCTGAAGCAGAATAACTAGTCGAATATTTGTTCGAGTACATAATTGCACTATCAGTGATTTCAGAAGCAGAGGGCATAGAGTCAGCTTTGAAGTCAGCAATCAGCTCCAATGCATTATTTCCAGCATCTTCACCGGGCACGAGGTTGAGGACATCAGAGAGAGAAGAGACACCAAAATCTTCAGCAATTTTCACCAGAGGCCAGCCATCCTCAATCATCGCACGACACGCTAAAAACTGAGCAAGCTGCTCAAAACCAAAAATAGCCTCTTTGCCTTTGCGCTCCGGCTTAGATAAAATCCCACGCGCTACATAGTCTCTGACTAAACGCTCATTAGGCTCAAAACTCAGATCACCGATACCCTTTAAACGCATCCAAGATTTTGCATGCTTTGCTAATGCCTCAGCATTACCTTCCCAATTTTTTTCTTCGGTGAATTTGTGCATATGACCGCCAGTTCATGATAATTACATGATTTAATGTAATTATT
>NHCU01000059.1 GCA_002167365.1 Betaproteobacteria bacterium TMED41 | reverse complement strand
AGACAATCCAGACTGCTACCCCCGGCCAGCTGTTTGTCAGTTATACCCAGCAAGCTGATCCACAGGATCTTGCTAACGATTACAGCTTGGTTGTTATTAGTGAAATGGCGTCATTACGCAAATTCACCGTTCAGATATCTGACTTTGGCGGTTTTACGGCACTCGAACAGCAACTGCGCACAGACCCAAGGGTTTTAAGCACAGAATTAGATGTTTCTTTTGCACCGCTGCGCCCAGAGTAGTCGAGAGCGGCACTCACTGATCTAGATGCAGTATTGCACTAGCGTTGCGAATGCTTTCCAGGGCCACACGACGCATGTGGTTTTCGCGACTTTTCTCTAATCCCCAGTCACTCATAAAATGCTGAGCCGCCGCCGCAACATAAACCTGCCAAAGCGCCAAACGCTGGGGATCCACCGCCGCATGCGCGCTGTATGCGGTGATAAATTTCTGCATGCCCTCTGGTCCAAACAGATAACGCAACTCCACACTGGCCTGGGCCACATCTGATAAGGGATCACCTATCGCTGCGTCTTCCCAGTCTAGAATGCCGCCAATCTGTCCGTACTGCCAAAGCAGATTCTGCGGCCAGTAGTCCCCGTGCAACAAACATGGACGCCCCTGATAGCCAGTGTCTTTGAGTGTGCGCAGCCGCGCATGCAGCTGCGACCATTCTGAGCCTATTGGCAGGTAGTCGAATACTTCCGGCACTGGATTCAAGCGCGGGGGCAAGTTCGGTAACACTTCAACAGGTAAACAGTGAATGTTCCAAAGTTCCTCTGCCATGGCCGCAATGCAGTGATCTAGCGACTCGACAGGTATGTTGCTGCCGCCCTCGATGTAGGACATTACGATAAAGTCATAAGCGCTAAGACGATGACTGACATCACATAGCAGAGGCTCCGGCACCCTAAACCCTTGCTGATGTAACGCCTTCAGCAAAGCAAATTCAGTCTTAGCAGAGTGACCTGAGTGGCTGGCACCATGCTCCCGAAGCACCCAACGAACAGAAGCTCCGTCAGCCTGTGACGTTTCTAACATATAAGTGTTCGCCGACACACCACCCGTAAGTGGCGTCATCGCAACCAATTGTGCAGTTTCCGCCAAGACGGCAACTACGTCCGCAGCTCCCTTCTCGTCTATTGTTTTAATCTGTTCTTCCACACATTAGTTCCTGTAGGCGACTCTTACTTGGACATTTCGACCCCATTGCTGGGCCAGCTGCGCTTTTCACATCACATTGCTTTCGGAGGGCCTTTCATCACGGTCAAGAGTTCGTCCTAGATGGTCTATGCCAACACCTCAAGTAGTCTGGTTGAAGCGCGATTTACGCACTCAAGATCATACCGCGCTACACACCTCCATTTCCCAAGGGGCTACCTTGGCGCTCTATGTCTTGGAACCCGATTTATGCCGACAACCGTCCGCCAGCGTGCGAACAGGAAGGCTTTTGTTATCCAATGCGGAGCGCAAATTGGAGGATGAAATGAAAAAAGCAATACAGGCAGTAAACGCGTTAGGGGGTAGCCAATACGCTCTAGACTATGTTTATCCAGAGAGTAGTGTTGCTCTTTGGCACCGTCCTGAAAACTGGTCAATTACGCAGGCAGAAATAAATCTCGCTAAAGGCAGCAAAGACCCACAAGAATTTGAGGATTCAGAACTGAATACCTTTGACTACAAGGTCAAGGACATAAAGTTTGGCTCCGATAGCCTTGAGGACTTTAGAAAGAAACATCCAGCCGCTTTTGCCAAAACGCGAATCAGATGAAAAACATCTCTACTTCTATCTCAAGTATCCCACCAGAACCAATAACAACTAGACAACCCAGACTGCTCTCCCCGGGGGGCATTGGAAGACCCCGCCACTGATGATCTCCTATACTCAATTCATCTTTTACAGGAGAAGAATTATGAATTGGGATGCAGCAGGTGCTATTGGTGAAATAGTAGGTGCGTTAGCGGTCGTTATGTCCCTTATTTACCTAGCAAGCCAAATAAGAATTCAAAACCGTGAAGCGAAAATCTCATCAGTGCATGACATAACAGAAGCTTTTCGCTTGGCCATTACCTCATTTCAGGACGAGCAGCGCGCTATCGTTTACACAAAAGCCCTGAAAGATTTTGATAATCTCTCAGAAGCTGAAAGACTTCAGTTCATTTCTATGGTTCAAGGTTTAATGCGTGTTTGGGAGGAAGCTTTCTACCAATACTCAGAAAATCGCCTAGACTATCGCGTATGGAGTGCATGGTGCGCCCAGTACCGCGATTGGATATCTTCCTACGGTTTTCAGAGGGTTTGGGCGCTCAGAAAACATACTTATAGCCACGATTTCCAACAGTTTGTAGATGGCATAGAGTTGGGAGAATACAACCTAGTCTAAAGTTGACAAGGTTCAAGCTCAGACGTAAGGCGTATTTGTTTAGGGCGCGCCGATCTGGTAACGGTTTGTCTAGTTTAGGAGGGAATCATTGAAAACTAAATTGGACGAATACCTAGAGACTGAAAATTTTGTGGGGATGCGGCCAAAATGATTTTACTGTTGCTTGCACTGATCGCATGGGAAGCCTATTGGACCTATAAAGCCTGCTGGTTGGCAGCCCAATCGAATGAGAAGGGTTGGTTCATCGTTTTTTTACTGATCAATCTGCTGGGTATTCCTGAGATGGTTTACCTNGCCTGGAAGCGACGTCAAGGANCAATCACATGAGCGAAGCACAGTCTGTTTAAGCGGGCTTTATTATNAAATTAGTTGATCNAAAAACCCCTCTCAANTANCCCACCAGAACCAATAANAACTAGACAACCCAGACTGCTCCCCCGGGGGTCANTGNAAGACCCNNNCNCNTCTGTTTTACTAAGCTTAGTGCTTCATAAAGTGCCTCATAAAGTGCCATATCTATATAAACTGTTGTTTTATATCTATTTATTTATACGATATGGGGGATACCACTCTCCCAATTAAAAGTCGTAACTAAAGAGATGGCCCACATGCTCTCTTGAAAAAATTCGGTCAACCACACCCTATGCACTTTTAGTCTTTGCCAGAGGCGTCCAATGTAGGCCAATACGAATTTCGCAATTTTAATCAGAACGGCGAATTTAAAATTGGTCCCGTTAAATGTTCTTTAGTTGGACTGTTGCGTTGGTAAACCGTCGATTCGCCTTGACTATCGTGTACGATTTGGCAAAGTTTTGTCTCGATAAGATAAATACAGGGTGCAAATGATGATGAGATATCTATTGATTATCGCAACGTTGACGACGTTGTCTTCTAACCTAAGTGTTGCGGATGATCACGCTGGTGTGAGTCCTACAAACGTTTGGTTCGCGCAAAATATTGTGTTCGAAGATGGGCAGCAAGCTGCTTTTAGGGCGGGCCTGAATAAATTTATGAACACGGACATGGGTAAGAAAATGCCCGGGCAGGCTTTCTTTAACTGGATTGTTTCAAATGGAGATGTGCCAGCAACTCATAGCTTTGTAATGGTGTTCCCCAGCATGACAGCTTGGACTGATTGGAATGTAGAGTTTTTTACTGCTGCAGCTCAGGGAAATAATGCGGCAGCGGAATGGGCTAGGACTTTTAGCTCTTCTGTCGAATCCGCAAATACTATTACTGCAAGAATTCACAAGAGTTGGGGGCCGGTCGGTGGCGGAAATGGCCCGTCAGAATGGGTCCCTTTTTACACTGAGAATCTTGCGCAACTCACAGAGGACTTTTCTGCTTACATGGAGACGCCCACCGGTAAATCTTTTAAAGGATCAGTGGCTATTCACGAATGTATTGCCTGCGGTGATCAGAGCTTCAATGCGGCGTTCACGGTAAACCACGAGTCCCCCGCGTCTTTTGACGAGTGGTGGTCAGAGGGCAGGAATACCGGCGACTTCGGAGCATGGGCGATGAAAGCTAATTCAATCGCTGACTTTCCAGGCAACTGGATTTCCGCGCAGCTGGATGCTTATCCGGCCCAGTAATTGCTAGTTCATATAGAGCGTGGGCTCGCCCGAGCCAAACCTATCTTTCGGATGGCGGTGATATGGAAAAAGACCTTACGCCGCTTATCTTGGCAAAGTGGATTTGGAATTAGCGGCAGCCTAGCAGAACCAAAAAAACGAGGAGGTCGATTATGACAATACAAGCAGTTACGACTTGGCAGGGTACTCCTGCAGGTCTTATGTTGCTGGCGGAAGGCTCGAAGCTGTCTGCTCCGATACACGAGTCCTTTGGAGCGAAGAACCCTAAATTATGGCGCGCGAGCGTCGGTGGCGACGTCGAACAAGCACACTACTCCATAGAGTTTGATAACCAAGAAGGTTACGGAAAATTTATGGATCTGATGTTAGCGTCCGAATGGTGGAGCGGTACTCAGCAGTGGATGGAAGATAATAAAGAAGCCATTACTAATTTGGGAACCGCTGTTTACTACAGTGCGATTTGACTTAGATTTGCAGTGATCGAATATCAAATTAAATGTAAGAGTTAGGCTAATCAATTTAAAGATAGGAGTGAAATAATGAGCTATACCTCGTTTTCCATAGGCCGACCGGGCAGGGCTTGGGACGGTGTTGAACCTGGGTCCGATGCGTGGGTTGCAATGCAGGAAAAGCAAATGAATATAATTGCCCAAGCGGGCGGAACGACTGTTGCTGGAGGCTGGGCGGCTGGCATAGGCAAGTTTGTCAATATCAATACCTACCCAGATATTGAATCTTCGAAGAAAGTAATTGCGACCCTTGGCATGCATCAGCTATTTGAAGTGGAATCCTCTGGTCCGTTTATCCCTACCGAAGAATTTATGGCACTCGTTGAGTGAGACAAAACTTGATTTACCGATTTAGCCCCGACAGCAGTGGCTAAATCGGGCTGCCGCTGTGATTGAGCGGCTGTAGGAGTTAAAAACCACTCGTGCATGGCTATACTTAAACCCTCCGGCTCTAGTATTAACGCACAAGTCGACTAATTTCTCTTTCCTCGCCCCCCATTATTTCAATTTAGAGTTCTTAGCGCCCATAGAGTGCAGCATTTTTATATGCTTTTTAAAACGGTCAGCCCAAATTTCGGCCCTGCGGTTCTAAGCCCAACCCTTCAAGGCCTATTTCGCTTCTTCGCCCCAAAGCTGATCAGCAACGACTTCATTTTTCATGTCACCGCAACGCCGCAGCCATCCACACGGCCTACTTTTGGCGAAATCGTTGAACACAGCGGTTGGAACAACTTGTTAGGCGATTGGATCGAAGCGTGCATCCGCGTCGAATTTCGCTTGAGTTTGAACTGGAAGATCAAAAATAAGCTCCTAGAACTCACCACGATTGATCAAAACGGGCCGTTTATTTCAGCGATTAGTGTCGATCCTGAAAGTCATCAAGTTGTGCACGTTGGAACGAACTCTTGAGGCACAACAACGAGTGGCAAATGGGATTTTGCATCGCCAGAAGGCCCCAAACTTGCCGCAAGATTTGCTGCTGTTGTAGGGTGCAAGGCGAGTTGAATATGCAGCTAGTAGCGCAAAGCGATGATGCCATGGTGTTAAGCGTAGGCGCGCAACAGATGGCGAACGTGCAATCGATGCGTAAGCCTCACAATACGCGTTAGTCATCGATGTCTTTAATGTCTCTTAAAATATCTCAGACATGAGGCCAATCTCACTATGCGCAAAACCGAAACCAATGTGGGGAAAGCGCTTTTTAATGGATAAACCGGAAGAGATATAGCTGCTTAGGGCGTTGGTTCTTAGGCAGTTACAATCCCACGCTTGAGCACCCTCAAGTACGCAGGTGGTTGCTTCGTTAAACGCGGCCTGTACCCCTTAACCGGCTTCCGACGCTGCAAAGAGATATTTGGCGGGACATGGGCACGGGGTTATTAGAATTATCTTTTCAGCCATGCCGTACTCGAGACATCTTGGCCCAGCGGGAATGAACAGAGCAGCCACAAGAACTGCTCTGTTCCTACCGTGTGTTACTGCATGCTCGCACGCAGCGTGATACCTACTGTTCTTGGCTCTAGGTGGTAAGCAGTCAATGAACCTTCGCGTATAACGGAGTTAAAGGCGCTCGTTCTATGATCTTTGTCAAAGGCATTCTTTGCCCAAATAGAGACGTCGTAACGATCTTGGTTAAAACGATATCCGACTTTCACGTTAGCAATACCAGACGACTCCGCGACCTTATTCGGATCATTATCGTTGCCAATAAACATTTCGTCTCGCCAGTTATAGTCGACGCGACTATAAAGAGAGCCTTCACCCATTTGGCGCTCGGCTATGAGCGACGCATAGTATGACCATTCTGGCGTGCTCCCGACGCGGTTGCCAGAAACGTCGCATACCGTCGGGAAATTTCTTTTGGTTGCATCTGGCTCTGCACCAAATGGCGTACGTATACATGCTCCTCCGACAAATGAATCGTACTCAGCATCAACGTTGGCGAAACCGCCAGCGATCGACAGCCAAGAGTTGATCAGTGCTATCACATCCATTTCAATACCGCGGCTTTCAATGGCGCCGGCGTTTTGCAGAACGAAGCCCGTGCCAACGAATGTGTTCGCTTGGAAATCTTTGAAGTCAGTTTGATAGGCCGATGCGTTAACCCGCAGGCGCTTGTCGAGGAAGTCGCCTTTTATACCGATCTCAAGAGAGTCAGAGGTTTCCGGATCAAACAAAAGCGGTGCCCCTGTGGCTGGCGAAATACGGTCAATGTTTGTGCCGCCAGACTTATAGCCGCGGCCCCAAGATACGTAGCCCATGACTTGCTCATTGATGAAATAAGACAACTTCAATGTGCCGGTAACCGCAGTATCTTCGAACGTCTCGTTATCCACGTCGGGGACCACAGGCGATAATGGTGTGAAGGCCGCCCAAACTGGCGTGAAGATCGACTCCGTGAACATAACGTTCATGTCTTTTTCTTCGTTTAGATAGCGAACACCGGCTGTGGCTACGAGTTGCTCCGTAAGATCGAAATCAGCCTGCGCAAAAACCGCCCAGCTCTTTTGTTCTTGTGTGGAGATATTGTCGGCATACTCACCCGCAGGAAAAGCAGCGCCGCTGCACACTTCATCCGTTATGCCCAACAAAGGACACACGGCCGGACCCCCAATTAATGCTGAAGTGGGTAATCCACCCGTCAGCAATAAGTTTGCTGCAGTCCCGAGACCCAGACGATTTGAGCGGTTTATTTCCTGGTCGAAAAAGTAAACACCCGCTACATAATTTATTCGGTCGCCATAGTTGCCGGCAACGCGGAATTCTTGGCTGAAGGTTTCTTGTTCCGTTCGGCCACCGCTCACATTCAAGATGTCTAGAGCACCAAAGTCCGCATCGACAAAGTCGTTGGCATCATATGTCCTGAAGGCAGTGACGGAGGTCAAGGTCGTCTTTTCAGAGACTTCCCAATTCAATTCGGCCGACAAACCGGTTTCTTTGATGTCAGCGTACGAGTCAATATCTTGCGCAACAACGTCATCCTTGTATTGGTCCGCCAAAACGACAGGTGTGCCAGCAAAGCCTAGAGCTGAGGCTACGAACTCAAGCGGCAGCAAAAAGCTTGCGCCAGGCATGTTGCCCGTGGGAGGCAAGGCGCCGCCGGCTCCAAGAAAGCCAGCGATGGTGTCGCCAGGCCCGTCAAAAATATTCGTGGCCGCGCAGCACTTTTCGTCGAGTTCTGAAATATCCGCAATAATTCGGGCGGTAATCCCCCCTCCGTTATCAAACATGAGTTGGCCGCGTAGGCTGTAGCGATCTCGATCGTTAAGATCTGTGCCGGTGATCAAATTCTCCATGTAGCCGTCGCGTTCGGTTCGGCTGCCTGAGATCCGAATTGCTGTTGAGCCTCCAACTAAAGGTACGTTCACCGCTCCTTTAAAATTACGGTAGTTTTCCGAACCTCCCTGCACTTCGAAAAAACCATCTCGGGCATCGAGATCTGGCCTAACAGTCAGAAATTGCAGGGCGCCAGACGCCGTGTTTTTGCCGAACAAGGTGCCCTGAGGGCCTTTTAACACCTCGACCCGCTCGACGTCGACAATGTCCCCTATACTCGACGACTGCCTTGATCGGTATACACCGTCAACATAAATTCCTACAGATGACTCCAACGATAAGCTGTTGCCAGCAGTGCCCACGCCACGAATGTTAATATTGGTCTGGGCGGGCGACTGATTATTGAGGATGGTCAGGCCCGGGACAAAGAATTGCAGTTCCAAGACGTCATCAATACCAGCGTCATCCAGAAACTCTTGGTCAAACGCTGATATAGCGATGGGCACGTCCTGAATGCTTTGTTCGCGCTTTTGGGCGGTAACAATAACCTCTTCGATGACCATTTCTTCGTCGGCCTGGATCGCAGTCGGCCATGCGAAGCTTAACGCCAAAGCTGCGCTTACGCCTAAACAGGTAAACTTACTCAAAATTGAACTCCTAAGATTTAATAGCGAGGGCGATAATACGTATTTTTTCCTCCTCGTCGAGAGGGTACTCGAATTTAAATTTGCTCTGCAGACAGAGCAAAATCAATAGTTTATGCAGTTTTCTTAAAATTTTTTACAACACATATTCTTAGCTTACCGACTAAGAAATAAAGTTACTCCTCAAGTTATTTAAGTGGACATGAATAACAGATCTAGCACTGTGTTTTTGGCCAATTTTCCCTGATTTCACGAGAGGTAGACGGCACGTCAAATGGGGCAAATGGTTAGGCTTAGGTTATATTTCACAGCATCAGCGGATTCTGGAGCCGTTAGATGATTCCTCTTTTCTTAGATTTTTGATCGTCTTATCTTCGTTGCCGAGCGCTCGAAGAAACGCGAACGTGAATTCAGTTTCATCACCAAGCTAGTTTGTCAGACGGAGTAAAGCTTAGATTACGGTGTAAGCCGAACCCGGGCAGATGCTCCGAGCCCGACTGTGTTTACACTTTTTACTAACTTCGAATGTTCAGCCCAGAAAAGCCTGTACGATTGCAAGTAGCCATAGCATCTAGCGCATTTGCCAGATCGGAATCCGCGAAATACGCCATGCCATCCGTTTTTTCTTCGGCGGTTGACCAAAGATCCAACCAGACAAAATCCGGCGTCGGGTCGTTAGGTTCGAACGTAGGCTCAAGTAAGGTATACCAATAGCCACTGGGGCCAGCCTCTTCTTCATAAGCTTTCAAAAACTCGGCGTGCGCCAGTTGGAAGGCAGACAAGTCCGATGGGCCCTTGCCCTCGGAGTACCTGCAGAAATTAAACTGGTTTTCAAACACGTCAGTAGTATTGGCCTCAGAGGCTTGCATCTGAGTAGTTGACGCAAACATATAGGCGTCTGCCGCATCGAAACTAAAGACGCCTTCAATCTCCTGCAACCATGAAGGCTCATCATTTGCCGTCCAGTAAGCCCATCCTTCGTCACGTGCTTCTGCAGAAGGCCATACCATTACCCAAACGAAGTCATAATTTTCGCTGGCCTCGCGCGGAAAAAGAAGATTCACGCGAGTTATATCGTATTCGCCGGCATCAATAAGTCCGTTCCAAAACGCAACTTTTTCCATCAAAGCTTCGCGCGAGAAGTTTGCGCCTTCTTTATGCCAAACGTATTCGACGAAAGCGGTACTCGATTCTTCTGTCTCGACAGCAGCGGGGATTGTTTCTGGCATAACATCAACCGCAGCCGCGGCGTCTGTCGTCTCGTTGCCGTTGACGTGCAGCTCGTACAGCAGCGCCCAGCCCACAATCTGCTGCACCAGGCACGCGTCGCCGTCGTGCACCGCCGCACACAGCTCGGGCATCCCCGGGTCCCAAACCCCGCGCGGGTCGCGGAAAAGAATCTGCGGGATTTCGGTGGGGCACCGCTCGAGGACGAGGGCCGCGACTTTGAGGGCCGCATCCTGAT
>NHCU01000058.1 GCA_002167365.1 Betaproteobacteria bacterium TMED41 | reverse complement strand
TTTGGCTAAAACTTTCATTACTTCTCTAAATGTCAGCATTCCTACTAACTCATTTTTGTTGTCAATAACCACAACAGAGCCAATATCTTTTTCTGCCATTAAAACAACAGCATCTGATAACAAATCATTTGGACTAACAGTAATCAAACCAAATTCTTGTAAACTTAAAATATCCTCCACTTTCATGGTGTTTATCCCCCCTTTTTAAGGCTAAAGTCCCCTAAATTGTTTATCCTAGCATTAGCAGACCTAATCCTCTAACTTTTTAATAATTGGATCAATTTTGGAAGAACTAGATATTTTGGTTGTATATGCAACAAAACACGGCTCAACTGCAGTTTTAGCCGAAATGATTTGCAACGGAGTGGAGGATGTTCCCGGATGTAACGCAAGACTTAGAACTGTTATGCCGATTAAACAACAAACTCAAAACTCTCTTGGACATCCGGAGGATGGACCTCCATATGCTGAACAAAAGGATCTTAGGGAATGCGCAGGAGTTATTATTGGATCCCCAACTAGATTTGGAAACATGTGTGCCGAAATGAAATTTTTTATTGATCAATCCTTAGAAAACTGGATCTCTGGAGATCTAATTGGAAAACCCGCAGGATTTTTCACAAGTACAAGTAGCATGCATGGAGGGCAAGAAAGCACATTAATTAGTATGATGATNCCCTTACTTCATCATGGTATGGTTATGGTTGGTATTCCATATAGTGAAAAAAATTTATCTTCNACTCTAACTGGTGGAACACCTTATGGCGCATCCCACTATTCAGGTAATAACAATAACACCACCCTNTCTAAAGATGAGAGCATCATAGCCCAAGCTCTTGGACGAAGAGTGTCAAAAATGGCAAAAAAACTTGCAAAAAATTGAAAAAAAAATTGAAAAAAACTTTAGNNTCACAGCNTTAGTCTTAGTCATATCAATGATCATATTTGGTATTTCATGGGAAATATGGCTNAACCCTATAAGACCTGGTGGCTCAATGCTTTGGGCTAAAGTTTTACCTTTAATGCTTNCNCTTCCTGGCTTGTATAAGGCTAGAATTTATACTTTNCAATGGTTGTCTTTATTAGTNTGGCTGTACGTGTGCGAAGCCTTAGTCAGAGTCTATACAACTCAAAAAATNGANATATTNTTAAGTGTTATTTGGCTATTAATGTCCCTATCTCTTTTTATAATTATTTGGCGATCAATAAGATCCATAAAAATACGAAATTCATTGACGAAATGATAATGATAATTTTGCTTTTTTAAATGCTTCCAATGGACTTAAACCAGANGCTAAACTACTTCTCCATATTTTCGAACCAGGGTAGTGTTTAAACAAATACANCCAATTTTTGGTAATGCGTTTGGGATTAAACCCAAATTTTACTTGAGTCTCAAAATATTTTTGCAAATGCTCAACCAGATGATCAGGGCTTTTTGGTAATTGTGTATTGGCTAAAAAAAGTGCCTTTTCCAACTGAACCAGAATCCATGGGTTTTGGATAGTTTCTCTTCCAATCATCACCCCATCAACAGGTTTCTTATCAATTATCTTTGATCTTAAAGACAATAAATTTAAACATTTTTGAACAGTATNCAAACCACCGTTAGCTATAAATTTAGTNTTAGGAAAGTCTTTTTTTAATTGGTTTACGAAATGCATTTTTAATGGTGGAACTGTTCTGTTCTTTTTAGGAGATAAACCACCGAGTATTGCATTTCTTGCGTGAACAATAAAAATATTACACCCAGCACTTTTAACAATTTCAACAAATTTGTATGTAAAGTCGTAACTATTCATCTCATTAATTGCCAAACGATGCTTAACGGTGATCAGTGCATTAGTTGAATTAATCATCGCATTTACGCAATCTGCAACAAGATTTGGAGATTTCATTAAACTTGCNCCAAAATTACCTGTCACTACCTTGTTACTGGGACAACCACAATTTAAATTTATCTCCTCATACCCCATTTCTGTACCAATCCGACTNGCTATTGCCAACGATTTTGGATCACNACCTCCTAACTGCAAAGCAACAGGGCTCTCTCTTTGATCGAACTCTAATAACTTTATTCGGTCACCATTCAAAACAGCATTAGTCGTTATCATTTCAGTATATAAACGCGAGTTTGGTGCCAATAATCGGTGAAAGTAACGACAATGACGGTCAGTAATATCCATCATNGGAGCAACGCACAGTAGATGACTCATTTTTATTTTCTAATGTTAAAGTTTATGTATGTTTGTAAAATTACTTATAAAGTTTGTTCATTTTTTAACCATATTTTTGGCTGTTTTTTTAATTTTATTGACACACCACAGTCAAATTATTGCAAAAGAAAACAAAAAGTCCAATAAAACTGAACCCAATCTTCCGCCTGACTTTCTTTGGTGTGGTAGCTCAGATAACAACACTTATTTGGATTTTTGTTTTTCTTCAGAAAAAATATGTAAAAATTTTGCGCTTAAAAGAAGGGAAGCAAATGGAGGTAAACTAACTCTTTGTAGACCTACAAAAATGAAATGAAAGCCTCTGTAGCTCAGTGGATAGAGCATCCCCCTCCTAAGGGGAGGGTCGTAGGTTCGATTCCTACCGGAGGCGCCAAAAAATTTGAATACCCTTGAAAGAATTATTTATAGAAATAACCCTAGTAGATATTATTAGATAAATTTATGTATATTGGATCTGTAGTTAATAATAACAAGATTCACTTTTATAGGAGAATTAAAATGTTAAGAGGTTCATTCATAGCAACAATTGGTTTTTTTGTTGCTTTTTCAGCCACAGCAGCACCAGACAACTTGTCAACTCTAAAACAAATGAANGTTGCTACAACAGACCTTAATATTCCTGTTGTTCCCCAAGAGGGCAAAAATGCTGATGCACTAAGAAAAAACCTTGAGAGTATCAAAATGCCTCCAGGTTTTAAAATCGATTTGTATGCAGTTGTTCCAGACGTNCGTCATATGGCAATTGCTCCATCTACCAATATGCTTTTTGCNGGTACTAGNAAAACAACGGTATGGGCAATTACTGANAGAAATGGTGATTACACGGCNGACGAAGTCAAATCTTTTGCTCCGTCACTCAAGTTTACCAACCCTAATGCTGTTTGCTGGACACCTGATGGTTTCCTAATAGTTGCTGAGCATAATAGAGTGTTAAATTTTCCCGCCGCTGAATTCTTCTACGAGGGTCCTGATGTCGCCGTAATTGAAGTCGTAAGTCAAGGTAAATTAATTCCTGTTGAGGAAGAATCGTACAATCATGGTGCTCGTACATGTGAAATAGGNCCTGATGGTATGGTTTACATCACCCTTGGACAACCTTTTAACGTTCAACCCAAGTCAAAAATTGATCTCTACAATGAAGTCGGCATCGGCGGTATTGTAAGAATGAATGCTTTTGATGGNAGTAAACGCGAGGTTTACGCTATGGGTGCAAGAAATCCTGTAGGCATTGGTTTTAGTCCAGATGGCAAAAGCCTATGGTGGACTGACAATCAAGTTGACGGTTTAGGAAATGATATCCCCCCTGGNGAGTTGAACAAATCAACCAAAGCTGGGCAACATTTTGGATTCCCTTATTGGAATGGTAAATTTAAGGTCGCTGGATCATCTGCTGCTCCAGAACTAAAAGACATGAAAGAACCTAGAGGAGCAATTTTCCCTCAAGTTAACTTTCCAGCTCACCAAGCTCAGTTAGGTATGGCTTTCGGGGCAAAAACAAACTTTCCAANAAAATACAAAAATGGTATTTTTGTCGCTGTGCACGGTTCTTGGAACAGAACAGAAGCTAGTGGCGCTGAAGTCCAATTTGTNCCAGTCAAGAATGGTAAAGCTGGAAAAATGGAAGTTTTTGCCTCCGGCTGGTTAAACAAAAACACTGGAACTTACCAAGGCCGACCAGTTGATGTTGCAGTGATGAAAGACGGTTCAATGCTAGTTTCAGATGATTATGCAGGTGCAATTTACAGAATTAGTTATGAAGCACAAGTAGCTGCNAAATAANCTATATTTTTTTAAACTTATGGGTAGNCAATTGTCTACCCATTTTTTTATAACAAGNAATTTTTAAGGTCGACCAAGTCTCNTCCAACAATNTCNGGAGTGTAATCNAGGACGTCGGGTTGTTTTTTGTCTCGGTTTACCCAAAAAGTTTTTAAACCACACCAGCCAGCACCAACGATATCCCAAAAATTAGATGAAACAAATAAAATGTCTTTGAATTCTACATTGCTATATTTTTGAATAAGTTTATAAACTTTTGGGTCAATTTTNTACAATTTCAGCTCATCAGCTGAAATTACACAATCCAATAAATCAAATATTCCAGATGCTTTTAAAGCAGTNTCAAGCATTGAGGTATTAGCATTAGACAATACAGCTAAACTGTAGCCTTTAGACTTTAATTGTTTTAAAACTNTAAGATTTTCCGAAAAAGCTCTCAACCTNGAATACTCCTTCATGAGTATTTTTTTTTCTTCACCAGACAAAATTACATTAGCATCGTTCAACGCATAATCTAGAGAATCATGGGTTAGTTCCCAAAATGATTTGTATTTTTTTTCNCCNTGCATTGATCGAAGCCGTGTATANTCAATTTGCTTCATACGCCATGTAATTGATATAGCAAGTCCCTTACCAGGTGCAAATTCGTCACATTTGCTACTTATTGAATAAACATCCAGCAAAGTACCGTAAACATCAAATACTATTAATTTCATTCTGAGGTTTTCCTAACGTAAAAGAATAAGGTTAGACGGAACAGAAAAAAAAATCAAAAAATAGTTGGCATTTTAATTGCTTAAAAACTATAAATTTTTGGAGAAAAAATTATGACACTTGCTGTTTCAACTGCAGATTCCTTTGCCACTGGGGTAATCGCAAACACTGGTTTAGGCTCTCGAATAAATAAAAGCTTTTCAACAGGTTTTCAAGGACAGTTAATACAAATCTCTCAAACTGAAAGATTAGGTATTGAAAAAAGAGAAGCAGAAGCAAAAAAAACACTAATTAACGAGGGAATAAAGGCTGACTTCAACGGGGAACCTGCAGGTTTTCCAAAAACCAAAGTTGACTTTGCGCGTGANGATAATGGGAATCTACTTTTAAAAAATGGGCTTCCAATAAAAAAGACTATCTCAAGTTGGTACGATGTTAGGCATATGATCGCCAGAAATACATTCGTACCAGTTGAAAAACAAATGACTAATGAATCTGGTATTCCTGTTCTGGATCCTGCTACGGGAAAACCCAAAACTGAACCTGTGCTCGACGAAAACGGAGCACCTGTTTTAATGAGAAAAGTAAAAGTCGACAAAGAACTATTGAAAGCAACATTAGCAGCAACCGAGCATCTCAAAAAATTAGGTATTACCTCAATAGCTGCCCCCAAATATACTCCCGGAACAACTGCAATTGAAGCATTTGAAGAAGAACTTCAAAAAAATACAGATAGTGTAATTACAAAAACATTGAAAAACTTTGGGTTGTCATTGTCAAATTTTCCGCAGGGTACGACTATTTATGAAGCATTAAAAATGGTTGAAGATGAGAGTAACCAAGGAATGATAGATCCTAAAAAGGTAGAAGATCTCAAANGAGATGTTGCCTCATTGAGAGCAGAGGAACTTTTTACCTTAAAAAGATTTAAACCATTCGGAGGAAATACGCCAACACAAGCGTTAGAGTTGTTGAAATCTCAACCAGAGAAATTCAGACCAACTCCAATCGAACCAAAATTTAAACCAATCTGGGAAAACCCCCCTCCTCTTAAAATTGATTTAGGTAAAACCAATTATTCTCAGTGGAAAGCNGNTGTCGTTGCTAATGCTAAAACAGTAAACCCTGATTATACNGACCAAGAAATTATTAAAAANTTTGGCTTTGATAGAATAGTTACCCTTGGTGCTGGTTGGTTTGGTAGAGCAACTTAATAAAGGTAGGTTAAAATGCAGTCAGAACTTTTAAANATAAGAAGTTATTTTTTTTCTCAACTTAGTCATCTTGATAATCACCGGCTATTACTTGCCGATATCGGCGAATTACTTGCCGTTAAAGGCACAATTATATTGTCTCCTGANGGCATCAANATTTCTATTGCCGGAACTAAGGCAAACACCGAACAAATGTTTGAAGCATGTAAAGCTATCCCAAGTCTTGAGAAATTAGTCCCTAAAAAAAGCTTTTTAGCGGAAAATCCTTACGAGAAGTTAAAAGTGAAAATTAAAGATGAAATAATCCGTATGAACCAACCTGAAATAAATCCAGAAAAAAAGAGGGCTCCTTCGATAAGTTCAAAAACACTATCAAAATGGCTAACCCAAGGATATGATGANGATGGTTTGCAGATAAGAATACTNGATACCAGAAATGATTTCGAAATAAAAATGGGTTCATTTGACTCATCTATTGATTGGAATCTTAAAAAATTTAGTGACTTCCCACAAATTTTTGAAAAAAAGAAATCGGAAATACCAAATTGTAGAATTATAACTGTATGTACGGGTGGTATTAGATGCGAAAAAGCNACNTTATATATGAATGAAAATGGAGTTGCCAACGCNGTTCAGCTTGAGGGTGGCATTCTGGATTATCTAGATAGTACAGATGGGAAAGGTTGGAATGGCAAATGTTTCACTTTTGATAATAAAACACATCAAGACCAAGATTANATGCCAAATTTTTAATCAGGAAAAAGATTTGTAGATAGATATCTATCACCTCTATCACAAACAATAAAAACCAATTTAGCGTTTTCTAATTTTCTGCTTAATCTCAATGCTACTGCAAAGGCGCCGGCTGCTGATGGGCCACAAAAAATNCCCTCAACTTNTGCAAGTTTACGAGCCATGCTCTCTGCTTCTTTCTGATCTACCTCTTCAATCTGATCAATTATTGCCTTGGACCTGATGGCAGGAATGTATTGTGGCTCCCATTTTCTAATACCTGGGATTTGTGATCCATCAGTTGGTTGAACACCTATAATNTTAATTGATTGATTTTGTTCTTTTAAATAACGAGAGACGCCTGTAATTGTTCCAGTTGTTCCCATTGCAGATATGAAATGTGTAACCATGTTATTTGAATCCCGCCATATTTCTGGCCCTGTTCCAGTGTAATGNGCTATCCAATTGTCATCATTTGCGAATTGGTCAAGCACTAGACCTTTTCCTTCTTTTTCTAATTTTTTAGCTAAATCTCTAGCGCCCTCCATTCCTTGCGATTGGCTTACCAAAATAAGCTCGGCTCCAAAAGCTCTCATNACCTGACGTCTTTCAACAGACAAATTTTCGGGCATAATAAGTCTAATGTTGTAGCCCTTCATCTTTGCTGCCATTGCTAATGCAATTCCAGTATTCCCGCTTGTAGCCTCAATAAGAGTATCNCCNGGTTTTATTTCCCCCCTTTTTTCCGCACCACTAATCATTGAGACNGCTGCTCTATCCTTGACTGATCCTGCAGGGTTGTTACCCTCAAGTTTTGCTAAAATAATATTGCCTTTAGTTAAGTTTTCACTTCCAGTTATTTTAGTCAGCTTTACTANTGGTGTATTCCCAACTGTATTTATTAGTTCATCAAACAAGCTTATTCCCTTTATTAATTTTTTTGCAACCAGGTAATTCCACGGAGCAAATCAAATCATAAATTTTTTCAATAGCTTTAGTTCTAGAAAAACTTTTTCTCCAAACTAAANAAACTCTCCTAGATGGAACAGGATCCTTAAATTCGAGAAAATTCACATTTGTATTTTCCAAGTGCGATTGTAGAGACATTTTTGGCAATACAGTAATTCCCAAGCCTGAGGCAACCATATGTCTAATGGTCTCAAGAGAGCTACCCTCAAATGTTTTTTGAATTCCAACCGAGTGCGAAGAAAACCTTGCAGACTCAGGACAGACATCTAAAACTTGGTCTCTAAAACAATGTCCAACACCTAACAGTAACATTGTTTCGCTTGCTAAATCTTCAGAAGCAACCTTTTCAACCTTGTTCAAACAATGACTTTTCGGAACTGCAACAACAAAGGACTCATCATATAAAGGTAAAATACCTAATCCATTTTGATCAAAAGGCTCAGCCAATATTGCAAGATCTATACTCCCTTTTCGTAGTTGCTCCAGAAGATTAACTGTATANTTCTCAAATAATATAAGAGGCATTTCAGGTGTTGCATTTATGATTGTTTTCACAATCCTGGGGAGTAAGTATGGTCCAACTGTAAAAATTAGACCCAATCTAAGAGGTCCTATCAGATGGTCTTTACCATGATCAGCGATTAACCTCACCCTAGNAGCCTCATCTAAAACGAATTGGGCTTGTTCAACAATTTTTTTTCCAACATCTGTTAGGGATATTTCTGAATTACCTCTTTCAAAAATTTGAGTATCTAATTCTGATTCTAATTTTTTTATGCTGACAGATAAAGTTGGCTGGCTTACAAAACAGGCTTCCGCCGCTTTTCCAAAATGTTTTTCACGAGCAACTGCAACTATATATCTTAGTTCTGTAAGAGTCATTTAACTTCCAACAAAAAATGTAGAACAATCGTGTGACCATCTAATTAANAGGTCTTTTAAATTTTGTTTTAAAATCTGAAATTTTTTTTTATTTGATAAATTAGATGATAGCAACCTAAATTCATCGCTAAATCTTGTTGCAGCTTCCACTAAATGTGCATCATCTATGAGATTACTATACTTTAAACTGGGCTCTCCTGATTGCCTTATTCCCAAAATTTCACCNGGACCACGTAATTCTAGATCTTTTTGTGCGACTTCAAAACCGTNATTAGTAGAATACAAAATCTTCATTCTCTCTTTTGCAATATCAGTTAATTGCTTATTAAACATTAAAATGCATAATGCNGAACGATCACCTCTTCCAACTCTNCCTCTTAATTGGTGTAATTGAGCCAGTCCAAATCTTTCAGCNTTTTCTATCACAATAAGACCAGCATTNGGAACATTAATTCCAACCTCTATAACAGTTGTTGCCAATAATATTTTTGCTGAACCATTNACAAATTTTTGCATTGANAGATTTTTTTCCTCTTTNTTTTGTTTTCCATGTACTACAACCAAGTTATTTTTAAAAATTGGTTTCAACCATTTTTCAGTGGCTTTTAATGCCGATAGTGCTCTGCTAGCATCTTTTGGCTCATCAATCATAGGACATACCCAAAAAACTTGTCCGCCATTTTTAATAAAAACTTGAATACGACTACATATTTCTACTCTTCTGTCGGATGAAACCAAACGAGTGTCAACTGGTTTACGGATTTTCGGAAGTTCATTTATAGTTGAAACATCTAGATCAGCNAAGAATGTCATAGCCAAACTTCTAGGAATTGGTGTTGCTGACATTACAACTAAGTGACCTCCCGCTTTACGCAAAGTCACTCTTTGNGACACACCAAATCGATGCTGTTCATCAATAATTGATAAACCTAAGTCGTTAAATTTTACTGCCTCTTGAATTATTGCCTGAGTGCCAACCACTACATCCACATTACCCTCTTTTAAATCTAGTAAGTTATGATTTCTATTTTTGCTTGACTGTCCTCCCTTTAAAAATAAACTTTTTACTCCATAGGGTTTAAGCCAATTATCAAGCTGGGTAAACAATTGTTTTGCTAATAATTCAGTTGGTGCCATTACTGCCGCTTGTTTGTTAGATCCCACAGTAGCAGCAATCGCCAATCCTGCAATTATAGTTTTACCTGACCCAACATCACCCTGGATTANTCTGTTGCAAGGTGATGTTTGTTTAAGATCATTAAAAACCTCATTCCAAACTTTTTTTTGTGAATTGGTTAAATTAAATGGTAACGCTTTTATTACTTTACTAACTAATTTCTTAGAATCTGCAAGTCTGGGGGCAACATATTTAGAAGTCATTTCTCGAGAGTAAAATAAGGCCAGTTGTTGAGCAATGAGTTCATCAAATTTTATTCTGTCCCATGCAGGACCATTTTTTTTAATTAGTTGATTTAACAAACCAGATTTAAAGGCATCAGCTGGAGGGTTATGAATCAATTTAACAGCCTTATCCAANGGGAAAAAACATAATTCTTCTAAAATATTTTTTGGTAACCATTCCTTTGGACAATGCTTATTGATTGATTCCTCAACCCAACGCCTGATTAAACTCTGACTAACGCCTTTAATACTGGAATATACTGGTATNAGTGGTTTATTTAATAANGCACTTTTGTCTAGCCAGCCCATTCTAACTTTTGGATGAATGAACTCAAATCCTTTGTTTGTGATTCTTGGTTGACCAATGATTCTGACTTTATTACCAGCCTTCAAAGAATTGACCATGCTTTGTCTAAAATAAATAAATCTTAAAGTAGCAGAACCTGAAAAATCAGTAACTGTAACAGTCAACATTCTGCGTGGTTTGAATGAAATTTTTTGCGACAAAATTTCAACTTGACTATGACTAGTCATNCCAGAATTCAAATTCGACAAACTTATTATATTGGACTCATCTTCATACCTAATAGGAAAATATATAAGCAAATCAGACCATTTTTCAATTCCTAATCTTTGGATACCTTTTGGAAATACTTGCAATTTTCAACTTAAACACTTTTGGTTAAGATCATAATTGCTTCACCTTCAAACATNCTTTGTTTTGGAAGACTACTTACTCCAACTGCTGCTCTTGCAGGAAACGGAGCAGTGAAATATTCTTCCATAATCTCATTAACAAGAGGNAAATGAGCTAAATCTGTTAAATAAAGGTTTAGCTTAACAATGTCTTTCAATGAACCCCCTGATGCATTAGCTACAGATGACAAATTTTCAAAAACTTGACGAATTTGCATNTTAATACCATTGGCTGAATTTTCTCCAACTAATTTCATAGTTTTTGGATCAAGAGGAATTTGGCCNGATAAAAAAACAATGTCTCCAACTTTTACAGCTTGTGAGTATGTTCCAATGGCTTTTGGTGCTTCATCAGTCGAAATAAATTCTTTTTTTGTTTTCACCATCATNTCCCTTCAGTTCAAATATTTACTCAAATGAGATTATCTGTGTTATTTCTTTTTTTAATTTTATTTGGCTTATTGTCAAAAATATTACTTTTGTTTCCAGAAAATGGAACATTAATGGTTTGACCCTTGTAAAACAAAACTACAGNATCATTTGAAACACCTTTAAAAATCCAACCATCATCTGAAATTTCTCCAACCTTTAATGTTCTAACAGGTCCCTTNTTAATTGAAATAAGAATTGCACCATTTTTGGAACCTGCNACCAATCCTATTATTCTTACATCCTTTTCGGATAAATTATCAACCTTATCAGTTCCAAAAATTTTTAATATTGAATTCGATTCAACTCTGTCATTAAAATTTTCACTGCTGTTAATGTACTCTATTTTGGGAGAAAATATTTTTGCCATCAATTGACCAATAACTAAACCAGATACAGACCATAAAAATATTAAGGAAAATAATACCAACAGGCTAGTAATTCTTTTTTTATTAAATTTCATTAATAATTCTCACAACATTGAATTCATTTCGATCAAAGGCATCATTACCGCCAAAACAATCAACAACACAATACCACCCATAAAAAGAATCATCAAAGGTTCTATAAAAACAGTAAATCTCAAAGCTTTCTGTTTTAATTGATTAGTCAACTGTGTTGAAACCACTTCTAACATTCCAATTAACTCTCCACTTTTTTCACCTGTTGAAATTAGTTGAACCAATAGTGGCGAAAATTGATCAACTTTACCCAACGATCTACCTAGCTCTGCTCCTTCTCTAACAAGTGACATTACTTCTTTCAAGCTTTCTTTTAACTTTTTATTACCAATCACACGACTAGAGATATTTAATGATTTAATCATGCTTACCCCACCAGAAATTGCGATCTGCATGGTGCTAGCAAATAGAGCAGACTCACCCAATTTTATAAAATTACCTACCACAGGAAGCTTCAATAAAAAAGTATCTACAATATATTTAAATTTATTATCTAAAGAATAAAGGTAGGAAAATAGCAAAAATAATGTCATTGATACCATGATTAACAACATACCCCAGTCTCTTATAAACTGACTGATAACAATTAGCAAAATGGTTATTGCCGGTAGATCCCTTTCTTGTGCAACTAAAACATCTACAATTTGCGGAACTATATAAGTCATTAAAAGTATAACCACCATTAGTGATACAAAAATTACTATTAAAGGATAAGCTAATGAAGAGATTATTCCCTGTTTAAATGAATTACTTGATTCTAGAAATACTGCTAATTTTTTTAGCACTAAAGAAAGATTTCCAGATAATTCTCCAACAGAGACCAATCCTATATATACCTCAGGAAAATCCTTTGGATAGTTTGATAGAGCTTTCGCAAGGGTATGACCTTGTTTGACAGCTTTTTTTACTTCGATAAAAATTTCCGACTTTGCTCCTTGACTTTGAAGTGCCATAGTATTCAAAGTTTTCTCCAACGTAACTCCAGCGTTGAGAAGAGCACTCATTTGTCTTGTATAGAATTCTAGTTCTTGTAACGAAATTGAGCGTTTTTTTTTCAAAAAATTTGTATTCAGTTTTGCTCCTCGACTAATGATATGACTCTATTGATTTCTTCCATACTAGTTATTTTTTCTGAAACCAACCTTGCACCTTCATTAAATAAACTATTCATTCCAAATTTCATAGCAGTTTGCCTAAGTAAATTTGGGTCATTTGAGTCTTTAATTGAGGCTCTAATTTCATCATTAATTTGAAAAAACTCATATATCCCTGTTCTTCCCTTAAAACCGGAAAAGTTACATTTTTCACAATTTGTAACTTTCGACATTGTATTTTGGCAAAAAATACAAATTTTTCTAACTAATCTTTGAGCTAAAACTCCGTTCAATGTTGAGGACAATAAATAAGGTTCTATTCCCATATCGACTAAACGAACAATAGCTGAAACAGAATCATTTGTGTGTAAAGTTGCTAAAACTAAATGGCCAGTCAATGAAGCTTGAACCGCAATTTTTGCGGTTTCCAAATCTCTTATTTCTCCTATCATTATGACATCTGGATCTTGCCTTAGTATGGCTCGTAAAACGTTTGCAAAATTAAGTCCTATTTTAGATTGAACCTGAGTCTGCGAAATACCATTAAGTTCAAACTCTACCGGGTCCTCAACAGTCATAATATTAGTTTCTTTAGCATTGAGTTTTTCTAGTGAGGCGTACAACGTTGTTGTTTTTCCAGATCCAGTAGGACCGGTAACTAAAACTATCCCATGAGATCGACTAATTGATTCTTCATAAGATTTTTTTACTACTGGTGTCATTCCAAGATCAGATAATAGAAAACCTGACGTTTTTTTATCCAATAGTCTTAATACTGCTCTTTCACCAACACCAGTTGGTAGAGTCGAAATTCTAATATCTAGGACTTCCTCGTCTAATCTAATTGACATTCTCCCATCCTGGGGAAGTCTTTTTTCGGCAATATCTAACTGCCCTAGGATTTTTATTCTAGAAATTAGAGCGCTATGAAGTGAACGAGGAGGATGAGCAATATCAATTAAAATACCAT
>NHCU01000057.1 GCA_002167365.1 Betaproteobacteria bacterium TMED41 | reverse complement strand
TGGGCTTCCTAAGTGGTGGATGGCTGATATTCTTCTAACACTTGGTAAAATAAGTTCTGCACAGGGCAGATTATCAGCTTCTGAGAAATTTCTAACTGCCGCATTAGCTGAAAAAGGCCTTGCAACAGGGGATGGACCACAACTAATACCTATAAGGGTTGCTCTCGCCAAAGCATATCAAGTTGAGGGAATGAATACTTCCTCAATTATTACATACAGGCAAATATTCAAAAAAATCAAATCTTTCCCTTTAGGTACTAAAGTAAATTTGAGGAAACAGGATATCATTCCATTTGCACTAGCCATTACAAATCACTCCAAAACTCTTAAAGATGAGAATGAAAAACAGGGCTTGTTTAATGAAGCCTTTGATGCTTTTCAACTTTTAAGGCCCACAGTTGTTGAGGANACAGTTAACAAAGCTTCAACTCGTCTNGCNATCAACAACCCAGATTTATCATCACTAATTGACGCAATACAAGTAGCTGAAAGGGAGCGCGACGCAGCTAATATTGAATTATCTTATGAAACATCGCTGCCAGATGATCAAAGAAGTAAACTTATCGAAGACAAATTAATTTTAAAGAAAAAAATTGCTTACGTTCGAATACTTCAACTTAATCAAAAGATAAACAAGGAGTTTCCTGGTTATTCCAAACTCATTGCTCCAAAAACTCTAGAAACAACAAATTTTCGAGAGCGGCTTGGAGCTACTGAAGGAGTAGTATCCTTTATAACGGGTGAAAAATCCTCCTTCGTACTTTTAATTCGACGAAATGGTCTTTTTATTGGACAAATCAATGAAGGNGAAGATTCTATCTCAGAGTCAGTTCAAGAACTTAGAAAAGCTTTAGTTATTCAAGCAGGTTCCGTTAATGAATTCGATCAATCACTTGCTTTTTCTCTTCACAATCGTTTGTTTGGAGNAATACAGTCAANATTAGCAGACCTTAATCATTTAATAATTATNCCTACTGGTCCNCTAGCAAGTTTACCCTTCGCNCTTTTAATTGACAGTGAACCTAAAAGNGATCGATATTCAGAAGCTTCTTGGTTAGTAAATAGAGTGGCAATATCTCATTCCCCTTCATTAAATACTTTCTACTCTCAAAGAACAATAGCTCCAGCCAAAAAACCAATAAAACCTTTGTTAGCTTTTGGAAATCCATCTTTAAGTGGTTTTGATGTGCAAAAAGATGAAAAAAATGCCTCCAATTCTCCACTTTCTGCCTTAGCCTCAAGTTGTCGGAAAGTTGGTCCAGCATCTGCTGATCTAATAAGATCACTGGCCCCACTTCCCGAAACTGAACAAGAATTNAAAACTGTAGGAAAAATTCTTTCAACTTCAAATTCACCNTCAATCCTTTATTCNAAAGATTTAGCNACNGAGGAAAACCTAAGAAANCAATCNCTAAANGATTATAAAGTTCTTTATTTTGCNACTCATGGTTTACTGCCTGGAGAGNTGAAATGTCAGACNGAGCCAGGTTTGGTTATGACACCTCCAGCTCAATCAAAATCCAGAGATAATGATGGTTTGTTGGAGGCTAGTGAAATTGCTTCATTGAGAATCAATGCCGATATTGTTGTCCTCTCAGCTTGTAACACAGCCGGTAGTAGCGGTAGGTTCGGCGGTGATTCCCTATCAGGTTTAGCTGAAGCTTTTTTCTTCGCAGGGGCTAGAAGTCTTGTTGTTAGTCACTGGCAAGTTCCATCCAGGGCGACAGCAAGTCTGATGTCTGCAATGTTTGAATCACTTGGCCCTGATCTTAAAACTGGTTCTGCTCTTTCATTAAGNGATGCCCAAAAAAGTTTAATTAAANNTGAAAAAACAGCNCACCCTTTCTTTTGGGCAGCCTTCGTTGTTGTTGGTGACGGAATTGATGAATCTTGGCTACCGTTACCGAGAGAGACTCCTAAAATATGATTAATANCGANATTCAAATTATATGAAAAAGTTTTTAATTTCTTTNTACCTCTTAATTTTTTCNTTACCATCTTTTGCTCAATTAATTGTTCTTCAAGCCAGAGGNGGTGATTTCAAGGTTGGACAATCTATTTCACCTACTCAATCAATCTCATTAAAAGAAGGAGAAAGACTCACACTGATTGGTGCCGACGGGAAAAGTATCACCCACAGAGGCCCATTCAAAGGTCTTCCTGTTAAAAAAGGNNCTTCAAAGCCAGACCCTACCAAGGCATTATCTGTATTAATAGCAAGTAGAGATGCCAGAACAAGCTCTATCGGTGTTATCCGAGCTGGAACAAACGCTGTTCAAACACCAGATCATATCGCAATTGATATAACCAGAGGTGGTCCCAGATGTCTTTTCGAGGGAGAAAAGCCCGAATTTTGGAGGCCAAATACCAACAAAGAGGAGCCCTTTGTTATGTTTCCAGTGGATCGGTCGTGGCGAGCTGATCTAGTTTGGCAAATCGGTCAAGATAGGATGATAATGCCTGATCTTAGTAAATTTGAAGGCACAACAACTGTGCTGGTAAATTTCAATCAACAAGAATTTGCCATAAGTTTNACCATAATCCCGAAAACTATTAAAGATCCTTTCATACAAACTGCATGGATGCTAGAGAAAGGATGCATCCAACAGGCAAATTCATTACTAACAAAACTTTCCAAGTCAACGCCGTTGGACCTCTAAAAAAAGACTCCTAAAATAACTTAACTTATTGAAATGAAATTAAATAAAAAACAAATTTTNTCATCGATAAGTGTCTTAATTGTTGCTTCANTAATTGGAGGTTTACTAACTTTATATTTCACTCCACTCAAATACCTAGAAAATTCAGTAAAAGACATTAGGATTGCAATTCAACCACCTGAACAACAATCTAAGGATATTGTTATAGCTACAATAACCGAGGAAACAGTTGGTATGTTTCCATATCGATCACCAATTGATAGAGAATTTATAGCAGGCCTTATCAAAACATTAGAAATCAAAGGAGCAAAGGCAGTAGGAATTGATGTTTTATTTGATTCTCCAACTGAGCCTGAAAAAGATATTTTATTAAAACAAACTATAAAAAATTCAACCATTCCATTATTCATTAGTTATACAAACACCCCCTCAGCCGTAAATGAAGATCAACTTGCTTATCTAAATGATTTTGTACCTCCCAACAAAAGAGCTGCGGCTAACTTTGCCACTGATCCTTTTGATGGAACTGTTCGGTGGATATTTCCAGGTGAGGATGATACCGGAATGCCATTAAGCTTTCCAAGAAAAGGGGCAAAAATTGTTGGCATTGAAACTTCAAATAAAAAAAATATTCCTATTGCCTGGAGACCGAAATTAAACCTTGAAACTCCCGCATTTCCTGAATTTCCATCTCATGCTGTCGCCGTNCTCCCTGATGCGTGGTTTAAAAACAAAATTGTCCTTATTGGAGCAAAACTCTCCCTTGAAGATAGACATCGTACACCTTTAGCAATAATTGATGATGGTTGGGAAGGAAAAATGCCTGGTGTAATCATTCATGCTCACGCTCTTTCGCAGTTTCTTGAAAAAAGGGAGCCCTATAAAATTACGACGAATACAACTTTTCTCACTAGTTTATTGATGGCACTAATTGGNATTGGNATTGGTTTGGCAAAAAAAGGGATAGTATTTAGTGTAGTGAGTGGCATAATTTCTGCTGTAATTCTTTGGGTGATCTCATTTGTGGGATTCTCATATGGATTGCCCATGCTTCCACTTGTAGCCCCTACACTGTCTCTTGCATTAGCACTATGGATGATGGATCTAATCATCGGCAAAGCTGAAAGACAACAACGTCAATTTGTACAAGGTGCGTTTTCTAGATACGTTGCTCCNGCTGTTGTTGACAAGTTAGTTGAAAACCCAGATTCNCTTAGTGTTACCGGNAAAAAACAAGTTACCACATTTATTTTTTCTGATATTGCAGGTTTTACAACATTATCTGAGAACTTAAGTTCAGAAAAATTATCATCGGTTTTAAACGACTATTTAAATGGTGCTTGTGAGATTGTATTTAAGCATGGAGGCACCATAGATAAATTTATTGGGGATGCAATCATGGCTGTTTTCAACGCCCCAATACCTCAAGCAGACCATATTGAAAGAGCTGTAAGTTGTGCACTAGACTTGGACGAATATTGTGAAAAATTTCGACTTACTCAAAATAATTTAGGTNTTCCAATTGGCTGTACTCGTATAGGAGTTCATACTGGTATTGCTACTGTAGGCAACTTTGGATCTAGCGCCAGAATGGATTTCACAGCTCTTGGAGATACTGTAAACACCGCAGCAAGAACCGAAAGTGTTAACAAATANTTTGGTACTCGATTGGCNGCGACTCAAGAGATTGTTNCNGNNTGNAANGGNNTNTTTTTTNTACCNATTGGCGANATTGTTNTAAAAGGNAAATCAGTTCCNGTAACTTTATACAATCCTGTAANTGANAATTTTTACAAATCAGAATTTTCNACTCGCTATCTTACTTGTTANNANNANCTTAAAAAANCAAATCNNNANGTNTCANTANANNANANNAANAAAANNATANANGAAANTNANGNNGNTNNNTCAATGNTTGAACTNANNTTAGATTTTCCTAANNAACCNNTNGCAANNTTTCATNCNCNANGAATNAAAAAAGGNTTAGNTAACTACCCTTGTNGTNATGGAAGACAAGTAAAATATATGAANCAAAAAAAAAATTATGAGNANNTATNNNANTTAATTNTAAATTNAANTTAATNAATTTNTTTACNTTNNTNNTATNTNTTTTTTCTTNCTAATGATAATCTATGCACAAAGAGTTGATGTTCCAAGAGATGCTGATACTTCACGCCTGAGACCACCAACACTTCCTTTACCAAAGACTCCAAAATTNGACTTAAGAATAGAATCACCTGAAAAATCTCCAGTTCCAAAAGCTGTTGATGATATTGAATTTGATGTAAACGATATTCAAATTGAAGGTGCAGATTATTATCCAGACACTGAAGTAAACAAACTTTTTGTAGGTTTAATTGGAAACAAAATATCATTATCTGATTTGAGAGTATCCGTTGAAAACCTCGAGAATAAGTATAAAAATGACGGCTTTTTCCTTGTTAGAGTTTTCATACCCCCACAAGAAGTGNCTGANGGTATCTTTAAAATAAAAGTTATAGAAGGCTATATAGATGCTGCATACGCTGAGGGTGGAACATCTGCAGCACAAAAAAAAATTAACTCAATAATGGCNAATGTAGTTGGAAAAAAACCAATTAATTTAGCTTCTCTNGAAAGAGTNTTANTNCTTTTAAANGATNTACCAGGNATAAGNGGCTCAGGAGTTTTACGTCAGGGTGATAAGCTCGGCTCTTCAGAATTAATCATTACATTAAATAATTTGCCACCAAAGTCATATTCTTTAACAGTTAATAATGGTGCCTCCAAAACAATGGGTTTAATTAGTACCAACTTTAATGCCACTTTAAATAATCCATTTTCGTCGGTTGCTAGTAGTCTTGGTTTTGGATTATCTGCATCAGTTAAAAACAATAACTTACGTGCATGGAATACTAGTTACTCTCAATCCATCGGAGATAATGGTGCTATTTTTAGTTTTGCTGGACTAATTGCTGACGCTGAACCTAAAGGCTCTCTTAAAGCTCTTGGAATAGTAAGTAGATCTTATTCATTAGCACCAAGAATTAGATTTCCTCTAAAAAGAGGTAGACAAAAATCATATTATGTTGAATTAGGTGTAACTAATGGTAAAAGCAAAACCACACTACAGTCTAGTTCAATTACAGTTGATAAATCTACAGTTGCAGATTTAGCTTTTTCGTTAACTAACGATGTTTGGTTTGGCGGTAGCACCCAAATAAGTTTTTCAGTATTTCACGGTTTAGATTTATTTGGTTCGTTTGACAAAAGTACAAATGTACCATCGGTTTCAAATTTTAAACAAAAATTTACAAAATTAAAATTAATAGGTAACCATTCCTTACCTTTTAACAGATACAATCTTACTCTTAAAGCAAATGTTCAAGCTCAATGGACTGATGATAAATTATTAGCTGGTGAACAAGTTTCATTTGGTGGACCATCGATTGGAAGAGGTTATGACGGTGGAGCCATAGCCGGAGACAAAGGATTTGGTTTAAGTTTTGAACTCACAAAGAATATAATAAATAATCCTTTTGCTTTTTTAAAACAAACCAATTTAGAGTTATACGCTTTTGTTGATTACGCTGAAGCATATACCCTTGCTGACGTGGTTAGTAATGTTATATCCAGTAACAGCTACTTGGGATCCCACGGATTTGGTTTTCGTTTAAACAGTGCTGATGGTTTGTCTTTGGATTTTATGGCCGCAGAGGCAAGGAACACATTTGTAAGTGCTGACGCAAGAGGAAATCCAAGATATGTATTATCGTTAACTAAAGCTTTCTGATACTTTCGTTAAAATAAAGTCAGAATTATTTTTTAATTTGTTTAAAATTTCATCATCAGCACTTAAAAAATCAAAAAGGTCTACATCGTTTATGTTGATCCACTCGTGAAGGTCATGATCAACTAATTTAATTTTTTGATCGNTCATTGANCAAATGTANGATATTAAATNNACACCGTNACCNGGGTATTGATANTCAAACTCAGTAAATTTNTAANGNATNTGNACTTTAACATCAAGTTCTTCAGACAGTTCCCTGTGNAAGCAATCNTGATTNGATTCANTACCTTCAACTTTGCCCCCAGGAAATTCCCACTTACCTTTGTNAGGTCCTTTGAATCTTCTCGTAATTAGAATTTCACCATTTGAATTAAATAAAATTGCACAAATAACTTTTACCATTTTGATAAAAATACTCANATCAAATAAAGAACAAATAAATACAGACTAAGAAGTCCAGTGACACANAGTACCATNTAGCCAGAATTCCAACTTTTGACTATAGAGTCAGCTATATTACTAGTCTTGNAATATCGAATTAGATTATCAATCAAATTGATTTTAATAGAAGATAAAAAATTATTTTTAGACACACTAGAAATTATTTTTGGAAAAAACTTTCTANAAATCCAATCAAGATCTAACGAAATAGTCAAAGTCCGTTTTAACCAAGGTAACATTATAAAAAATGCAAACCCTGCAAATAATAAAAGCTGAAGTTGAAATACAACATGAGATGTTGTGTAAGGAACATACTCGACACGATAAGGTAAAATAGAGAACAAATAATCAGGAAATACCCCAATACCAATGCAAAGACAGGCAAGAATAATCATAGCTAATCTCATACTATAAGGCGGTTCTGGTGGTCNAAGTCCTGAATCTTTCTGAAAAAAAACAAACCAAGGAAATTTAATACCAGCATGCAAAAAAACTCCTGCTGAAGCTGCAGCCAAACAAAGCCAGATTAAGAGCAAGTGCTGNTCTGCAGCAGCCTGTGAAATCATAGATTTTGATACAAAACCAGANGTTAATGGAAATGCCGAAATAGCAAAAGCACCAATAGTTCCACAAATCATTGTAAGCGGCATAGTCTGGAAAAGTCCNCCTAACTCACTGCAGTTTCTCTTTCCAGTCATAAGTAAGACAGATCCTGCTGACATTAAAAGTAGAGCTTTATAGAGGATATGCGCGAAAGCATGGGCACTTGCTCCGTTAATTGCCATTTCGGTACCAATCCCTGCACCCACTATCATAAANCCAACCTGGTTGACGATNCTATACGAAAGTATTCTACGCATATCATTTTCTAGCAATGCATAGATAATCCCATAAAAAATCATAAATAGTCCAAAAGCAATTAAAATTTCGCTTCCCGGAAACCCTCTAAGNAGAGCATACACAGCTGTCTTGGTAGTAAAGGCTGACAAAAAAACAGTGCCTGTATAAGAGGCCTCCGGGTAAGCATCAGAAATCCAGGAGGAGAATGGAGGAGCACCTGCATTGATCAAAAACCCAGCTAAAATCATCCAACTATATGCTGAGTCAAGAGTAAAACTTTCAAAAATAACTTTATTGGTTTCTAAAACATAACCTGTCAGCCCTGCCATTAAAATGGCTCCACCTGCAAAGTGTATTAAAGCATAACGAAAGGCTGCCTTGGAGGAAAGAACAGTATTAGAGCTGAAAATTATTAAAGTCGATCCAATGGCCATTACTTCCCAAAAGAAAAACAAAGAAAAAATATCACCTGCCAAAACTGCTCCTATAGCTGCTCCAGAATAAACTAGGACTGCGATAAGTTCAGTTTTACATTTTTGATTCCACGCGAAAATTAACCCAATTAAAGTCATTAAAGAAAAAATTATTGTAAAAATCTTGGACAAACCATCTACTCTGGATAAAACTATTTCATGATCTAAAAAATTTAGAAACANGGAACTTCCGTGATCAATAGTTATTGAAAAAAATAAAGAGATTAATGCTGCAACCAGCCAAAAAAAACGAGCGATTTTCAAGGGAATAAAAACGGTTACTAATCCAGTGAAAATTAGTAAAAGACCTGAATGAATCAACCTAAATACCTCCTAATCTTGGTGAAAATCATAATAGTTATCAGGNCGTTTAATTAAAAAACCTAACAGTTTTGCAAGGACTATCATTATCACGCAAGTTAAAAAGCCAAACCAAGCAGCAAAACCAAAAGATTCCTCTATCGCAAAGTGACCGCTAATAGGGAAAAAAATTTGTAAAAGAATAGAAAA
>NHCU01000056.1:17967-39573 GCA_002167365.1 Betaproteobacteria bacterium TMED41 | reverse complement strand
GATGAACCAAATTCTAGTCTTGATCCTCCTGGTGAAACTGGTCTCGCAAATGCAATAAGGCATATGAAAAAATTAAATTCTCTTATAATTCTTGTTACTCATAGAAAATCTATCATCCCCGTCTGTGACAGAGTTATAACCTTAAATGATGGAAATTTAATAAGTGATGATGATGTTGAAGCTTGGAAGTTAGATCAAAAAAACAAAAAGGCATAAATTTTAGGGCAAATTAATTGACTAAAGAACTTATTGACGAAGATAAAATAAACAAAGAATTCGAAAAGCTTAGCAATACTTCTTATTTTAGAAAATTTGCTTTTTGGTTTATCGTTGTATTTTTTGGTGGTTTGATGTTGTGGGCGGCAATAGTTCCATTAGATGAAGGGGTACCTACTTCTGGAATGGTTGTAATTGATACAAAGAAAAAAGAGGTTGCTCATTCTTCAGGTGGAGTGATAAAAGAAATCTATGTAAAGGAAGGTGAATTTGTAGAAAAAGATCAAATTCTTCTTAAACTTAAAGATGCCACACCTACTAGTGATGTAGAAATAGAGAAAAATAAAATTAAAAGTCTTGAGGAAAATATTATTGGGCAAAAACTTCAAATTAAAAGCTATCAACAATTAATGCAGACTAAATCTGAACAAATAAAATTAATTGATGAGGAATTAAACGGTGTTAAGGATTTGGTCAAGGAGGGTTATGCACCAAAAGTCAGGCAACTTGAATTAGAGAGACGTTACTCGGAGTTGAGCAGTGTAAGTAAAGAAATTTTCGCCAAGCAAGAGACAGCAAAACAAAACATTTTGGATCTAAACTATCGTTTAAAAGCTGCTGAAGAAAGGAGAAAAAAAGCTGAGCGCACTCTCAAGGGAACCATAATTAAGGCCGGTGTTTCTGGTCAGGTTATGGGTATCAAAAAGCAATCACAGGGTGCTGTTCTNAAAGCNGGTGANAAAATAATGGATCTCGTTCCAAAAAATGAGCAACTGTTCGTGGAAGCAAAAGTNAAACCTAATCTNATCGANAGGGTAAGTGTNGGACTTGAAGTTGATGTTAGGTTTAGTAGNTTTTCATTAACTCCATTGTTNGTTGTACCAGGAGAAATCACCTCTATTTCNACTGATGTNATAGAGGAAAGAGGAATGAAAGAACCATATTANTTAGCTCGNGTGAGATTGACTAATGAGGCAAAAAAAATTCTTGGNAAAAGAAAAATTCAGCCTGGAATGCAAGTTCAAATTGTCATAAAAACAGGNGAGAGGACTTTGCTNGAATATATTTTACATCCATTAACTAGAAGAGTTGCTTTTTCATTAAAGGAAGAATAANTGATTAAAAAAATCTCTAATGTTTTGGTGTTTTTTTCGTTANTCTTTTTTTTGGGAAAATCTACTNANNGTTTNGACTTATTAGAAAGNGTTAATTTNTCAAAGAATANTGATTCATTGTTTCTTATGGCAAAAACTAGAATGAAAATAATTAGTGAGAATCAAGAGCAAGCATTCTCTCAGTTACTNCCAANTGTCACAGTTCANGTGGCAAGGTCTCAAGTTNAACAAGAAAGAAAAGATAACATTCAAAAATTTCCAACTCAAACTTATACAACCGAGTCAGATGCATTGACATTGAATCAGCCTGTTTACCGACCGAAACTTNTNAGTGAATTNAAAAAAGCAAAAAAACTCACTTCATCATCANAGCTTGAGGCTAAGAANGANGAGCAGAACCTACTCTTAAGGGTTNCANTGTCCTATCTNAATAATCTTGCAACAACTGANAANGTNCTTTTACAAAAGAAAAAAATCGAACTNATNNNAGAACAAAAACGTTTNGCAGAAAAATCAATCTTAGCGGGNACTGGAACCAAAACCGATTTACTTGAGGTAAGTGTTAGTTTAGACAGAGCCGAAGCAACATTAATACAACTTNTACAGCAAAAGGACTTTTCACTTGCAGAATTNTCTGTTTTAGTTGGAAAAAATATCAAGAANATATATTCATTTNANCATAANCGATTTGAACCTGAGGATTTTGATCCAGGATCTTTAAACAAATGGCAGNANAACTCCTTAAAAAATAANCCTCAACTNATGTCTGTTGGGGAAAGACTGGATGCTGCCAAGATCGCAATTCAAAGTGCAAAATATGATCATTTCCCCTCAGTTGATTTCACTGCCCAGATTTCAAAGGGTTCAAGTGAAAGCACATTTTTTGTTAATAACTCAACTGAAACTAAATCTGTCGGATTTACTTTCTTTATGCCCATCTATCAGGGAGGTTTAGTTAACTCAAGGGTTCGGCAATCAATGGAGCAATACAATTTGGAATCAGAGGAGTTAAGNAAATTAGAAAATGAAATTAAAATCAGGGTCCAAGCCTCCTACAACGGTGTTCTTGAGAAGAAAGCATTGATAAAAGCATTGATAAAAGCGCAAGAATCAGCCCAAAGTTTGTTGATTGCAAACGAAAGAAGTGTTGAGTTAGGAATAAGAAGGCGCTTAGACGTTTTAGTTTCTCAGCAGCAATTAATTTCTGTGGAGAAAGACTTGGCACTCACAAGATTTGAATTAATAAGCGNTTGGNTATCGTTGCATTTTAATTCAGGTTTATCCTTAGANAGAGAGATAGANTTTATAAATAGTTTTTTAAGAAAAGCCAACTAAAAAAAACATCTAAATCTGCCCTCTAACTTTAAATTTCGGTTTTTTTTCAGGTTTTTTTTCATCGCCCGGCTCCATTCCCCTTAGCCAATATGCCCATGACAAGATAACTGCCACTGCAGTATATAATTCTTTGGGAATNTCATTTTCAATATCCAAGTGAGACAAGGCGGCTAGTAANCGGGGGTCCTCGGCAATGTAAACACCTTGACGTTTTGCCTCTTCTAAGATAGTTTCAGCAACCTCTTCCTCGCCTTTTGCACTGATTACCGGAACCTCATTATCTCCGTACTCTAGAGCCACAGCTCCTTTATTAGAATTTTTCATGCTTCAAGCCTCAATATCTACAACACTTCCAAACGAACCACTCANGGGNCTTGTTTTTGGTGGCTGCCTCTCGTCGATTTTGCCTGGTCTGGCGCTATTGTGTATTTCAAGGGAGTCAATTGTAAGGCCCGCATTTTTTAGTAATTCGCCAAGTTGTTTAGTGGAATTTTTNGCACGATCCGAAATTTCGGTTCTCAGGGCCCACATGGTCATTTTCAACATAGTTTCCTTTTCTACAACAGTTCGNANCCACACTTCNCCTATCAAGTCATTTTTTGTATGTAAATTAAATGTGTAAGAAGGTTTTGGATCTAATCTAGTAGCAGCCGCNCGAAAAAAAGACAAATCNACTGAGCCGAAGTCTTTAAATTGAAGTAGTAAAGAAAATGATAATTCTCTGTTGTTGATACTCTGATGAGTTTCAACTTGAGAAGATTCAATGTCTAAGATTGCTCTGTTAATACTTGATGCATCAATACCTCGCTCACTCATGATTCTACTAATCTGATACAAAAGTGTTTTTTGATCAAGGGGATGAACCCTTTGTTTTTGAGCCAGTCGCATTTCAGTGAATAAACCAGAAGATAAAATAAGATCTCTAATCGTACTTGAGTTGATTTGNGCAATGCTTGGTCTTGAACCAAGAATTCTAGTAATTAAGTCGGCCAGACCTGAAACTTGAATTAAGCTAGCTAAACCCCCGTTGGCAACGAATAATTGCTGAAGATTTGCTAAACCACCAGAATGAACTAACAAATTCATCAAATGAGGAGAAATTGGAGTAAATCCAGTTGGATTGACAGGTAATCCTGCAGTACCTGTTGGTTGTGATAAAAGGCCAGTGGGAATTAATATTGCTGATTTTGGTCCTATATTTATCTTGGCTTGAAACTTGGTTTCAGAAGCAATTTGAGCATTTTTAGGTAGATCAAACTCCTTGTTATTTATTATGAGTTTTGTTCTTTCNCCTCTGTTTTCAATAACTGCTTGTACAATTTGACCATCCTTTAGCCCAAGCGCCTTGGCCTCAGGAGAAGCTATTTTTAGAGTGCCTTCTAAAAAAATTGGATTTATTTTTGCAACAGCATTAACTAGATCAGGAGTTATCAGCATATACCACTCCAATCAAAACTTATAACTAAAGTTCCAATCAAGACTTTTAAGGAAAACGCACCCAACCATTATGAGGATCCTTATGTANGGTGTTATTGCTTTTNGCATCATTGTTNNTCGTATTTCTACTCATAGGATTAATGCCATATGCCATTCCACCAGTGAGTTCGGTTTTTAAAGCAGCAAGTGAGGGAATCATCAAAACAGCACCAGCTTGCATTGATGTTGGCCTGCCATTCGGAAAAGCTTGTCTATTTGAATTAATGATAGCGGTTCTGACAGATTTGATTTTAAACGGTTGAGTGCTGAGTACAGATCTAATAACACCATCGAGGGTGTCGCCTTTTTTTACTTTATACATAATCATACTCTGATCAACTCGACTTATTCCNGTGCCGGAGTATTGAGAAATGGGAGGTATAGCTTTATTAGATATTCCGGGCTGATTAATTGGAATACCTCCTTGAATTAGAAGAGCTTTAATTGCCTCAATAGATTTTGGATCAGAAATACTTTTTGCCATTTCTCCGGGAATCGGACTTAGTGCGGTTGG
Organism: Betaproteobacteria bacterium TMED41; assembly: GCA_002167365.1. Classification (GTDB taxonomy): domain Bacteria; phylum Pseudomonadota; class Gammaproteobacteria; order Burkholderiales; family Burkholderiaceae_A; genus UBA7377. The sequence continues at coordinate 34,917 of NHCU01000056.1, read as the reverse complement.
CGNTTTTTNTTGTTCANCAGAGGTTGTTGCGGGAAAGCTTGGAAGTTCTGTAGTCTGAGCATAAATTGGTTTCAAACCTACCAAACCTAAAGGAATCAACACNAACAGGAANGCAATTTTTAGAATTGGGTTGTAGGAAGTTATAAATCTGGTGTATTTCATAATAACCTCTATATTAGAATGGAGTCGCAGTAATTGTCGACCTTGAATTTTTTGCCACTGGTCCTAAGTTAGGNCCTGCAATTTTTNNTGCTTTTGCCCTGTTAGCAGAGACATAGGCAATTTCGATTAAAGCAATTTTCTCCAAAGCTGATTCTTCCAGAATATGATTCGGAATAATTGCGCTGTCAATAAGCAGGAGTTGATCTCCTATTTTTAGCCCCCTTTTTGAACCAGCATTAATTTCTATTGATTTTTCGTTCATTTCTCTTATTGTAAAGGTTATTTGCTTACATAAAAATGCTTCATTGGTTTCGTTTATCAGNTTAGAAACCCCTTTAATTACCTCAGTTTCAAACTGAGTTGAGTATGATTTTTGCNGAGGAACTTCAAATTTACCTATCATATTCGCTTCATGAATCGCGAAGGCAATTTGNGCCAAACCCGAGCGAGGAGCTGGGATTGGTGGCGGTGCCCAAGGGCTAGGCAGANGGTAATTAGTTGATAGNATAATCTTTTTGGATCTTAAATCTGCGATCGTTAAAAGTAGATTAAGTACAACGTGGTTTCTCNTGAGTCTGTGTGAAAATACTTCTTCTGTTTGAATCATGAGACTAATTGAAAAATCTGCTTTTTCAAAAGAGGATGAGGTCAGAAACTTGTCATATGAACTAACGGCATTTGGAGGTGGGTTATTAATTAACCAATTTTGATTTGTTTGTAATCCGGTTTTTAGTAAATTACTGACTTTGTTTGAAATCGCTTGGAGTTCATGGTGAGGGAGATTCATACTAGATCGGCCAGAACGTACTTGGAAATGAGCTCTTCTATAATAACGAGGGTCGAAAAAATCGCAAACACCTTTAGCAGAAGTCGGTTTAATTTCATTNACAATAAAAGGTGTTTCCANCTTGTTTTGGGTGGGTGAACCTTTGGTGATTACATCTGATGTTATTCGAGTGTTTTCATGCAAAGCACCGGACCCATCAAGCCAAGCACTGGCTTTTACTCTAGCTTGAGTTCTGAGTGCCTTGGAAACCAGAGTTTGCCTAATTGTTTCAAGCTTTTGTTCGGCTTCATTTTTTTCTTTCAAAATAANCGAACTGTTGGNGGTAGAACNCTCTATTTGAGTTTCATCAGTGGTTGGTGCCGCTACACCATGAGTGTGCAAAGAGATACTGGCTGGTATCAGCAACAACCACTTTAAAGGTTTAAAATTATTAAAAANTAACATGACCTTGCACTCATTAAGCTTTAGATTTATCAGTAAATAGACGCTAGTTGCTCAGCATAATACCTTCGCAGATCTTCCACTATTCCCCCATCGAGTGAGAGTGTGGTTTCGTATGTATCATCTCCAACCGGGTTAATACTAACAACCTTAGCACCATAAATAATTCCTTCAACTTTTGTTCTGAAGACATCACTTTTGATTACCATATCTGCAACGGTTGTTGTNGCNTCTAAATATTGACCAAATACTTGCTCGGATAAACCCCTGTAAGCGTCGAGTTTAGAGGCTCGAATCGCGAGAAGACGTTGTTGAGCTTGAACCGAATGATGCTGAATGCTAATTACTGCGTAGCCGGTAGCATTTATTGCAGCCCTTCTTTTAACTAGAGGTCTCATTAAGCTTTCACCACGCATTTTATCTGCATCGGCAACTACCTCTTGTGTTTGTTGAACATCCAAAGCTTCAAGCTTTTCATCAATAGTCATTTCTGCTTCGGCAATAATGGCTGCCCTTTCGGATGAAGCCCTATTAGCNGCCATTTCAGCCGCAATTCTCTCAGAGGCTGCAAGTTTGGCAGCTTTGTCAGCGGCAGTTCTTTCCAGTGCGGCTCTGTTTGCGGCTTCATCGGCCGCAGCTCTTTCGGCAATAGTTTGCTTTAAGGACGCGTTCATAGAGGCCAATCGAACTGAATTTCTAGATTCGGTTGATTTAGAACTACCCCGATTTAAATCAGCTTTTGATTTTTGCGACGCAAATTCTTGTTCAGCAAGTATTTGAGACTTAGGAATTGGGTATTTATTTTTTCCGGCAATTGGCATGCCAGAACAGCCAGAAATAATTATTACTAATGTTGTGAGTGTTAAAGTAGCAAATGGATTCATGATTTATCCTCAAAGACGGTTCCATCAAAAAATCGACGCAAAACTGGCGATCTTTAATTTTTTATTCATAAAAAGTTATTCTTTCAATAGTCAATTAATCGACAATTTCCCGAGATACTTTATACTATTAGCATGCAAAGTATTGAAAAGTCTGTTTTTTTCACTTCATTTTTTTATTTTAGATGAACCCCCTTTCAAAAATTCTAGGCTCTAGCCAATTAATAAAAGATCTTAGAAGCCTGATTGAGACTATGGCATCTTCTGATGCTACTGTCTTAATATTAGGCGAAAGCGGAACTGGAAAAGAGTTGGTTGCTAGAAATCTGCATCAACTATCAAATAGATTCAAACATAAATTTATCCCTGTTAATTGTGCTGCAATTCCAAGAGATTTGATTGAAAGTGAGCTTTTTGGCCATAGGAAAGGATCTTTTACTGGGGCACTATCTGATCGATTAGGCCGATTTGAGTTGGCTAATGGAGGAACTCTATTCTTAGATGAAATAGGCGACTTACCCCCTGAAGTTCAAGTAAAACTTTTAAGAGTTATCCAAGAGAGAGTTGTTGACCCAATTGGGTCTCACAAACCTTCCCCAATTGATGTAAGGATTGTTTCTGCAACGCATCGGGACTTGGAGGAGGAAATTAAGGCTGGTAGGTTTAGAGAAGATTTGTTCTATAGATTGAACGTTTTACCCATTCATACCCCTGCATTAAGAAATCGTTCAGAGGATCTTTCCATTTTGATTGAAAATTTTGCAAAGCAATTTGCTAAAGGCCAAAATCAACCAATAGTTTTTGCAGATTGTCTTATGAATGCTTTCAAGAAATATTCATGGCCAGGCAACATAAGAGAGTTATCTAATATATGTGCTAGATTGAGTACGCTTTATCCTGGAAAACGTCTATTCTATAAGGATATACCTCAAATGATGCTACCTAAAGGTCTTAGAAACCAGGAAAAATTAAATGAAGAGTCTGACAAAAATCAATCGAATCCAGTGGAAGAAGTGATTATGCTGGCCCAAGGAACATCAGTTAAAAACTATGATTTTGTGAATAAAATTCCCGAAAATAAAAGTTTGCCTCTTAAAGAGCGACTGGCTGAAATAGAAAAAAACTTTATTAAACAGGCATTACAGGAGTCTAAGGGAAATGTTTCAAAAACTGCTAGAATATTAAGTGTTCAAAGAACGACATTAATTGAAAAAATCAATAAGTACGCGTTGGACTCTTCCTAAGAATTTAATTCGTTCCGCATTCTCATCTGAGACTAGCATAAAAGGAAGCTCGGCTGTTTTGCGTTGCCAACAAAATCCTTGGCCTTTGAATGTGTAAACAGAACACGACATTCTCTCGGAAAAAATGTGCTCATCTCTACTCCAGTAGTGGCTGATTTTAACAGCCGGAAACGCTCTAGTGTCAATTGCAGGGCTTATGCAGTCAAATCTCTGTAATTCTCTCATTTGCCAATACTCTGGCAACCTCCAATTTTTGCCTGAACTGGCGGAAAATTCGCGTGCGTAAGACTGGGCTTCCGTCCAATTTAACTCTAGTGCTTCACCCACGCATTCCCCGTCCTGAAAAACTTGACCTGCATTACATCTATACCATGAAATACGGGTAAGCTTGTCATAAGCTATTGGAGTTGTATCATCATATCTAAATCGATCTTGGGGCTTTTCATTTAAAAAAACATCGCACTTGGGTGGCTGCTTCCTAATATTACAACCATAGATTAGAGTAGTAATAAGAAAAAAAAGTACAAAGGATAATAGTTGTTTTTTTTTATTTTTTAATTGCACCACGTGATTAAGACTTAGTTAACAATATTGAAACTCTAATATAGGATAGTAAGTAAGGGAAATAAAGTTTTTTTTTACAATTTTAGTTATTATTTTTAAAGTTAGTAGTAATGTGGAACAAATTGTGCTTTTAATCACATATTGTTAAATCTTATATTTTGATTTTACTGGAGATATGTTTAAGTTATGGATATAGCTACCGTAATTGGTCTTGTTGGAGCATTCGTTTTAATCATAATGGCGATGGGGGATCCATCGGTATTCGTTGATGTACCATCGGTACTTATTGTTATTGGTGGAACGGCTGCAACGGTTTTAAATACTACCACCATACCTGGTTTAATTGGTGCAATTAAGGTATTTTTGAAATCAATCCTTCACAGTTCCGAAACACCCGAAAAAATAATTGAGCAATTAGTTGAACTCGGAACTATTGCCAAAAAGGATGGCATGATTGCTCTTGAGGGACAGGACATAAAAAACCCCTTTATGGCAAGAGGTGTCCGCATGTTGGTTGATGGAACTGACCCTGTTCTCATCAAACAATCAATGGAAACCGAAATGGATCAAATTAAGGCTCGTCATCAATCAGGAAATGACATGATTGGTAATGCACAAGATTTAGCTCCAGCAATGGGTATGATTGGAACACTAGTTGGATTAGTTATTATGCTTGGAAATATGAGTGACCCTAAGGCATTGGGTCCGGCAATGGCTGTTGCCATTCTTACCACACTATATGGGGCGATCATCGCAAATGTTATATGCATGCCTGCCAGGAAGAAACTTGAGGCTGTTCATGCTGAAGAGCAAACAAACAATGAAATAATAATAGCAGCTTTAATGTTTATTCAAGGTGGTGGCAACCCTCGATTGATTCCAGATATTCTCATTGGATTTATTATTCCTGCAAATCGTGAGAAGTTGCAAGCGGCTGTTGGAGGTTAATGAATAGTGGCTACTACCGTTGAAGACCTCGATGAGATTCAAAAAGATGGCGAGCAGGGCGAGGAGGAAGCGGTAAATTCGACTGATGGAGAGGACAAAGAAGAGGAGAGTTCTACTCCTCCAGAGGATCCTCCAAAAAAAGAGGTCAAAGAGGAGGAAGAGGAACCCCCTCCTGAGAAAAAGGACCCTCCTGAAGAATGTAAGTGTGAGGAGTGTCCAAAGTGTGTCCAGTTAGTTCCAGCATGGATGCCTACATTTGCTGATATGGCAACGCTACTGATGGCTTTTTTTGTTATGATTTTATCTTTTGCTGAGATGAATGTACCAAAGTTCAAACAAATTTCTGGAACAATGAAAAATTCATTTGGAGTTCAACGTTTGATTCCTACTGTTGAACAACCAAAAGCCACAAGTGTTATTGCGCAAAATTTCTCACCTGCTGTTGCCCAGCCGACTGTTTTAGATACAGTTAAACAAGAAACCACTGATGAAACTCAAAAAGATGTTGAACTCAAAACAGAAACCGAAACAAATCCTGAACCATCAGATGAAGAAACAAAAGCGGAAGCAAAAAAAGTATCCGAAGCTCTAGCCGAAGAAATAGAAAAAGGTCAGGTCGAGGTCTCAACTGATGGGGATAAAGTGGTTGTTCAGTTAAAAGAGTCTTTGTCTGATAAAACTTCTCCTGAAGGTGGAGGGGGATCCGGAGAGAAAGGCCAACAAAGGGCTGGTGTAGTTAGTCAAGAATCAATTGAGTTGTTTGCAAAGATAGCTGAAGTTCAATCAACTGTTACCAAACCAATTGAGGCTCGTCAATCATCAACAGGACCTAGTGGACAATCTTCAGCTGTGAATGATGAGGAAATAGATGCTAGATTAGCTCAGATAAAGAATGATCTCTCTAATGAAATTTCGGAGGGTAAGGCTGAAGTTTTTAGAGATGGCGATAATATTGTTATTCGATTGGCGGAACAGGGTTCTTTTGTTTCTGGTAAAGCTGATCTTCAAGCAGGATTTATGCCTTTACTTGAAAAGGTAGGAAAAACAATTTCAACTGGAGAGGGCAGTGTAAAAATTGAGGGACATACTGATAATGTTCCTGTTGTTGAAAATCCTCGATTCAAATCAAACTGGGATTTATCCGGAGCAAGAGCTGGAGCTGTAGCAGATTACTTTATTAAGAAAGGTGGAGTTACTCCGGCTAGAATAAATGTTTCCGGGCATGCTGACACAAAACCAGTTGGACCTAATGATACCTCTCAAAATAGAGCCAAAAACAGAAGAATAGAAGTAATTGTCAGCGGGTAAAACAAAAATTACTGTTAATTAACTGTTTGCTCATTATCAGCATTTTTTGTGGACACTTTCCCCGGGTATTTAATCATTTGTTTGTTTTTTTGATCTGGGACTGCCGCCTTTATCGCTTCTAGATACCTTCTTTGTTGTAAAGTTATTAAAGCTTGTATTTCATCTCTAACTTTGGTGAGTTCAGAAGCGGCGATTGCTAACTCATCAGCTTTTTTATTTGCTTCTTTCAAATTCTCTTTTAAGTCCCCACCATAAGAGTTAATTTTTTTATTTAAGCTGGCTATTATTTTTTTCTGTGAATTAATAGCTTTTTCCTGCAACTCAAATTTTTTCTTGATTCCATCCTCAAGTTTTTTTACCGACTCAAGCATTTTTTTAACAGATTCCGCTCCTTCTTTTGTAGCCTCTTTTGTTTGTGCTTGAACAAGTTTGACTTGCTCAGTTTTGTCGTTCTTTGTAACGGTAATTAGTTCCCCCATCTTTTCATTGATCGTAATTTGACTTTTTTTTATAAGATCAAAACCGCTTTTAATTTCTCCTATTTCACTGGAAAGGTTCTCAACTGTTGATAAGCTATTTTTGACCTCCGCTGATTTGGTACTTAAGTTAACCATCATTAAGTCAAGCTGATCAATTTTATTATTCATTTGATAAATTACCAATCCGAACAAACCAGCTGTTGCAAAAAGCAGGGCTGTTGTAATAGAAACGACAATTGTTGATCTTAAATTACCAATTCCAGCGGCTTTTTGAATAGTTTTGATACTGGATAATAGGGCTTTATGACTAGATGTTGCAGTTCCAGCAGATCGGTTTGCAACTTCTGCGGCATCTAAAACCGTTGAAGCAAGTGTTTCTAGTCTTTTAGCTGTTATTTCATCGAGTTCAGCTCTCTTTGCTTCTTGCGCTTCCCACCTATCTTCTTCCTCAGATCTTCTTGTTGCATAGGCCTCCTCTTGGGACTTTATAATTTCCGAAGCCTCTGAAACTGTTGACGCTGCATCCTCTGCCGCCTTAATTTGAGCATCAATTTGATCTTGGGAAGGATTTCCATCGGGATTAGTCTCCTCTGGGGTAATAAACTCATCGTCAGATTGTTCTTTTTCACTATCAACCATAAATTTCTCTCAGTTAATTTTAAAATGATTACTTAAGATTTAATTTCAACTAAATTTAGTTTAAATCTAAGTCAAGGTTAATACTTTTAGTTTGTTTCGATATTTTTGCCAATCTTTCGGAAAGGTCATTAGTGGATCTTTTACCAATTACTCGTGGTTTTCTCTTTCTAAACTCTTTATTAATGTGTATCTCATCAGAAGTTAATTTAATGATATTTGGAATTCTTTGGAAATCTGAAAATTTATTTTGGTAATTAGATAGTTCTTCAGGAGGAATTGATATGAAGGCATCATTAATCCTCGAGGACAAGACAGGGCCATTTTCTCGGGATGAGTTTTTTTTATCAGGATGTTTGACATTTACACCAATCTCTGATGTTTGATCTGTTTTAAAAACTTCATTTTTCATAAAAATCCTTTAATCAAACTATTGAGTCGACTAAAGTTTTATTATCTTTAGAGTAGGTCTACTCAATTGGCATTATTAATGGCCTGATTCCCAAAGCTCCTCTTATCCAAGTCCCCTTCGGAATATCACCTCTCATTGTAAAAGTTTTAGCATCATCTAGGTTAGTAAATGGTCCAGATAGTAAAACAAAAAAATGTCCTTGGCTCTTTGTTTTTGATAATTTAAGTATCACCGAACCTGATAAAGAGGGGTATTTGTTTTTTAGTTCTTCAGCTAGCTTTTTATTCGGTCTTGCTGTGTGTTGCACATAAAAACCAGGCTTGAGATCTGGGATGATTTTATTGGACAAATTTGTTCTCTCTTGATCTGCAGTTATTTTCTCATTTGTTGTGGCGATAGATTCTTTGGGGTTGTTGGGGTTTTGGCCTCGGCTTTCTTGACTAATTTCTTCGTCAAAAGAGCTCTGGGAGTTTTCTTGATTCCTATCATTTATTACAAGAGATGAATTTTCTTCTGGTTCTGACTCATTGAATATTTTTTTTGAATCAATTTTATTAATCTCAAGGGGTTGATCTACTTCTTTCTGGACATATTCTTTTTCTCTTTGAATACTTTTGAGTTTTGTTACCTCTGGCGTAGATAAAAAAACATTCCTAACTTCAACCATTATTTTTTCAATTGACAATGCATCTGTTACCGTAATCCAAGCCATAACCCCACTTGAAACAAATACTAAAAACAAAGTGGCTACTAGTGCGTTAATTTTCTCAACTCGTTTATTTTGTTTATTTTTGTTAGGTTCTTCATTTGTGACTCTTTTTTTGTCCAAAACTTCTTTTTGAATGACTTCTGAGGCCTTCTCTGTTTTTTCCTCTTTTGTTGATTCGCCATCAGTTGGTGTTTGCTCTTTTTTCCTGGATTTTACTGTTGGTTCTGGAGAAAGAGTTTCCTCTGCCCTATTTAAAGCTTTACTACTTGCCGCAAGAGCCAATTTTGCGTCTAAAGAAACACCAACATTTGCCAGGGCTTGTCTAACTTCAGGCTGCATTCCTGATAATTCAGATTCACTCAATAGAACTGCAGCCTCTCGATCGGTCGGTGTTGCAATGTCCCACCTAATTATTTTATTTCCGAATGCTTCGATTTTTTTTTCGTACTGTGTACTGGATAATTTATCGAGCATTAAAATTACTCGGGTATTAGCCCCGGGAAAATCCTTAACCAGTCTAGCCATAAGTTGTACTTCTCTGATTCCTGTTGCTTGAGAATCAAATGCGACAAGTACTTTATCGGGAGCCTCAGAAATTTCAGGTTTAACAGCCGAGTCGATTGGAACATCCTCAAGAATTCGATTAAATCTGTTTAAAAGTGCCTCAGTACTGTTGGGGTAGTAAACCTCCACAGTCAAATTCGGTATGAGTCTTAATTTTTTTACAAGCATTCGCCCATAGTGATCAAGCAAACCCTCACTGTCGCATACAAGAGCGGCACTAAGTTTATCTTGGTCGATAGCCATGACAAGCCGTTCAAGCCTAGCTTTGTCAAAAGGTCTGAAAAATAAGTCAGTTATGCTCATACTGTATTTTCAACTGAATTTCCATTTTCATCAAATGCCATAGATGAAGGAATGCTGGGTTGAGGCTTTTGAGGAGGTAAACCACCGCTCGAGATACTGTTAAGGTTAAATATATATGCAATAACTTGAGCTACCGCATAGTAAAGGTCTGGGTGAACAGGTTGATCGATATCAGTTGTAAAAAAGAGAGCCCTTGCAAGAGGTGGAGCTGAAAACATTTGAATTCCATATTTTTCAGCCTCCTCTCGTATACGAAAAGCCATCAGATCAGCACCTTTTGCAAGAACTATTGGGGCGCCGTCAGACGCAGGATCATATGAGAGAGCAACCGAAAAATGTTCTGGATTCGTAATCACAACATCAGCATCTTTGACTTTTTCTATCATCTGCGAGGCAGCTATTTCTCTTTGACGTTGTTTTATTTTTTGTTTGACCTCTGGCCTTCCCTCTACATCTTTCATTTCATCTTTAACTTCTTGCAGCGTCATTTTCATCCCTTCAGTAAACTGGTGAATTTGAATCGGAATGTCTATTGCGGCAATGATTAGCAAAGTTAGAGCTACTAAAAGTGCTGATCTTATTATAATAGTTGCAGCTTTTTCTAAAGCAGGCTCTAGGCTCATTTGGCTAAGAGTGAGTAGTTCCATGTATTCCATTCTTACGACTAAGTACATGGTTCCAGCAACTAAAAAAAATTTTAGTAGTGATTTAAAAAGGTTAATTAATGCTTGAGTTCCGAACATTCTTTTAAATCCATTCATTGGATTTAATTTACTGGCTTTAGGTACCATAGCTTTGATGGAAAAGTTCAAACCTCCTACTGCTGAACCTGAAACAATTGAAACAAATACCAACAAGAGAAATAGAGGAGAAAAAATCAATAATGCCGTTCCGAGAGTAGCTAAAAACCTTGCAGGCAACAGATTTGGTGAGTATATTATTTTTCTATCAAATGCAAATGCTCCTTTGAAAACTTCGGTCAACTCTGTAACAAAATATCCTCCAGCTAACAGCAAAATTAATAAGCCGATAATCGTTCCGCCGGCAATCCCTAATTCTGATGAGCGAGCTACTTGACCATCTGCTTTGCCTTTTTCTAGCTTCCTTGCAGTAGGTTCTTCGGTTTTTTCTGCGCCGTCTTCGTTCTCTTGTGCCATTTACGCGATCCCAAGAATAGAAATTCTAATTTGTTGCAGACCCAAATTCCATAGCCATTGCATTCTCATACCAATCCCTCCAAAAGATGCAATCAAAACAAACATTCCAACTATTATCATTGCTGGAAAGCCAACGGCAAAAATATTTAACTGAGGAGCGGCCCTTGTGACAATTCCCATTCCAATATTTATTAAAAGCATTATTGAAAGAATAGGTAAAGCTAATAAAACAGCCCCAAGAAAAATGGTGCTACTCCATGCTATTAGTTCCTGATATATTTCAGGAATAATTAATTTTTGCCCAATGGGCAAAAGACGGAAGCTTTCTAAAAGCATTTCTATTAAAACAATATGTCCTCCCGAACCAAGAAAGATCAATGTAGCAAGAATTGTCAACAACTGGCCAATTACGGGCACGGTTCCTAAATTTGGATCAGCCATAGTAGCCATAGCTAATCCCATTGTTGTTGAAATCGACTGACCCGCTACAACAAATGCCGCTGCTACAATTTGAAGCATTAGACCCATAACTGCGCCTATCATCGCCTGATTAAAAAACTCCAGTAGACCAGGGGCGCTTAAGGGGTCGAGCATTGGCCACTCTATCAAAGGATAAATTGTGATGGTAAAAGCTATTGCTATTATAACTCTTACTCTTAGGTTAACCGCTTTCATTGAAAAAATTGGAGCTGTTATTAACATCGCAGAAATTCTTATCATTGGCCAAACTATCGTGTAAAAAGCTTGAACAATATCTGCAACCAAGAAAGAAATCATCTGTGTTTAGTAATAAGAATGTTATAAAAATAATAGTGGTATTCGAGCAAACATACCTTTTGCAAAGTCAACCAATGTGCTTATCATCCATCCCCCAAAAAAAGCGATACCAGTTCCAACTGCAACTAGTTTTGGGACAAATGTAAGAGTCATTTCATTAATTGACGTAGCCGCTTGAATGATTCCAACAATTAAACCTACCATCAATCCTAAACCCAACATTGGGGCAGAAATCATAACTACCATCAATAGTGCGTGTCTTCCAATATCCATAACTGCAGATGCATCCATAATCTTTCCTTTATTAAAAATTTGTTAAGGCATAGCAAAGCTTGCTGCCAAATTACCCATAATTAAACTCCAACCATCAATTAATACGAAAAGCATTAACTTAAATGGCATAGAAATCATCATAGGGGATAGCATCATCATCCCCATGGACATCAAAACACTTGCTACAACCATATCAATAACAATAAATGGGACATAAATTAAAAAACCAATGGTGAAAGCACTTTTTAGTTCTGATGTTATGAATGCAGGAACAAGGGTTGAAAATGGAACTGATTCAGGTCCATTGAGTTCGTCAATTCTGCCAATATTCATAAACATTGCTATATCTGTTTCTCTAGTTTGGTTTAGCATGAAACCCCTAATTGGCGCCTCAGCCACTTTGATTGCATCATCAAAAGATAAAGTTTCATCCATGTAAGGAACTAAAGCATTGGTGTAAATATCACTCAAAACCGGCGACATGATAAAGATTGTTAAAAATAAAGCTAAGCCAATCAAGACCATACTTGGGGGAGTTTGAGCTGTGCCAAGCGCCATTCGCAGTAAAGACATCACAATCATAATTCTTACGAATGATGTCATCATTAGTAAGAGGGATGGTAGTAAAGTTATGGTTGTAACCAGTGCAAGTATTTCTAAAGAAAGACTATACCGGGTACTTTGTGCTCCTGTTGCAGCAGTTATTGCTGGAAGGCCTTGAGATAGAGCTTCATTAAATGCACTTAAAGAAAAAAAGAAAAACACCCCTAAAAAAACTGGATAAATGATTTTTCTCATTATTGAGTCCTCTGTGCTCTATCAATTGATTGATTCAGAGAACCTCTAATTTTTTTTGCAAATGATAACAAATCCTCAGTCTGTTTTAGGGATGAAACTTTAGATAATGTTTCGGATTCATCATGAACGTTGGAGGAAGTAAGCAACGGATCTGTTTTTTCAGATTCTATAATTTTTGTTTTGGTATTTTTTATGTGTGATGTTTCGTTCATTGATGAATTGGTTTTAGAGGAAACTGGATCATTGACAAGGTTTAGGTTGAAATCATTTGCACTTGGTTTTTCAGTTTTTGCGAAATTACCCGAAGTGTTCCAGTGGCCTAGTTGATTCATATTTTGCCCAGAAATACCGATTAAAAATTTTTGGTCATCTACTTTTAATAGCATTATTTTCTGTTTGTTATTAGTAGGCACTATCTCTAGGATTTGAATTTTTCGACCATTTTTGCTTGTCGTATTTGTCATTTGTACTTTTCTTAAAATAAACAAAACGATTCCGAGCAGTAAAAGAACCAAAACAAAACTACCAAACATAGAAAAAAAATCTGGCATAAGAGGGGGTACATCAATATTATTCATTTGAGTTTTTTTCCTTGTGATTTTTTCGTCATTGCAATTAAAAACAAATTCTAGTTATTAATTAAGTTAGCAATAGACGTGCCAAAAATTTGCCAGTTTTTTGTCACAACGGAAAAATAGTGCCGCTATTATTGATGCTTATTTTGAAAGTGATTTTTTTTGATTGATCTCTGCATAGTTACAAAGACAAATTGTTAAATTTTGGTTAACTGATAAAATTTTTGATGTTAGATGGTTTTCATTCTCTCAGCCGCTGGAACAACACGAGTTAAGCGAATTCCATACCGATCATTCACCAAAACAATTTCGCCTTGAGCTACAACAGTATTATTTACAAGCAGGTCCAATGGCTCGCCAGCCAGTCTATCAAGTTCAACAACACTCCCTTGGGACAGTCTCAGGAGATCTCTAATTTTTAGAGAGGTTTTGCCTACTTCGACCGAAATTGTAACAGGTATTCCCTGAAGTACCTCTGGGTTGATTTTTCCTTTTCCATTACCAACCTCATCATTTTGAACCAAATTCTCAGCATTCTCATCTTCACTTTCCGAGATTTCAGCTGAATCTTCATCTGTATTTTCTTTTTTTTCTGTTTCTTCTTCTATTTCATTTTCAGCCATGATTTTTATCCTTTTCTGGTAAACCTAGAACATTTAGAGGGTTGGAAATTTTGACAGCAACTTCGGATTTTACAACACCCAATTCAGCCTCGAAAGTGGGAATATTGCAAATGTCCACTCTTGCCATGTCATCTTTTTTAAAATACAAAATGTCGCCTTCGCGGGAGTTTTCAAGGTTGTACAAAGTAGTTTTAATATGACCTAGTAAGACTTGTAACTCAATCTCAGATTCAATAACCGATTCGTTTAAATCTTCAGCCCATTGTTTGTCTGACAATTCATTCCCATCTCCGGTCGCTACTCTATTTCTTAATAAGTCTCTAATTGGTTTTAGAGTTGAATATGGGTAAACAAGATCTACAGAGCTTTTTGTGGGTCCATCTTCGACTTCAAATCTACACAAAACCACAAGATCATTTTCGTCAGCAATCTGAGCAAATTGTGGATTAATTTCCGAACTCGCAACTTCGATTTCTAATGTAATGATTGGAGCCCAAGCTTCACAAAGGCTTTTGAAAAATATGTCTAGTATTATCTTTATTATTCTATTCTCCGTTGGGGTAAATAAACGAGTCGGAGGAAGAGCTCCAACTGGTTTTGGCTTTGTTCCAACTCCTCCAAAGAAAACATCCAGAGCAGCAAATATTACAGCTGGATCTATGACAACGAGTGAATGTCCTCTAAGAGGATTCATCCTAATCATGTTCACGGCCAGCGGAGCAGTTTTTCCTCTTAAATAGTCGCCATATTTCAACATTTCTACTTTGTTGGGATTAATTTTTGGAGTTGACCTCAAAACTTCAACCAATCCAAGTCTAAAAAGTCTTATAAACCGCTCGTTGATCATTTCAACAGACCCTAGATTCACTCCAAGAGTTGAGTCCTCACTAGCCAAGTCATGTTTGCGTACTTTTGTTCGGGTATTGAATCCTGTATCTACAGGAATACTTCCATCAGCAACCCCCTCGCTTAAAGCATTGAGTTCGTCTTCGGATAACAAATCAGACATAATGTAACACCTCGATACTATTGAACAACAAATTCAGTAAAATAAACCTCATCAATGCCCCCAAAATCTTCATACCTTTCAAGTAAGGCATTCATAGTAATTCGAACTTTTTCGGCAAGTTCAACCCTGAATTCAGGTTTTTTTAAATCTTCTTCAGAATGTTGACGCATTACATCGAGTGACGCAGACCTAAGAGCAAATTCATGCTTTTCAATGTTTATAATAACTTGTTCGTCATATTGCGTCATAATTGCCACTGTTGCAGACATAACTTTTCTAGAATTGGCAACATTTGATACAAAGGGCTTAGCAAGCTCGTAATAACGATGCTCAAACCTTGTCTGTTGAGCGGCATCTTTGACAACTTTTTCAGGAGGAGGTGGGGCTTTTTTTTCATNCTCACCGGTGGGCAGGCCTTGTTCATCTAAAATTTCAACACCTTCTCCCGTATCAGGCTCTTGTTCAGCTAATTCGGTCTCTGCCTCCTCAAGACTTTGTTCAACAACCTCCTCAGGTTTTTCATCAAAAAAACCAGTACTAAGCAAAGTAACCATAACGGTTGTAACTAGTAGCAGAAGAACACCAACTACTATNAGAATAATCATCAGAATGGGGCTCTTTTTTTTTGGTTCCTGTTCTTCGGTAGTTTCTTCTTCAGCCATTTTTTTAAATCTCCAAAAAAATTGTATTTAATTTATCAAACTAATATATTTAAGCCCCCAGATTGGGCTAAATTCAAGANGGAATCCTTGTTATTTCCGTCNTCTTCTGTGTCATTTTCTACTTTACTTATTTTTATGTCTTTGCCCATTTCTTTCTCATTAGTCGAATTATCGCCATTTTTATTATTATTTTGTCCTGTAATATTCATGTCAGCAACGTTCATGCCAGCTTTTTCTAAATTTTCTTTTAATTTTGGAAGACTTTCAGAAAGAAGTTCTCTAGTAAAGGCTTGACTTGCATGAAAAGAGGCCTCTATTTCCCTACCTCTTAAATTTAAGCTAATCTCTATACTTCCAAGTGACGCGGGCTTGAGTGCGATTTGNACACGCCACGCTCCCCGGGANATTTGTTCGGTAATTCTTTTGGCAAGAGTTTCTCCTAACCTTTGGGCCATTTGCTGAAATTGCTCCTGCCTCTTTAATTGGATATGTTCATTTTGTTGCTCCCTGTTGGAACCTTGATTACTGCCGGTAGTAGATGATTCAGATTTGCTAACATTTACCCCGGATGAATATGCTAATAATGTTGAATCAATTTCTGCGAGTTTACTTGATTGTGAAATTTCNGAACTTCGGAAAGTTAGTAGTGAATTGATAAACTGATTTGCTTTTGCTCCTAACTCAATAGACTGCAACCGCTCGACTCGATTTGATGTAGGGTTTTTTTCTTCCTCTAGTTTTTTTACAAGTAATTTTTCAAGAAAATTCTCATCCTTTATCTTCATAAGCATCTTAAAATTTTTTGGGTTTTCGGGCTCAATGGTCTCATCTGATTCAATCTCTAGTTTTTTGGAGGAATTTAAATTNTCAAANTTATTAAAAGATAATTTCATATTTAAATCATTTTTAACTATTGGATCTTGATGAAGGAATTGTTTNTTNAAACTGTGATGAGCTAGTGGATTAGTTGATTTAATATTTTTTTTAATCAAAGGGTTTGTTGGCATTTCATTCACNTCAAATGAATTTTTAACTANATTGATTTTTTTTTGCTCAATTAAATTTTCATCTTTNGGCTCGTTTTTTAATAGGATTGAAATTGCCTTTTCATTAAGTCCTACTTTTCTTGCATANGCAANCAGCTGTACCGTATTAGANTCTAGTTCTTTACCTGTAATGATTTGGGTATTTGGGCCCAATAGGATTGATTGTAATTCTGGGTTTAGAGCATTTTCAATAATATTAGAATGTTGATTAAGTTCTTCTTCNAATTTTTCAATATCTTTTTCATCTACATCAGAATCANTTTTAACTAAATCACTTTCGTGTTCGAAAGATTCAAAATCTCTATTTTCTGATATCAAGGTAAGATCTTTGCTAATGCTAACTTCTGCCTCAGTGGCAAAGGTTTTCCCTTTTCGAAGCTCGCTAATTTTTTTCAAAACATCTTCAAAAGAATTTTTTTTGGTTAAATTATGCTTACTTTCTTTTGTTGGATCGCTTGTAGTGGACTGGCTTTCGGGTACATCGGCTTTAAATTCAGAATTGATTTTCACTTGGGTCATGGCGTAGCTCATTAATTGGACATTAAACTTAAAGCAATCATTGGGCCAGTCAATAGGAATTAAATTATTTTNA
>NHCU01000056.1:0-17962 GCA_002167365.1 Betaproteobacteria bacterium TMED41 | reverse complement strand
TTGTTATGGCATAACCATTGCTTTAGTTAAATATACATAGAAAACTAAAAGTACTTTTATTTTTTAAGTACATGATTTAAATAAATTTTTTCCAATGGCATATGGCAACTAATATAGCAAACAATTTTTTTTCGACAGTCAAAAGTAACATAACCAAATTCGATACCTCCAGCTTGGGGATACCTGCATTAGTTTTATTGATAATGGCAATGTTAGTAATACCACTACCTCCCTTGGTTCTGGATATATTGTTTACATTTAACATTTTAGTTGGTTTGATAGTAATCATGGTTTCTATTGGTGTACAAAGACCATTAGAATTTTCTTCATTTCCCGGTGTTTTATTACTTGCCACCATGCTTCGTTTAGCGTTGAACGTAGCATCAACTCGAGTGGTGTTGGTTGACGGACACAGTGGCCCCGGTGCTGCAGGTCAAGTTATTCAATCATTTGGTGAATTTGTGGTTGGTGGTAATTATGTAGTTGGTGCGATTGTCTTTGGCATTTTGATACTAATTAACTTTATGGTCATTACAAAAGGTGCAGGGCGAGTATCAGAAGTAACTGCAAGATTTACTCTGGATGCAATGCCTGGTAAACAAATGGCTATTGATGCTGATCTAAATGCTGGAGTAATAGACAGCGACTTGGCAAAAAAAAGAAGAGAGGAATTATCTCAAGAGGCAGATTTTTTTGGTTCGATGGACGGAGCATCAAAATTTGTTAGAGGAGACGCAATAGCAGGGCTTTTAATTTTATTAATAAACTTGGTTGGTGGATTAATAATTGGTGTCGCTCAACATGATTTGTCTTTTAGTGAAGCCGGTAAGGTTTACTCATTACTTACAATTGGCGATGGTTTAGTTGCGCAAATTCCGTCCCTGTTCTTGTCATTAGCAACAGCAATAGTTGTAACACGGGTAACTACCTCGGAATCAATGACAGAACAAGCTAAAACCCAAATGTCTAACCCGTCGGCGTTATTTATTTCTGCCAGTATTATGGTTGCACTAGGTGCAATACCAGGTATGCCTACAAATGTATTTTTAACAATGGGCATCATAGCAGCGGGAATAGGTTTTTTTGTTCTTCAAAAAAATGTAGCTGAAAAAAAAGAAGTCACAGAAAAAGAGGCCGCGGAAAATGATGAGCCAAAAGAACTTGATTGGGATGACGTTGACCAAGTCGATTTAATTGGGCTTGAAATAGGTTATGGATTAATACCGCTAGTAAATACTGAAACTGGCGGCCAGTTAATGGCTAGAGTAAAGGGAATTAGGAAGAAACTTTCAGCAGAGTTAGGGTTTTTAGTGCAGCCAGTTAGGATTAGGGATGCATTAAATTTAGAACCTGACGCTTATCATATTGTTCTAAATGGAGTTGTGCGTGCAAGGGGCGAGGTTCATGTTGGAAAAGAGTTGGCTATTAGTCCTGGTCAAGTATACGGAGAGTTGGAGGGCGAAAAAACTAATGATCCTGCTTTTGGATTAGATGCTGTATGGATTGATCCTTCCCAAAGGGATCATGCTAGAACACTCGGATACACTGTGGTTGATCCTAGTACAACAATAGCAACACATTTAAACAAAGTTTTGAGGGAGAGTGCGGCCGAATTGCTTGGAAGGGATGAAACACAGCAACTCCTAGACAAATTAGCAATTAAGGCTCCAAAGTTAGTTGAGGATCTGGTTCCAGGCAAATTACCATTAGGAACTGTGACAAAAGTGTTGCAAAATCTTCTGGATGAGTCGGTGGTAATAAGAGACATGAAGACCATTGTTGAGACTTTATCCGACGAATGTGCTAAAACTCAGGATGCTGAGCAACTTACAAATTTGGTCCGTCCCAAGTTGGGAAGAATGATTGTTCAAAATCTCGTTGATACAGAAGAAACACTTGAGGTGATGACCCTGGATCCAGAACTAGAACAACTTCTTCATAATGTCTTACAGCAAAATCAGGGAAATCAAGAAGTAATTTTAGAGCCAGGACTAGCAGAGGGGTTGTTCAAATCCTTGAGAGAGAGTACGCAGGAGGTTGAGGACCAAGGAAAACCTGCTGTTTTGGTTGTATCACCACCAATTAGATCTTGGTTATCAAGAGCCGCAAAACACAGAATATCAGAATTAACAGTGCTTTCTTACAGTGAAATTCCTGATGATCAATCAGTTAAAGTTATACAAACAATTGAGCTTAATGCAAAAAATTAATTAGGGAGAAATATTCATGGAATTAAAGAGAATCGTAGCCCAGGATCTAAGGACAGCCACCCAAGAAGCCGTAAGACTTTACGGCCCAACTACTTTGGTGGTGTCCAGTGAAAGAATAAACGGTAAGATGGAAGTCATAGCCGCGGTTGATATTAAAGCTGACCCCGCAATAAATGAATTGGATTCAAAATTAGTTACTAGAAAAACCCCAGATCCTAGTTCATTATCTGAGGAGATTGCTGGTGAAACTTTTGAAAGTATTTTAAGTGAATCTCTTGAAAAAAAGAGGTTGGCAAAAGATGCAAACATGGCTTTATTAAAATCCAACAAAGATACAATTAACAATTTCAGTGATTCTAATCAAGTGGTATCCAAAGAAGATTCGTTAAAAAAAAGAGAAAAAGAGTCAGTTATGGTGTCAGTTGAACCCAAACTTAATTTAAGACAGTCTGCTGAAAATATTAAACCAATGAATCCAAAAACCTCTGATTTAAAAATACACTCAGAAACCAGAACAAATTCATCCATCCAAGAAGCTACAAAAGCTAAACTTGACGTTGATCCAACAAAAATAAACAATGAGTCTTTAAGAGCGAGGGAGATAGTCGATTTGGTTTTGAGAGAGTTCTCTGACATGAAAAAAGAATTTAAACTTGCCCAAAAAGTTGCTTTATTTAATTCTTCATCTAGGGTTCCAATTGAAATAAAAACTGTTGTTGACTCTTTGAATGAAGCCAACATTCCAGTTGGGTTAAGGTCATTATTGATTGAAGGAATTGCTGATTGTAGCTCTGTGGAGGAAGCAGTTGAGAACTTGAAATTACAATTGCAAACTTCTATCAACACTGAAACAAAAATCATAGATAATGTTCCTCACAGTGGAGTTCATGTTATTTCGGGACCCACAGGTTCAGGCAAAACATCAATGTTGATGAAAATAATTTCCTCTGCCACCAGAAAAGGTGTTTCCGAAGAAAATATTGCTGTCATTAGTTACAAAGACACAAGGCTTGGAGCTTGGAGTCAAACGCAGATGTCATGTGCCCAAGTTGGGGTTGAAGCTTTTAAAGTAAAAGACTCAGCTTTTTTAAAAACTTTGTGTGAAGAACTTGGAGGTAAAACATTAATACTAATAGATACAGCTGGTATAGGAAGAGAAAGGAATCTTGAAGAAATAAAATCTACAATTGAATCAGTGGATTTTCATTTAGTTTTGGCATCTGACTCGTCACCTGCTGCTTTTGAAAACCTCACTAAAGTTGATGGGTTTAATTGGAAAAGTTTGTTTGTTTCTAAATTTGATGAATCAGTCTCACCTTGGGGATTATTACAATTAATAAATAATTCTGATATCAAAATTGCATCAATTTGGGGAACCGGTCCTTCAAGCTTTGA
The DNA here is from genome assembly GCA_002167365.1 of Betaproteobacteria bacterium TMED41. GTDB lineage: Bacteria > Pseudomonadota > Gammaproteobacteria > Burkholderiales > Burkholderiaceae_A > UBA7377. Next base: position 14,357 of record NHCU01000056.1, on the reverse strand, counting down.
CTATAAAGACTTTAATAAAGAGCTTCTTGTTGAAAAAGCTCTTCAGACGTTAATGATTTCTGATAAGGATCAGGTTTTGGTCAATAATGAAAGCAACAAAATGGTATTTGAAACATTTAAGGGTTTTAATTCGGAAGGAGTCCAATGAACCAAAAGCAGCCTGAAGTTATTGGTATTGCCAGCGGCAAAGGTGGAGTTGGCAAAACGACTGTAGCTGTCAATTTAGCAATTGCATTGGCTAATGAAGGAAAAAAGGTTTTCCTGTTTGACGCTGACTTGGGTTTGGCCAATGCCCAAATTGCGTTGGGTCTGCGCACAGAATATAACTTTAGTCACGTTGTAGCTGGCGAAAAAAAATTAAAAGATATTTTATTGAAACATCAAAGTGGTGTGACTCTGATTCCTGGTGCATCCGGTGTGCAACAAATGGCTGCGCTCGGGCAACTGGAAACAGGTGCAATTATTCAAGCATTTAGTGAGCTAAAAGATGACATTGACTACTTGATAATCGATATGGCAGCTGGTATTTCACCCTCTGTCCTAACTCTATTGGATGCTTGCCATAGAAAATTTGTAGTGGTCATTGATGAACCTTCATCGATAGCTGATGCGTATGGCGTTATTAAAGTAATGTTGCAACAAAGACTCAATAATGAGATTTTTTTGATTCAAAACAGAGTTGAGAGTAGCTCTGGTGGTCTGCAACTCTTTAATCGTATCAATGATGTTTGTATTAAGTTTTTAGATCATTCAATTGAAAACCTTGGTTCAATAAATTTAGATGAGTCAATTTTAGAAGCACTTAAAAACAGAAAATCAATTTTCCAACACGCTGTTGGCAGTTTATCAGCAAGGAATTTTAAGGATTTAGCTGAATCAGTTTTGGAACTTGAACCTGTTGAAAAATCCAGTGGTGGCCTAGAATTTTTTGTAGAACGAAGAGTTTGATAAAATGAGGATAAATGGATGAATACTCCGATACCCAACCCATACGCACCTAAACATCTTAATGAGGAGTTAATTTTAGAGCATATGGGATTAGTCAAAAGAGTTGCCTTACACTTGAAGGCTAGGTTGAGCCCTTTTATGGACCTAGATGAACTAATTCAAGTTGGAATGATTGGCTTGATTGAGGCGGCAAAATCGTTTGATGCATCTAAGGGAATAGCTTTTGAAAACTTTGCGCACAGAAGAGTAAAAGGCTCAATCATAGACGAGGTAAGAAAATTGTCATATTTGCCTCGTTCTGCTGTGGCAATAAATAAACAGCACAATGAAAGTGCTAGAGCTCTGTCCGCATCCCTTGGTAGAGCCCCATCTCAAGCTGAGTTAGCAGATTCAATGGGTAAAGAAATAGATGATTTTCAAAAAGAAAGAGGGCAGGCGGCTAGATTTGAAACTGTTCATCTTGAAGATTTATCGGAGCATGTTTTGAATATTCCTGATGAGCAAGCCAAACAGCCAGATACCTTAGTGGAGGAAAACCAATTTATAAATTTAGTAGTTGATGCTATTGATGAACTACCTGATCGAGAAAAATTAGTTATGTCTCTTTACTATCAAGATGAACTTAATTTAAAAGAAATTGGAGAGGTTTTGGGGGTAAGTGAGTCAAGAGTGAGTCAAATTTTAAGTTCTAATGTTAAGAAATTGAGAAATATCTTGTTTGAAGAAACTGAGGAACAAAATATTTGAGTAATATTAACAACACATATCAATTATGAATAGTTGGTATTATAGTTATGTAATTTATTATATGTGTTGTGGAGATAGTGATGATATTTGGGGGACCCAGTAGAAAAGTTCTTGAAGAACAAAAATCATCAAAGGCTGATTACCAAAAAGCCGTTAACCTTAAAGGTGATTCCAAGCAAGAGGCTGGTTTTCGATTAAGAATTGGTTTGCGTGCTAGGGCCTGTGTGGATAAGATTTTTATCGACGGCGCAGAAAAGTTTGCCGCTTATTCAGAAATGTGTCTAGTTGCTATTGCAAAAGATCAACCAAAACCAAAACCACCTGAGGCGTCACCTTATCCAAGAATTAAGACTGTTAATGGGGAAATTTCTGGATATTTGCCTGAAGATCTTGCAAAAGATATTTTTGAACTTGGTGGAAAATACCAAAATGTTGAAATAGATGCGAAGACTGCTATCAGAAGAGCTCAAGTAATCTGTAATCAAGTTTCATATGATTTGAATTTGGATAATAAAATCATGGCTCTTCAATTTTTAAGAGACGAGCTAGAGGCGGAGGGAGATCCATTTACAGAAGCTGATGAAGTTGAAGAGGATAATGATTGAAGTTATTTTTTACTGTCAAATCCAAGTTTAGAAATAATTAAAGAACCACAAAGGTTTGACGATTGAACTTATAACTTATTAAGGAGTTAAGTATGGCGACTCTATTACTTTTTGTTCTTTTATTTTTTAGCGCAGCGTTATTGGTCATGGTGATTTACACTATCGATAGATTGAATTCTGTTGAAAAAATAACAACATTATTAAATACAGTTGTTGCTCCATCGCCATCAATCAGTGGTGTTGAGACACCCTCAATGTTTGAGGGATTAACAGGGATGGTTCTTTGGGAAGCAATGAGTGGTAAACCAGTAGAAGGTTGGGACAAAGAGGCTCTTGATGAGATGAGACCTAGATATCGTATTGTTCTTCAAAAACACATTGAAGCAATATTTGATGAAGGTTTGCTTGATGGACATCAAGAAAGCTTCAAGCATCTACCTGCAAATGGAATGGTTGTTTCTATGCTTCGCGGAACGATTGAATCGTGGATACCTCAAAATTATGCTAGCGCGGTTTATCAAGTCGGTATTGAATGGGCTAGAAATGAAACTGATGAGGCTGAGAGACTTAGAGAGAGATTAGATTTGGTAATAGATGAAATGTTTTCTGATTGTGAGATAGAAATAAAAAATCCAATGTCAAACACTTTAATGCCTGTCAGCGAGGAAGAAACTTTAAGAAAAGAGGATGTAAGTTTATCTGAGGAAAACCCCGAAGGATTAGATGAAACTCCAGAAATTCCTGCATTATCAAATAATGTTGAGGGGCCACCATCCTCAAACACTAAAGCTTCCGATGAAGATGTGGAAGAAAACAACAAAGTGAATACATCAAAATCTAAGGGTGAGAAAGTAGCTGAAGCCGCTGTTCCAGAGCCGGTTTCGTAAAATTATAATTTATAATTAAAGTAATTTGATTAGTAACCGATTATAAAAATATCTGTAATTAGTTTTTAATTTTTCGAAGGAGCATGAAGCCATGAGGGCACGTCAAAAAGCCATTGAAAGCTACGGAGAAGTAAAAGTCGTTTCCGGTGTCAATTCAGCTGATAACGTACAGTTAATCCAAATGCTCTTTGATGGGCTAGTTGAGAGTTTAAAATCAGCTGAAGGTCAAATCAAACGAGGTGAAATAGCAGCGAAATCAAAAAGTTTGGCAAGAGCTAGCAAAATAGTTCTAGGTCTTCAAAATGCACTGGATTTTGACGAGGGCGGGGATATCGCAACAAATTTAAACGAATTGTACAGTTATGTTGTTAGACGTTTGTTTCACGTTAATGCTCACAATGATTTATCTGCCTTGAAAGAGATCCATGGTCTGATGGAAGAAATCAGAAGCGCATGGAAAGCTGTTCCGGGTTTAATGTCCTCAGAAAAAGCTCCAAAAAGCCTAAAGCCGCAAGCTATAACCAATTAAAGTTAAATAGTAATTTTAAATATTAGGGGGATTTTTCCCCCTTTTTTTATGCTCTATTCTATCTAAAGTTATTTAATTAAAAAATATTGATAATGTCAAAATAGACTAAACTGGTAATTGCTTGACTGTTATTGTAAAAAATTATAAGTCTAACTTAATCAAAGATGAGTTGAAAAAATTTGACTTCCATGCTGTGAAGTTAAAAAATAAATAAAAAAAATTAATGCAATTTTTAATTTTTTAAAAACATATCCTATTGGATTTAAATGAATAGTAACTTAAACGAAACAGCAAACCCTACTTTTAAAGGTTAATCTATCAAAGTTCATTTTTCATTAAAAAAAATAATGTATTCAACAGCAAATCTATCAAAAAAATCGAATACATTAAATAGTCTTGTTTAAATATCTACAACTGGAGAAAGCCTTATGAAAAAAAGAAATAGGGAATATATTTTTACGGATAATGCGCCAGATGCAATTGGCACGTACTCCCAGGCGGTAAAAGTTGGAGATATGATTTTCCTATCTGGTCAGATACCATTGGATCCAAAAACCATGATGTTGGTCGGTGAAAATACAGAGGATGGTGTTGACACACAGATTCATCAAGTTTTTAAAAATTTGTCCTCAGTAGCTGAGGCAGCAGGAGGAACATTAGAAGATGTCGTAAAGTTAAATTTGTATTTAACTGATTTGACATATTTCCCACTGGTAAATGAAATAATGAGGAAGTATTTTTCTGATCCTTATCCTGCAAGAGCAGCAGTCGGAGTAAGCAGTTTACCCAAAGGTTGCATGTTTGAAGGAGAAGCAATCATGGTTTTAACTAAAAGTTAATAAGTTGAAAATTGCTACTATTTCCAAAAGGTATTCAAAAACTAGGCGTAGGGAAATGGTCTGATCTTCTTCTATATTTTCCTATCCGATATGAAGATGAGTCGAATGTAGTTGACCTTTGCGCTCTAGATTCGACTGTCGCGTGTCATTGCCAGGTTGAAATTTTATCAAAAAAAATTTCCTTTGTACCTAGAAAAATGTTGATAGTGGAAATTGCAGATTCTTCTGGACAGGCTACCCTAAGGTTTATTTATTTTAGACAGAATCTCGTAAACACATTGACCACAGGAAGCCAAATACGGATCATTGGACAACCAAGAATCACAAATAAAGGTTTTGAATTTATACATCCTAGAATTAAGATGGGGTGGCTCGATAAAGGTGAGTTACTCAAACAACCTCTCCTACCAATTTATTCGACCATCAAAGGCGTAAGTCAAAATTTAATTAGACGTTGGGTTGAAAAATCTATTTCTGAATTTTGTCCTGAGGAATGGTTGCCCAAATATATTTTGGAGGAGTTAAACTGTTTTTCTTTGGATAAAGCCTTGCAATGTATTCATAAACCACCATCCGATGCTAATAAATCTGGTGTCCTGAAAGAATTATTATCGAAAAAAGGTCCCGCATGGGACAGAATAAAACTTGATGAACTCATGGCCCAACAAATCGCATTACTATATGCCAGAGAGATGACCTCTAAATTTTCAGCTCCAATGTTGCTCGATCAAAAAAAGATGGTCAATAAAGTTCTTAAAACATTACCCTTTGAATTGACTAATTCACAAAAAAAAGTATGGAAAGAAGTTTTTTGTGACCTGAAGCAATCCGTTCCAACTAATAGGTTAATCCAAGGCGATGTTGGCTCAGGTAAAACTATTATCGCAGGATTGGCAATTGCCGCAACGATAGGGTCCAAAAAACAAGCAGTGGTAATGGCTCCAACGGAACTCTTGGCAAAACAGTTATTTTCTCAGCTTAATGATTGGCTCAAACCCTTCGGGGTAAAAAGTTTGTTTTTCAAAGGCGGACAATCTGATAAAAACAGAAATAATAATTTGCTTGATTTAAAAGAAGGTAGGGTCAATCTGATAGTTGGAACTCAAGCATTGATTCAAGAGGGAGTCAAATTTAGTGAATTAGGTTTGTCAATTATTGATGAACAACATCGATTTGGTGTTTCTCAAAGGTTAGCTCTTCGTAAATCAGGAGGTCATTTACTTGGGATGTCGGCGACGCCAATTCCAAGAAGTCTAGCAATGACGTTTTTGGCTGACTTAGACGTTTCAACAATTGATGAGTTACCAAAAAATCGTAAACCAGTAAAAACTCGCTTGGTATCATCAGAGAGAAGAGATGAAATATGTAGTCGAATTAGAATTTTTATTAGAAATGGTGGGCAAGTTTTTTGGGTTTGCCCGATGATTGATGAGCCAAAAGATGCAAATAGAGCACTATCAGCATTGAAAGCGACTGAGCAATGGTTAAAACCAATTTTTAAAAAAGAGCTAGTTCTTGTTCATGGTAAGCAGACCAAACAAGAGAAATCCGATTCCATGAACGAGTTTGCAAACGGTTCAGCAAAAATTTTGTTAGCAACAACCGTGATTGAAGTAGGAATTAATGTTCCAAATGCTGGTCTGATTATTATTGAAAATGCAGAACGATTCGGGCTTGCACAGCTTCACCAATTAAGGGGAAGGGTTGGAAGAGGTGGTGATTCGTCACTTTGTGTATTAATGTTCAATAATCAATTAAATGATTTAGCAAAAGAAAGGATGAAAATTTTATATTCAACTAACGACGGATTTGAAGTCGCAAAAAAGGATTTAGAACTTAGAGGTCCCGGTGAAATATTGGGAATAAAGCAGTCAGGAGAACCTAGTTTGAAGTATAGTAATTTGGTTGATGATATTAGATTAGTTGAAGTTGCCACAAAGTTTTCACAAGAGTTTAGTCTAATACTTACAAATTCAAAAAAAGTAAAAAGTCCTAACGTTTTTAAAAAAAATTTAAAAGAACTCTTAAAAAGATGGTCACACGATTTTTCGTCTTTTTTTATTGGAACTTAAATGACTCTTACGGAGCTTAAATATATAGTTGCTGTTGCAAGGGAAAAGCATTTTGGCAGGGCTGCGGATGCGTGTTTTGTAAGTCAGCCTACTCTATCAGTGAGCATCAAAAAATTAGAATCAGAATTAAAAACCCAAATTTTTGAAAGAGGTACCTCTGAAATTTCTCTAACAGATGTTGGTCAAAAGATAGTCGATCAAGCTCAATTTGTTCTTGATGAAGCCTCAAAGGTAAAGTTAATAGCTGATCAAGGTAAGGATCATCTAATTGGCTCTCTTAGGTTGGGAGTGATTTTTACCATTGGACCATATTTACTTCCACGAATTGTTAAAACTATCATTAACGCCACACCACAGATGCCATTAATATTATTTGAAAACTACACAGTTTTTCTCATTGATGAGTTGCGAAAAGGTAACCTTGATTTGGCCATACTGGCTGAACCATTTGATCAAAGGGGTTTCGAAGTCTTACCACTTTATGACGAGTCTTTTGTTGTTGCAGTTCCTGAAAATCATGATTTAAATAAAGTCAAAAGAGTCTCGGCCGAGGATTTGAAAAATGAAACAATGCTATTATTAGGCGTGGGACATTGTTTTAGAGATCAAGTTTTAGATGTATGTCCTGAATCTGCCAGGTTTTCCTCTAATTCAGTTGGTATTCAAAAAACATTTGAGGGTAGTTCTCTTGAGACAATCAGACACATGGTTGCCTCTGGATTAGGAATAACTGTTTTACCGAAAATGTCTTTACAGTCTCATGTGGAAAATACAAAAGTTAACTTTATTGAGTTTAAAAGCCCCATTCCATCAAGGAGAGTCTCATTGGTATGGAGGAAAAGTTTTTCTAGAACGAAGGCCATCAAGAAAATTTATGATTTGATTTTTTCTGTTCCATTACCCGGTTGTGAAAAAATAAATAGAAGGAATGAACTTGTTTGATGGATTAATAAATACTGTCGGAAATACTCCGCTGGTGAGGCTGAATAAAATTATTGAAGGTAAAAATCGGAATAGCGGCAATATTATTTTGGGGAAACTTGAGGGNAACAACCCTGCTGGGTCAGTTAAAGATAGAGCAGCAGTATCAATGATTGAAGGTGCGGAGAAAAAAAATTTAATAAAACCTGGTGATACTTTGATTGAGGCAACCAGCGGAAATACTGGAATTGCATTAGCNATGGCCGCGAACNTGAAAGGTTATCATATGCAACTCATAATGCCAGAAAACCTTTCAGTTGAAAGGCGACAAGTAATGAAGGCTTTTGGAGCAGAACTTATTTTAGTCAGTCAGTCAGAGGGTATGGAGGGGGCTAGGGATTTAGCAGGAAGTTTAGAAAAAGAAGGAAAAGGTTTGGTTCTTGATCAATTTGCAAATGATGATAATTGGATCGCCCACTACATTGGAACAGGCCCCGAAATTTGGCGAGATTCTCGAAAACAGGTGACACACTTTATTTCTGCTATGGGGACAACTGGAACAATTACTGGGGTCTCGCGTTACTTAAAAGAAAAAAATTCTTCAATAAAAATTATAGGAGTTCAGCCAACTGATGGTTCCCAAATTCCAGGTATTAGAAAATGGGAACCAGACTATATTCCTGCTATTAGGTCGAAAGCAATTATTGATCAAATTGAAGAAGTAGATCAGCTCGAAGCAGAAAGCATGGCTCGTGAGCTTGCCAAGCAAGAAGGTATATTTTGTGGACCATCAGCAGCGGGAGCTTTCTCGGTAGCACTTAGGTTATCCGAAAAATTAGAAAATGCAAAATTAGTTTTCATAGTGTGTGATAGAGGGGATAGGTATTTATCCACTAATTTATTTCCTGCTTAGAATGATCAAAAATTTGGCATACCATCAACATCCAAAAACTTTCTATTTTCAAAAATGAAACATTTTCCATTCCAGTCCATTCCGTCAGTATTTTCCAAATAGTTTAGGATGCCACCATCAAGTTGAACGGCATTAGAAATACCATTTTCATTCATGTATAAAGTGGCTTTCTCACACCTTATTCCTCCAGTACAAACAGTAATAACTCTAAAGTTTGAGATTTCATGTTTTTTTTCTTCAAAAATTTTTGGAAAGTCACTAAATTTTTTCAGTTTCCAATTAATTGAAGATTTGAATGCACCCATTTCCACTTCAAAATCATTTCGAGTGTCAACAATTTTGATGGGTAGACCATTATCGTCACATCCTTGAAATAGCCATTTTGAAAGAATTTTGGGTCCAATGGATGGAGCTCTTTTTTTCTCAGGGTGAATTTCAGGATGATCCATTCGAATTATTTCATCTTTAATTTTGATTTTTAATTTTTCAAAAGGGTTTTCAGCTGACCAATTTTTTTTGGGGATTATTTTTTCTAGACCTGGAATTGCTTTACANGCTTCAAACATNTGCTCAGCATTTGATTTGCTTCCAGCGATTGAAATATTTATCCCTTCTGGAGATAAAATTACCGTTCCTTTGACGGCAAGTAATTCGCCAATGTCGGCAAGTAATTGCCGGTGCTCATCGAGGTGACTAATTTGAGAAAAAAAATAGCTTCTAATGTTTAAAATTTCTAACTGCATTTAATTTACCTTTATTATCTTGTCCTGCCAAACCAACCAGCACCAAGGCTAACTATCCTGTCAAACCCAAATTTTTTTATAATTTCCTCATTAGTATAATCAGGGTTAACTGATTTGGCATTAGCTACTACGGCTGACTTCCATTGAGAATAACTAGTTTTTCCCATATCTATTTTTAATGTTGGAGGAGTTTCCCAAATCGGCTTAAATTTTGGCTCTATGGGTGTGGGTCTGAACCTCTCTGGCTGAGATTTCAATAATTCCAAGGCTTGAGTTGGAGTGTTACCGCCAAATGGTTTAAATCTTTTTAGAGTAAAAAGCTCCTCAGCTCTTAATGAGGCGATATCTCTTTTAAGATCTTGAACTTTTTTTGAATCTATAATTCCTTGATTATTATCATCCTCGACCATTTTTAATGCTTCATACATAGTCGTGCCTTGGGGGAAACTAGTCAAAGACAATCCGAAGTCTCTAAGTGATTTGGTGATAAAGCTATTGGTGTTTTTTTGTAATTCTTGTTCAAAAGCCTCAACAGCGGTTATTCCAGGTTTATATTTTGGGGCGGCTATTGATGTAATACCTAATTCTTTTAGATTCTGTGTTGCGGCTAATGTGTGCCTAAGAAGTTCTTTATCGACCTTTACTTGCCTTACCATTATTGGTTTGCCGTTTACATCAACAACTGCTTCAGTTTTTGGTTTCCCTGTTGCGGGATCAAGAATTGGAATACCTGATTCACTGGTAACTTCTCTCTCAAGAGGGATAAAAGTATTTCTCGCAATCATATGACGAATGTCATACCAACTTGAGATTGCCTTTTTAACGGGCAGACCATTTTGTAAAACTAGATTTCCATTTTGATCTCGCTCAAAATCTAATTTTGTTTTAGGAAAACCCAATGGAGCTCCGGTAGCGTCGGGTTCTATACCCTCACTTATTAATGATTTTTTAGCCTCAGCCTCCCTTTGCTCAATCCCTAGTCTCTCACTTTGTGTAATTTGTATTAGTTCCCCTTGAAAACCAGTGGCGAAACTCTTGTTTGATCTTGAGCCCAAACCAGCGTTAGCAATTACTCCAGTTGAGAATGAATCTGTATTTAAGACAGCCAATGTCATAAGGTTTTCTCCAAAAATATGGTAATTATTAAGCAAATAAAGTGCCAACTATTTGTTTTTGATTTTTTGTCATATCCCATCTAATCTAGACAATTAAAAGAGTGTAAAAATAAGGTTGAAACAATGAAACTCATAATTTTTGACGTTTATGGTACTTTGCTGGATGTATATTCAATCCGATCAAGATGTGAAGAATTTGCTCCTGGTAAAGGTGAGCTAATCTCCAATGTGTGGAGAGTCAAACAAATTGATTACACTAGATTAAGGTCTATGCATGGGAAGACCAAATACAAGTCATTTTGGGAACTAACAAAAGATTCTTTGAATTATGCTCTCAACTTTGCTGAAGTTTTGTTATCCTCCCAGCAGATGGAAGTACTCATGGCTGAATATTCTAAGTTGGATGCTTTTCCAGAAAATCTTGTTGTTTTAAACCACTTAAAGTCTAAAGGTTACAATTTGGGTGTTTTGTCCAATGGAAATGCCTCAATGCTTGATACTGCTCTCAAAGCATCGGGAATATTTCCGCTACTAGATTGTATTATCTCGGCTGATGAATTACAGCTTTATAAAATTGATCCAAAAGTTTACGAACTCATACAAAGATACAACAATATTGAACTTGATGACATCCTTTTTGTTTCATCAAATTTTTGGGATATTACAGGAGCAGGTTGGTGCGGCTTAAAGACGTTTTGGGTAAATAGAGCTAATGAGCAACCTGAAGTTTTGAACTACGTTCCTGATAATAATGGAAAAAATCTTACTGACCTTAAGGTTTTTTTAATTAACAAAAAAAATGGGTAGGCAAAAACCTACCCACAAAAATAGCTGATTAAGTTTAAAGTTATTTTGATGCTACTTGCGCTTTATAACTAATTCTGTAGATTGCTCCAGCATAGTCATCAGAAACTAACATGGAACCGTCTTTCATAACAGCGACATCAACAGGTCTGCCTTGATATGTGCCAGTCTTTTTGTTCAACCAACCGGAGGCAAATACTTCCATTTTTCCAGCTTTTCCATTCTTCACTGGAACAAACTGAACCTCTGCACCACTTGCCTCAGTTCTGTTCCATGAACCGTGAACAGCAACGAAGATACCATTCTGGTATTTGGCTGGGAAGTTAGTTTTCGACCCAAAAGCCATACCGAGTTGTGCTTGATGAGCAGGGAATTCAACCTGTGGGAAAATTGCGCCTCTTGGTTCTTTCATGTCTTTGAGTTCTGGAGCAGCAGATGAACCGGCAACTTTAAATTTTCCATTCCAATACGGAAATCCAAAATGTTGACCAGATTTGGTTGATTTATTTAATTCGCCTGGAGGGATATCATTACCTAAGCCGTCAACTTGGTTGTCAGTCCACCATAGACTTTTTCCATCAGGGCTAAAACCTATTCCAACAGGGTTCCTCGCACCAATTGCGTAAACCTCACGCTTACTTCCATCAAAGGCATTCATCCTAACAATACCGCCAATTCCAACTTCATTGTATAAATCAATTTTTGATTTTGGTTGCACGTTGAATGGCTGACCGAGAGTAATGTAAACCATTCCGTCAGGGCCAATTTCACAAGTGCGAGCACCATGATTGTATGACTCTTCTTCAACTGGAATTAAACCACCTTGAGCAACAACCTCAATAACTGCAACATCAGGGCCTTCGTAGAAAAATTCCGCTGCTGGAAAATTTAGAACTCTATTATGCTCTGCAACAATTAGGAAGCCATCGGGTGTCCAACAAACGGCGTTGGGATTGGTAAATTTAAGTGATGGTGCAAATGATTTAACTTCATCGGCGGTGTAATCACCGTTCCTATCTGTAATTGCCCAGACGGTAGTTTTCCTTGTACCGGCAAAAAGCATGTTAGTTGAAGGTGCTATTGCCATATGCCTAACATCGGGGACAACTGCGTATAAGTCAATTTTAAAACCTGGAGGCATTTTGATGCTTTCAAGGTTTTTTCTTAATGCATTAGCATTTTTACCCTCTTGAGGTACAACAGGAATATTAAGGTCTGTAGTAGCGACTTTCATTTGTTTCAAAGTTGATAAATTATCCGGGCCAGCGTTTACCGAAAAGGCAATGAATATACTGAGTGTTGCAAGGATTGAACCTCTAAACATTATGAATTCTCCTATATATTATGAATTATTGTTAACTACACAACATAATATACAGAGATTTATACAAAATTATCTACTAGGGTTATTACATAGAAAAAACATTAAAAATATATATAGACTTATGTTTGGCGCCTCCGGTAGGAATCGAACCTACGACCCTCCCCTTAGGAGGGGGATGCTCTATCCACTGAGCTACAGAGGCTTTATTTGATTTTTGTTGGTCGACAAAGCGTAAGTTTTCCTCCATTTGTTTGCCTTCTTTTTAAAGCAAAATCTTTACAAACTTTTTCAGATGAAAAACAAAAATCTAAATAAGTATTATTGTCAGAAGTTCCGCACCAGAGAAAATCAGTTGGTAGTTTAGAATCAGTTTTATTGGTTTTAATCCTGTCTTTTGCAATAATTTGATTATGCCAACCCAGAATTAACATTGTAGCCGTGCTACAAACAATAAAAGAATGGAAAAGTTTTGAAAGTAAATTTTGGTACATACAATAACTTTAACATCAGAAAACCCGAATGAGTCATCTGCTATGTGTAGCTCCGATGATGGATGTTACTGACAGACATTGTCGTTTTTTTCATAGATTGTTAGCGCCAAATTCTAGACTTTACACAGAGATGATTACTGCTAATGCAGTTTTAAAGGGTAATACAGCTAAATTACTAGAATTTGATTCCAGGGAGAGTCCGGTAGCACTGCAACTTGGAGGAAGTGATCCAAAGCTACTGGCAATAGCAAGTCGAATTGGATCAGAAATGGGATATGAAGAAATAAATTTAAACTGCGGTTGTCCTAGTAAACGCGTTGTCTCTGGAAACTTTGGGGCAAGTCTTATGCAGTCTCCAAATCTTGTTGCCGATTGTGTTAAATCAATGATTGATTCATCAGCCAACTTGGTGACTGTAAAACATCGCTTGGCAATTGATGAAAATGAAGATTATGGCTTTACACATAAATTTGTTCAAACCGTTGAAAGTGCGGGTTGTAGAGTGTTTATAGTGCATGCAAGAAACGCTTTTCTTGGAGGATTGTCTCCAAAAAAAAATAGAGTAGTACCTCCTGTAAAAATGCATTATGTAAAACAGTTAAAAAAAGATTTTCCAAATTGCAGCTTTATAGCCAATGGTGGCCTGAGCAGTGTTGGAAAATGCATGGATGTACTCAATTTGAAAGGAAGCATAAAAAAAAGCGAGTCCATTGATGGAGTAATGCTTGGAAGAGAAGCCATCAGCAACCCTTGGATACTGGTTGAGTTGGAAAAAGTGCTTTTTTCATCAAATTCAAATCTTCCAAGTTATCCTGGCTCTATAGTTGAGAATTTACAAAGATATTTTGAAACACAAGTAAATGTTGGTTTAAAACCAACCCAAATAACAAGAAATTGGTTGCATCTTTTTAAGAACTATCGCGGCTCCAAAATTTGGAGGCACAGCCTTACATCCGGCATGAGTCCAGTGGAGGCTTATAAAAAGGCAAACTTTTTACCTTTCGCTGGCTAGTTTTTGTTCAATTTTTATTGCTCTAATACCACGCCAAATAATTATAAAAAGGGTTAATGACATTGCCAACCACAAAATACTCAGCAATATTTCAATTGTTTGATTTGAATAAATTCTTACTAATGCTTCACATACGTAGAGCCAAACTAATAATGACAAGCATTGAAAAGTGTAAACGTTGGATTTATATAGTCCTGGCAATGTGAGTACAAGAGGAATTACTTTTGCCCAGAGCATTGAACCCCCAGGTCTAATTGGATTGATCCATATTTCCCATGAAATTCCAAATATAATCATGGTAATGACCATGATAAATGCTATTAAGCTATAATTTTTGTTCATTTATCTCAATTTTCAGCAATTTTTTTTGCTAAGGTTGAAACCCTTCTACCTAGTGCTTGGGCTAA
>NHCU01000055.1 GCA_002167365.1 Betaproteobacteria bacterium TMED41 | reverse complement strand
GATAATAATTTTGGGTTTATTAATTTTTGCAATTGCAAGCTTCTGGGCGGCTAATGCGGAAAATATTTACATGCTTGTCTTTGCTCGTGCATTACAAGGCGTTGGCGCTGTGTCAGCAGCAGCTAGTGCATTCCTTGCTGATTTAACTCGGGAGGAAGTAAGAACAAAGGCTATGGCAATGGTTGGTATTTCTATAGGTTTGTCATTTGTATTATCTCTAGTGTTTTCTCCAATTCTTTATGGGATTGTCGGTTTAAGTGGTTTGTTTTATATTGTCGGATTTTTGGGTTTTTTGGCTGTGATATTAGTTATAAGAGTCCCATCACCGAAAATCAAATCGAGGGGAAACTTTAAAAAGTTAAATTCCTCTTTTAAAACTTTAATATTTAATAATCAGATGTTACGGTTAAATATAAGTATTTTTTCTCTTATGTTCACTCAAGCAGCTTTGTTTTTGCTCATTCCGAGCTTAATATTGAATTTTGGTTTTGAGGTGAGTAATCATTGGAAAATTTATCTACCAGTTTTGATTTTTTCTTTTCTAGTTATGTATGTTGTGATAAACAAATCTGAAAAAGAAAAACAGCAAAAAAAATATTTCATTATTTCAATTTATTTAATTTTTTTTTCATTGGTTATTTTTTGGTGGTCTAAAGAATTTTTTGTGTTTTGGGTTTTCGGTCTTGCAATATATTTTGTAGGTTTTAATCTACTGGAAGCTTTTTTACCCTCCTGGGTATCAAAAATTGTTTCTGCTGAACATAAAGGATTAGCTTTGGGAATCTATAATACATGGCAGTCTGTCGGTATTTTTGCAGGGGGTGTGTTAGGGGGTCAGTTTTATGGAAAATTTGGGGATATTGGTTTATTTTCTTTTTGTATTTTTTTATTGATAATTTGGATGTTAGTCTCGTTAGGTTTGGAAGAAAAACTAAGTTCTTCATAGAGATTACAGACTGTTAAGTAAGTTGGTTTTTTTTAAGGGATAGAAATGAGTACTTTAAATAAAGCAATGATCCTTGGAAGACTTGGGAGGGATCCAGAAGTAAGATATACATCAGGTGGTGCGCCTGTTGCTAATATTTCAGTTGCAACAAACTGGCGGTCTAGAGACCAGTCAGGAGAGTGGCAGGATGTGACGGAGTGGCACAGAGTTGTATTGTTTAATAAAAATGCTGAAATCGCTGAAAAATACCTTAAAAAAGGTGGGGCAGTATATGTTGAAGGTAGAATTCAAACTAGAAGTTGGGAAGATAAGCAATCAGGACAAAAGAGATTTTCAACAGAAATTATTGCTGATCAAATGAAAATGATGGGAGGAAGAGACAGTCAAATTAACAATGAAACTGAAGATAAACTCGAGTCTGGGCCTAACGCGCCATCAGTAAAAGAAATTAAAAATACCAGCGCTCCTAATGAGACAAAAGCGCAAGGATTTGAAGATCTTGACGATGATATTCCTTTTTAATAAAAAAATAATTTGAGATTATAAGATGCCAATATATCCATATGAATGCAGTAAATGTGGTTACTCAAAAGATGTTTTGCAAAAGTTATCTGATAAAAACTTGATAATTTGTCCCGAATGTGGAGAAGAGGGGTTCACACGAAAATTGACTGCTGCTGGTTTTGTTTTAAAGGGTTCTGGCTGGTATGTTACAGATTTTCGTGATGGACAAAAAAAAGCGGAAAAAGAAAAAAAAGCAGATGCCAGTAATAATAAAATAAAAAAAGATGACAATTCTACAAGTTCTAGCAAGTCAGAAAAAAATTTATCCACTCCTAAAACTTCAAAAAAAAGTACAAGTAAAAAGGGTAAATCCTCTATTAAAAATATATCAAAACCAGCCTAGGTAAAAAAATGCGTTCAAATTATTGTGGAAAAATCTCTAGTGACCAGCTAGGTAAAGATGTTCAATTGTGCGGATGGATCATGCGTCGACGTGACCACGGTGGAGTAATTTTTTTGGATGTCCGAGACAGATATGGCATAGCGCAGGTGGTTTGTGATCCGGATTTTCCAAAAATGTTTCAAGTTGCTGAAAAGTTGAGAAA
Organism: Betaproteobacteria bacterium TMED41; assembly: GCA_002167365.1. Lineage (GTDB taxonomy): Bacteria > Pseudomonadota > Gammaproteobacteria > Burkholderiales > Burkholderiaceae_A > UBA7377. Next base: position 17,510 of record NHCU01000055.1, on the reverse strand, counting down.
TGAGTTTTGTATTCAATTAACAGGAAATGTTAGAAGAAGACCTAAGGGTAGTGAAAACTTCTCTTTAACAAGTGGGGAAGTTGAGGTCTTGTGTTCTGAGATAACTGTCTTGAACTACTCCATTACTCCACCTTTTTTACTGGATGACGAAAACCTGTCTGAGACAGTACGGCTTACAAATCGAGTGTTTGATCTACGAAGATCCTTTATGCAAAGGAATCTTCTTTTGCGTCATAAATTTACTTCCGAAGTTAGAAGATTCCTTGAAGAGCATGATTTTTTAGATATTGAAACTCCTATTTTGACTAAATCTACACCAGAGGGTGCAAGAGACTTTCTTGTTCCGTCAAGAATTAATAGAGGAGAGTTTTTTGCTTTACCTCAGTCTCCACAACTGTTTAAGCAGTTACTAATGGTCGCAGGGCTTGATAGATATTACCAAATTACAAAATGTTTCCGTGATGAAGACCTTAGGGCAGACCGACAGCCGGAATTTACTCAAATCGACTGTGAGACATCTTTTTTAAATCAAACTGAAATAAGAGAAATTTTTGAAACATTGATAAAAAATGTTTTTTTAAAAGTTGCAAACATAAAACTCACACCTTTTCCTGTTTTGACATATGAGGAGGTTATGGGAAGATTCGGTTCTGACAAACCAGATCTTCGTGTGAAACTTGAACTTACAGATATTTCAGACTTAGTAAGAGATATTGAGTTTAAAGTTTTTTCTAGTGTTGCAAAGTCAAATGGTCGAGTTGCAGCACTTTTGATTCCTCAAGGTGGTGAACTTTCAAGAGGTGAAATAGATGAATATACAAATTTTGTGAAAATTTATGGGGCAAAAGGTCTCGCTTGGATTAAAGTTAACGATTTAAATAAAGGCAGAGGCGGTTTGCAATCTCCAATTGTAAAAAATATTAGTGATGTTGCACTAAAAAATATACTTTCCAGATGTGGTGCGAAAAACAGAGATTTAATCTTTTTCGGCTCTGATAAACCTAAAATAGTTAATGATTCATTGGGGGCTCTTAGAAATAAAATAGGTGCTAGTGATTTCGGAAAAAAAACTGGTTTATTTGAAGATGGTTGGAAGCCGTTGTGGGTTGTTGATTTTCCGATGTTTGAATACGATGATGAACAAGGAAGGTGGGAAGCAGTTCATCACCCTTTCACATCTCCAAAAACCGAGAATGAGAAAGATTTGTATACGGATCCCTCTCTTGTAAAGGCGGATGCGTATGATATGGTAATTAATGGATGGGAGGTAGGTGGAGGCTCAGTGAGAATCCACAAAGCCGATATACAAAAACAGGTTTTTAAAATTTTAAATATTTCAGAGAACGAAGCTGAATTAAAATTTGGCTTTTTGCTCAACTCACTCCAATATGGTGCCCCTCCTCATGGCGGAATAGCCTTTGGTCTTGACAGACTTATTTCATTATTGGTTGGTGCAAATTCAATCAGAGATGTAATAGCTTTTCCTAAAACACAAAGAGGGCAATGTTTGCTGACAGATGCGCCTTCAAGTATTGAGGATGCTCAGCTCAGAGAATTAAACATAAGAGTTAAATAACAAACTTAAGCTAATTAAAAAAAATTGAAAAAGAAAATTCCCAAGTCCGTTTTGGTTGTTGTACATGATAAAGATTTAAATATTTTGCTACTCGAAAGAGCTGACCGTGACAACTTTTGGCAATCAATCACCGGAAGTGTTGATTATCTTGAAGAGGATCTGTTTGAAGCAGCTCAAAGGGAATTGAGAGAAGAAACTGGAATTATTGCAGGCAGTCATGACTGGATAAATTGGAATTTTTCCCGAGAATTTAAAATTTTTCCACAATGGAAGTTTAAATATGAGGACAACGTTGAATTTAATACAGAACATATTTTTTCTGTATGTGTAGAATCACAAAATAAAATAACCTTATCACCTCGAGAGCATGTTAATTTCAAATGGCTATTCTGGAGAGAAGCTGCAGAAAAGTGTTTTTCTTGGACGAATGTTCTTGCAATAAAGGAGCTTCCTGTTCGTTTTCAAAAAGAAAAAATCTGATAACCTTATAAAAACGTGGATATTAAAGTTATCGGGCTCGATTTTAGCTCTGCTCCAAAAAAGACTAAACCAATAATAGTTGCAGTTGGTTGTTTAAAATACTTACAAAACCACAATAAAAAAATAAAAACTAATTTTGTCAGTTTAAATAGTTTTATTGAATTAAAAAGTTTGGATGACTTTACATCTTTTTTAGCGCTCAAACAAAATTGGATTGGTGGTTTTGATTTGCCATTTGGCATGCCTAGACAGCTTATTGAAGGATATAATTGGCCTACCGACTGGGAAAAGTTTGTGCAGTTTTATTGTTGCAAAGATCGAGAGTACTTAAAAGCTTGCTTTAAAGCTTGGTGCGACTCTAGACCAGCAGGAAAAAAATATGCTTGGAGACTGACTGATTTAGCTGCTGGATCAAGTTCAGCTATGAGGTGGACTAATCCGCCGGTCGCATGGATGATGCATTCTGGCATATCCAGAATGTTAAGAGCGGGCTTGATTTTTCCTGCTCACTCAGATGCGATATCTGTCAACGAAGTATACGAAGAGGTTGTTAAAAAAAAATCCAGAAGGAAATTTTTAAAAATCGCATTTGAAGCTTATCCAGCACTCCTTGCAAAAGTAATTACTAAAGACTCATATAAAAGTGATGACCAAAGAAAGCAAAATACAGAACGCCTAAACTCCAGAAAGTTGTTACTCACTGGATTAATCAATGATGAAGCAGGATTAAATTTGAAACTTATGATTTCAAAAGAAATGTCTGAAACTGTTTTACAAGACGGACAAGGAGACTTTCTAGATTCTGTAATATGCATGGTGAAAGTATCGAGTTCTATCTTAAAAACAAATTTTGGCCTTCCTCAAAACATAGACCCTTTAGAGGGTTGGATTCTTTGTTCATAGTTTTTTATTTAAGTTAATTTTTAAAAATCATGAATAAATTCCATACAGATAAAAATAAGTCATTTCAAGTACTCAAAAAATTACTAACATATTTACTCAAATATAAAACTAGGATGGGTCTTGCTTTACTTTCATTGGTTTTAGCTAAAATTGCCACTGTGGGTATCCCTGTTTTACTAAAAGAAATAGTTGACTACATAACTGTGTTCCAATCAAAGAAGGAAAGTATAGATGGTGTGAATGATTTTATTTCAGTTCCAGTTGTTTTGATAATTGGGTATGGCTTAATGCGTTTTGCATCCACAGCATTTTCTGAACTAAGAGAACTAATATTTGCTCGAGTTACACAATCCTCTGTCAGAGATATTTCATTACAAGTTTTTTCTCATTTACATCATTTGTCATTAAGATTTCATCTTGAAAAAAAAACTGGGTCACTAACCAGGGATATTGAAAGAGGTACTAGAGGTGTTAGTACAATGGTCAATTTTACTCTCTATAGTATTTTCCCTACCTTTGTAGAAGTTATACTAGTCATTGGGTGGTTGGCAATTAACTACGAGCCCATTTTTTTTCTTATTACTTCTATTGCTCTTCTCTTTTATGTTAGCTACACAATTTTAGTAACTAATTGGAGAACTAGTTTGAGAAGAAAGATGAATGAACTAGATTCAAAAGCCAATTCAGGTGCTATAGATTCTCTTATGAACTATGAAACAGTTAAGTTTTTTAACAATGAATCTTATGAACTCGATCGATACAATGTAAATCTTTTGCAATGGCAAGAGGCGGCAATCAAAAACCAATCCTCTTTGGCTTTTTTGAATCTTGGACAAGCTTTGATAATTGCAACCGCAGTCACGTTAATTGTTTGGCAAGCCATTGCAGGAGTTATGCAGGATCAATTAACATTAGGAGATCTTGTTTTAATCAATGCTTTCATGATTCAGTTGTACATACCCTTAAATTTTCTTGGAGTTCTGTATAGAGAAATAAAACAAAGCATTGCTGATATGGAGAAATTATTTTCACTTTTGGAAAAAAAAACTGAAGTAACTGATATTCCGAATGCCAATTTATTAAAGGTTTCAAACGGCCAATTAATTTTTAGATCAGTAAGTTTTTCTTATGATAAAAGACGGGCAATTCTGAAAGACTTGGATTTTGAATTAATTCCCGGAAAAACAACTGCTATAGTTGGAAAATCTGGGGCTGGTAAAAGTACATTAGCCAAACTCATTTATCGTTTCTATGATGTTGAAAATGGAAAAATAGAAATTGATGGTCAAAATATTAAAAATGTTACTCAGTCATCACTCAGATCAGAAATTGGAATAGTTCCGCAGGATATTGTTTTATTCAATGATAGTTTGAAAAATAATATTCAGTATGCAAATACAAATGCAACAATTGAAGAAATTATGAAAGTTATTGGTGCTTCGAATTTAGGTACTTTCGTAAGTTCTTTGCCTGAGGGAATAGATACTGTGGTTGGAGAGCGCGGGCTAAAATTATCAGGAGGAGAAAAACAGCGAGTTGCAATTGCAAGGGTCTTATTAAAAAAACCTTCAATATTGATTTTTGATGAAGCAACTTCTGCTTTGGACTCGGTCTCAGAGAGGGCAATAAAGTCTCAAATTAGAGAAATAAGTAAGGGAAGGACAAGTTTAATTATTGCTCACCGACTATCAACAATTGTGGATGCTGACATGATTTATGTTTTTGATAAGGGGCGTATTGTTGAGAGAGGCTCTCATGATCAATTACTCAAACAAAAGGGCCATTATTTAAGATTATGGACAATTCAGGCTGAGGCAAAAGATATATAATTGAATAATTTATTTGAAATATTTTTTGATAATTTTTCTTAACAAAACTCTTTGGATTTTATAAAAATAGAAAGTTAATATGAATCTTGATGAATTTAATTCAGACCCCATTGCCTTTTTAAAAGAATCATTTCGTCAAGCAGTGAAAACTGCTGATCCAATAGAGATTGTTCCCTCATACTTGCCTAAATTACCCAACGGAAAAATAATGGTAGTGGGTGCTGGAAAAGCTGCTGCAAGTATGGCATTTGCTGTTGAAAAAGAATGGAGAAATAAGATTCAGCTAGAGGGGTTGGTTGTTACCAGATATGCGCATGGATTACCGTTAAAAAAAATTCGTTGTATAGAAGCTGGTCATCCTGTTCCAGATTTGGCTGGAGAAACTGCTGCTCAGGAAATATATCAAGCAGTAAAAAAACTCACGGCGGACGATTTGCTTTTGGTTTTAATTTCTGGAGGTGGATCGAGTTTGCTCTCATTACCAGTTGAAGGAGTATCCAATCATGATTTAAAACAAGTTACAAAAGAATTATTGAATAGTGGTGCACCAATTACCGATATCAATATTGTTAGAAAGCATTTATCACGTATTCAAGGTGGCAAGCTATCTTTGTTAAGTAAAGCTCCAGTAACTGCACTAATCATTTCAGATGTTGTGGGTGATGATCCAACTGATATTGCCTCTGGTCCATGTGTTGCAGACCCATCTACTTATAGGGATGCGTTGGACGTGATAAATAGGTGGAGTGTAGATGCTCCGACTTCTGTTAGTTCACATTTAGAAAAAGGTTTAAAAGGCATGGTTGAGGAAACACCAAAACCCGGTGATCCACGACTGAAACACAGTAGTAATTATGTAATTTCCACCGCAAGAGAGAGTTTACTGGCTGCGTCGAATTTAGCTAAAAAAATTGGATTAACAACAATTTCTTTGGGGGATGCTATCACAGGAGAGGCAAGAGATGTTGGAGAGGTAATGGCTGGATGGACAAGGGAGTTAGTCTTAAATCCCGATCCTATGTTTCAACTTCCCCTTTTGTTGTTGTCAGGAGGAGAATGTACCGTTACAGTTAAAGGTAACGGTCGAGGAGGACGTTGTGCTGAGTTTCTACTGAGTACTGCATTGAGAGTCGAGGCATTAGGAATTCATAAGAGAGTTTACGGTTTAGCTGCTGACACTGACGGAATAGATGGTGTAAGTCCACATGCTGGAGTTTATTTTGACCCCAAGTCAATTTTGACTATTCGTTCTCAAGGTATAGACCCTAGGGCACTTTTGGATAACAATGACGCTCTTGGTGTTTTTGAACCCCTAAAAAATATCATTACAACTGGACCAACACGAACAAATGTTAATGATTTCAGAGCTTTATTGGTCATTTAAAATTGACAGATACAAATCTAATTATTACTAAACCGGATGATTGGCATGTTCATCTTAGAGACGACTTATTGATGCAAGCGGTCATTGAAGATACTGCTATAAACTTTGCTAGAGNAGTAGTCATGCCCAATTTAAATCCTCCCATTTTAAATGTTCAAGATGCATTGTCTTACAGAGATAGATTGGTNAATGCCATNGGGTTATTAATAAATAAAAAAAGAAATCTAACAGNCCNAAAAAATNATGTAAAGATTCTCAAAAGATTTCAACCATTAATGACCATCTACTTGAGTGAGGATATATCCCATGAAGAGTTAGAAAAAGTTTCTGAAACGGAAGAAATTATAGCTCTGAAATATTATCCTTCTGGGGCAACCACAAATTCACAATTTGGGGTTAAAGACTTAAAAAATTGCTATGGTATTTTTGAGATTATGACTCGAATGGGCATTGTGTTGTGTATTCACGGAGAAGTTTTAGGCCCAAATATAGATGTATTTGATAGAGAGAAAAAATTTATAGATCAACATCTTGTTCCTTTGAGAAAAGAATTTCCTGAATTAAAAATTGTATTCGAACATATTTCGTCGAGAGAGGCAGTCCAATTTATTTTGGATACTTCAAATAATTTAGTATCTACGATTACTCCGCAACATTTAATATTTAATAGAAATGATTTGTTTGCAGGTGGAATTAGGCCTCATAGATATTGTGCACCAATACTGAAAACCGAAAAAGATAGGCTTTCACTTGTTAAGGCAGCGACTTCGGGTGATCNTAGATTTATTATTGGCACTGACTCGGCTCCGCATTTGATCGGAGAAAAAGAATCAAACTGTGGATGTCCTGGTTGTTATTCTGCACCTCATGCAATTCCTCTTTACTTAGAGGTTTTCGAGAGCGAAAACAAGCTGAGTGAGTTTGAGAAATTTGCTAGTTTTAATGGTCCATCTTTTTATGGACTCCCTGTCAATTCAGAAAAAATAGAAATTATAAAAACTTCCTGGACTCCAGATACGTTAATCGAAAAATCAAAAACTGAGAAAGTTGCTCCGTTAGCATATGGAAGAAACTTAACTTGGAAAGTCAAAAATTAAATCTTTAATTTAAGTGTGATGCCTACTTCTCCTTTTATACCGTTTCATTTTTACCCAGATCCACCAAAACCATAAAATTAGTGCATAAGTGGTAATGCTTCCAACAACAGCGAATATAGCTAACCCCAGTGCAAGAGGTTTGCTCACACTTAATATCTTTTGAAGAGGAGAATTTTTTTCTATGATCTCTATTTCAAGTGTTTCTTGAGGAGTGACGCCTTTTGCAACTTGTTCTAATGATTTAGGGTCAAGTTTTTTACCAAGNAGTTTGTTACCAAGTTTGTAAGCAATTACATATATTGGAGCAAAAGTAACAGGATTTGTAACAAGAGTGCTTGCAATAGCGGTTGGTACATTAGCCCTTAACAATGTAGCTGATACAGCAGCAACAGGAATTTGAGCAAGCGGGATTAGAAAACCAAAGAAAATTCCTAATCCAACTCCGAGTGCAACTCCCCTCCTGCTAAAATGCCAAAGTTGTGGATGCAGTAAAGTAGGNCCCATCCATTTTAGAAACCTGTTGGATGAGATGGAATCTTTCTTGGGAAGTATTCTTTTTAAATTCTTGAACATAAGTTTTATTTTCTCATGGAAAGTGAATAGTTATAAAAAAACAAAAACTTTCATCGAAAATTAATTTTTTTTTCTAAACAAGTTATTATTAGTTTGTGAAGTGAGCTGGGCGGCCGCTGTACTTTATCTGCAGAGGAAGGTCCGGACTCCATGGGCAAGGGTGACGGCTAACGGCCGTACGCAGCAAGTCTTTATAAGACCCAAGGCGAGGAATAGGGCCACAGAGACGAGTAAAATACCATTTAGTAGTGGTNATGACGTGAAACGAGGCAACCTCCACCCGGAGCAACACCAAATAGGCATACGCGCAGTTTTGCTGCTGGTTGCCCAACCAAGTATGTGGGTAGGTGGCTAGAGTTTAATAGTAATGTTAAACCAAGATAGATGGNCGCACAAAACCTCTATTTTTTTTCNGAGGTTTGGACAGAATCCGGCCTATAGGCTCACTTCGCTTCTTTTAGTTCCAAAGCATCAATTCGAATAGAGGCAGGTGGATGAGAATCAAAGAACATCGAAAACCAACTGTCAGTAGTCACCGGGGAGGCNTTGTCTCTGTAAAGTTTAACTAGAGCTGAAATTAAATCTTCTGACTGAGAATTATCAGCAGCGTATTTATCAGCTTCGAATTCATGTTTCCTTGATAGCATTGAGGTTAAGGGTTGAAAAGGAAATAGGACCAAAGGTAATACAGAGAAAAAAATAATTAAAAAAGCTGTATCAAGAAATANAGTACNAGAACTTAAAGCCTGATTGCTGACTCCTAGACCCTGATAAAACAGGTCATAGTCGATAAGAAATCCAAAAGATGCAAACATTAAAAAACTAAATATAAGTTGTGTAATGATGTTTAATGGAACATGACCACATTTATAATGCCCCAGTTCATGCGCTAAAACAGCTTCAATTTCATCATCTGATAGCCTTTCTACTAAAGTGTCAAACAAAACAATTCTTCTAGCATTTCCAAGTCCAGCGAAAAACGCATTACCATGACTACTTCTTTTACTTCCATCCATTAAAAAAAGCCCACCAGAGCTAAAATTACACCTTTTCAATAGTGACTCTAATTTTAATTTTAAGCTCCCTGGCTCTAAAGGGGAAAACTTATTAAATATAGGAGCTATAAAAATTGGATACAACACTTGAACCCCTAAGGAAAACAATGCGACTATCCCCCACAAAAGAACCCACCAAAATTCACCTATTAAAGTACGATTTGAGGTGAGCCAAAGAATTGCAAGTAGAAAAGGTACGCCTATGGTTAATGCTATTAATAATGTTTTCAATAAATCAGAAAAAAAAGTATTGATAGACATTTTGTTGAAACCAAATTTCTCCTCTACAACAAATTGTTTGTAAAAAGAAAATGGAGTATCAACGATTAGGTTAATAAAGCCAATGGAAGCGATTATTATCATTGCTCCAAAAAAGGGTGACAAATCATAACTTTCAGTAAAAGTTGTTGCTTTGACCACCAGAAAAGATATGAAACCCCCAATAGTAAAGAAATAAAGAAGCAAATAATCAATGAGAGTCGTAGTGATCTTCAACTTAACTTTTTCAAAAAAATAATCTATTGCTTTTTTATGTTGNTGGAGTGAAATTATATTTTGAAATCTGGAAGGTACTTTATTTTTATTTTTTTTAAGATGTCTGATTTGTCGAAAATATAAAAGCAACTGAGTGAAAAGTGAAAGGGTAAGAAATACCAATAGCAAGAACGTAATTTGTTTAGAGTCCATCATTATTAAATAAATTATTNAGTAGTGAGTATTAAGTGTAGGTTATTTACACACTAATTTGCAATTTAGNATAAAAAACAATATNTTTAACTAGTCACTTTAAATTTTGATTATAAATATCTATATTCATTATACATATTACTTAATCACCACGATTAATAAGCCTTTTTTGGCTGATTTAACCTTCTTCTTACAACGATACATCTTGACCACATTTTAGCTTTCTTCTAAAGTGGGTTTTAGTGTAGAAAAGTGGTTAAATGTGGAAAATACTCTTTTATCTCAGTTGTTTTGCATCAAAAGCTAATTTTTTAATTTATCAAGTTTCTTTAATTAAATTAATCGATTCCGTAAGAAAAAACTAAATTTATGAAAAATTAATATGTTTTATGGAGTAACAGCTCTTAATTTAGACGTGAAAGGACGAATGACTATTCCAATTCGTTATAGAGATTTTTTATCCAAAGATAATAAAAGCAATTATTTAGCTCTGGTTGAGAGTGACGTGGGTTGTTTACTTTTAATGCAATACGCGATTTGGTCAAAAAAAGTNGAGGGTTTGAAAAAAAATGGTACAAATGCTCAAAAGCGATTTTGGCTTGGACTTAGTGATACTCCTGAACTTGATAGATCGGGAAGAGTATTAATCAATTCCGTTTTAAGAGAGGGAGCTGCAATTCAAAAAGAAATTGTTTTGTTGGGTGTTGGTGACTATTTAGAAATATGGGATTCTTTGAGATTAAAAGAGCATAAATCCTCAGTTAGGGAAATCAAATTTAGTAGTGAGGATAATGCACAGTGAATTCTCACATTCCTGTCCTGATGAAAGAAGCTGTAGATGGCTTAAAAATTATTCCAAATGGAATCTATGTGGATGCCACATTTGGAAGAGGTGGGCATACCAAAGAGATTTTAAACAGACTTGGACCCTCAGGGCATTTGGTAGCCATAGACCGGGATCCTGATGCTATAAAACATGCTTCGAATATTAATGACTCAAGACTTCAAGTACATCATGCTAAATTTTCATCTCTTCCTTCACTCTTGAAAGAGAAAAGCATTCCAAAAATTAACGGTTTATTGATTGATTTGGGAGTTTCATCACCTCAAGTAGAAGACAAAAATAGAGGCTTTTCCTTTTTGAAAAACGGCCCACTCGACATGAGAATGGACCCTACGACTGGAGAATCTTTGTTATCGTGGTTAAAAAAAGCGAACTCATCTGAAATTCAAAACGTACTTAGTGTTTTTGGAGAAGAGCGTTTTTCTAAGTCCATAGCCAATGAAATTTGTAAGGTAATAAAAAATAATAATGCTAACGGTAAAAATAAACTTAAGACCACAGCAGATTTGGCAGAATTAATAACTAAAATTTACAGATTAAAAGGAAAAAATAATCAAAATTTAAAGCATCCAGCAACCAAAAGTTTTCAGGCATTTAGGATTTACATAAACAATGAAATTGATGAATTAATTTTCTTGTTAGAAAAAATTCCCGAAATTGTTGTTACGCATGGAAGGGTTAGCATCATCAGTTTTCACTCAATTGAAGATAGGATTGTTAAAAAAAAAATGAATCCTTCAAATAAATCAGTTTCTAGGTCTGATCGAATGACTTCAAAGCAATACGCTTTTATTTCAGATATTAAATATATTAAAGAGCCTTTGCTTCCAAAAATTAAACAAATAAAACGGGTTCTTCCTTCCCATGAGGAAATAAAAGTTAATAGAAGAGCAAGAAGTGCAGTATTGAGAGTAGGAGAATTAGCAAGAGATTTTGAATATTTAGAAAACCCAAAAAACCAGAAGAATAAATGAAACTAGTAACAGCAACGATTTTATTTGTCATTTCCTCTCTGGCTTTAGTGGATGCTAGATATAACGGTCGTGTTCTTCATACTAAAAAAGAAAACATTTTAAAGGAGCATGAGAGGGTGAAATCGGAAATTTCATCATTTCAAGTTCTTCTTACCGAGCTCGAGGATTCATCCAGAATCAAGGCAGTTGCTGAAAGTGATTTAAAAATGAGAGTAATTAAACCTTCAGATATAGTTCTCTACCCTATGAAAAAAAATGAAGAATAAGGTGAGAATGCATAATTCGTATACAAGTTCTCGGGTAAGAAGACGAAGAGATTTATCACATTCTAGTTCTAACTCTATTTTGATTTGGCAATCTACTGTGTGGCGTTCCCGCATAATTATATTGTTGCTTCTGATGGGCTTTCTTGCGGTATTCATAAGAGCATTTTATTTGCAACATTTAGATGTTGACACTTGGAAAAAAAGAGCAATTACAAGATACACGGAAACGCAACCTATACCTGCTGCAAGAGGTAAAATTTTAGATCGAAATGGAGAGATATTGGCCGTCAGTACACTAGAGTTTAAGGTTGGCATTGTTCCCAATCGGTTCAGCCCTAATAGTAAACAAATAAATGATTTTGCAAAATTAATCGGGAAAAGCCCTGAAGATATAATAAAAAAGCATCAAAATTCAAAAAAATATTTTTATATTTCCTCTGGTGTGAACCCAAACATTAAGAATCAAATTAAAAATCTTGGAGTTAGTGGCATTGAATTTGAACAGATTTACCAAAGAAATTATCCATATAAAGACGCATTTTCAACACTTCTTGGGCTCACTAGTGAGACAGACAAGGGTCAAGATGGGGTGGAGTTTGCGTTTGATGATCAATTAAGGGGGGTACAGGGATTAAGGTTTATTCATGTTGAAAGAGGAAATATTGCTTTTGATGAAAAAATCTTAAAAGAACCTGCCCCTGGAAATGATGTGCATTTATCAATTGATGCTTCTATGCAATCAATGGTTTATAAAAATGCCCTTATTGCAAAGCATAAGCACAACGCAAAATCGGTTTCTGTAGTTGTTGTGGACTCTAGATCAGGCGATATATTAGCAATGGTTAATGCGCCCGCATTTGATCCTGGAAAAAGAAAAAACCTATCACTCGATGATATTAGAAATAGGTCAGTAACTGATAGTTTCGAACCAGGATCGACATTCAAACCATTTGCTATCGCTGCAGCCTTAGATAAGGGTTTAGTTGAGCCGTTAACTATTATTGATACCTCCCCGGGTTATATAAAATTAAACGGAGAAATACTTAGGGATTTCAAACCATTTGGCATTCTTAGTGTTTCGGATGTTTTGGCTAAATCAAGCAATGTTGGAACCGTAAGAGTCGCATTGAAACTAAATCCTAGTCATATGTATGATTATTATCAGACGTTAGGTTTTGGTAAATCACCAAATCTACCTTTGGGTGGGCTTGCAAAGGGTAGACTATCTCCTTGGCAAAGTTGGGATAAAGTAACTCGTGCAACCATATCATATGGTCATGGTGTCTCCGTTTCATTAGCTCAATTAGCTCAGGCATATACAGTCTTTGCGAGATCAGGTGATTTGATTCCAATTAGTTTATTGAAGTCGAATTTCAAAAGAAGGGGTATACAAGTTTTTTCAAATGAATCAATAATGTCGGTAAGGTTCATGCTTGAGCGAGCTTCCAGCTCGTTTGGGACAGGAGTAAAAGCCCAAGTTGATGGATTTAGAATTGCAGGAAAAACAGGAACTGCACAGAAGGCTGAAAATGGCGGGTATTCAAAAAACAGGTATATAGCCTCATTTGTAGGAATTGCTCCCTTAGATAATCCTAGATTTGTTATAGCAGTTATGGTTGATGAACCAAAAGGTGTAAGAACCGGCGGTCAGGTTGCCGCTCCAATATTTTCGAAAATAGCTAGTGATGCTTTAACAAGACTACAAATGTCACCTAATCAGCCAAAACAAGTATTACCAAAGACAGCTTTTTTAAAATCCTCATCACGTTGAATACTAAAAGCACAAATTCCAACTTTAATTTGAGTCAATCTTTTTCATGGTTGCCACCCTTAAATGAAAATGCAACAGATTTGGGAACACTTCTAAGAAAAAAATATACTACTGCTCAAATGAGTGATGATACAAACAAATTAAGAAAGGGAGATATTTATATATTAAATTCAGGATGCAATTATGGCCCTAAAGCTCTATTAGCATTAGCAAAGACAAAAAACCCCATTGCCATTGTTGCTGATACTGCAGACAAAAAAATTGTAGAGGAATGGTGTTATGAAAATGAAAAAAATCATACTTCAAGCTGGCATAAAACATACTTCATCAATTCACTAAGAACCTTGGCTGGTTTTTTAGCGTCTTCATTTTATTCAAATCCTTCTAAGAAAATAAAAATTTCAGCAGTGACTGGAACCAACGGAAAAACTACAGTCGTCAATGCCGCAGCCAAAGCATTTGCGACTTGTGAAGGTTCTTGCGCGTCAATAGGCACTTTGGGTTTAATAATCTACAAAAAAACATTCAATGGCATTGAAGAAAAAAAAGTTTTAGAATTCGGGCTGACCACTCCTAGTGCTGTTTTTTTACAAAGATGTATAAATCATTTATTCACTCAAGATATAAATAGATTAATCATTGAGGCTTCCTCTATCGGACTGGTCCAAGGAAGATTGCTTGGCTGCAAAATTAGACATGCCATTTTGACAAACATAAGCCATGATCATCTTGATTTTCATGGAAGTCTTGAAGAGTTGGAAGCTTCTAAAGCTCTTCTTTTTCAGGCTCCTAATTTGGAAACAATGATTTTTGTAAAAAGCAATGAAACAAGTTTTAGTACTTATAAAAACATAAAGAAAAAAATTGACAATTTAAATAATATCTTTTTTGTCTCTGCCACAAACGAAAATATTGAATCAGATATTAATTTAAAAACAAATCATATTTCTATTTCCGAAACAAATATTTCTTTTATATATAAATCTAAATTAATCGAAAGTTTTTCTATTCCGACAATTGGTAATCACAATATGGAAAACGCAGCGGCTGTTGCAGGGCTCATGGTTACAGAGGGAAAACACTTATCAGAAGTAATAACCTCATTAAAAAGTTTTGCAACGCCTGAAGGGCGAATGAATTTTTTGGTGGATATAAACTCTCCATTAGTATGTATTGACTATGCTCATACCCCAGACGCATTCAAGCAAACTCTATCAACTCTTAAGTTATTATCCAATAAAAAAAAGGGAAAATTATTATGCGTTTTTGGATGTGGAGGAGACAAAGACAAAATTAAAAGATCAGTCATGGGGGAAATAGCCGCTGAATTTTGTGATTGGGGTTGCATAACTTCGGATAACCCAAGGTCTGAAAATATAAAAAATATTAATAGACAGATCCTTTTGGGGATAAAAAAAAATTTGAGATCAAAGTGGTTATTGCTAGAAAGTAGGCGAAAAGGGATAAGAGAGACTATCTTAAAGGCAAATGAGGATGACGTTATTCTAATCGCAGGTAAGGGCCACGAAAATTATCAAATTATTAATACAAGAAAAATATTCTTCAATGACGCTATAGAAGTAAAATCTGCATTTCAGGAGCGTAATAAAGTGTTGGGTAATGTCAAACGATGATAGAAAAAATGTCAGCAAAAGTTGCCAGATTTGAGATACCACTTTTATTGCTAAAAAAATGGATTCCCAATTCTTTTTTTCTGGATAGGTTTCCTAACAAAAACAGAATAGTTAAAGGACTTTCTATAGACAGCAGAGCAGTTGAGAAAAATTTTATTTACCTTTCTATCAAAGGAAAAACTTATGATGGTCATTTATTTTTAAAAGAGGTAAAAAAAAATAAAGCTATTGCGGCTATTGTTGAAAAAAACAAGATCAATAAAGAATTACTAGAAATGATTGATCACGATTTTTTCTTGCTCTCAGTTGACAATGTTATAGAGGCTTTTGGAAAACTTGCAGAGAGAGTTAGAAAAGCCTGGGAGGGTAAATTAATTACCGTTACCGGATCGAATGGTAAAACAACTGCCAAAGAAATAATTTCAGCAATTTTAAAAATAGAAGTTGGAGCAAAATCACAATTCTCCTCCTACGGTAATCAAAATAATCATATCGGTGTTCCTTTGAATTTAATGAGGTTGAATGTTCAGAATAAATTTGCAGTAATCGAAATGGGCATGAATCAAATGGGTGAAATAAAAAAACTTTCTTCGATGGCTCAACCTAATTTTTCTCTCATTGTTAATGCCCATAGAGAACACCAGGAATTTCTCGGATCTATCAGAGCTACAGCCGAAGAAAATGGCTCAGTAATCTCGCATTTAATTGAAAACAACATTGTAATTTTCCCAAAAGATAAAAAAAATGAGGATGTTTGGTGGAAACTTGCAAATAAAAATAAGAGCACAGTATTTAGGTTCAGTATGTTTGATGATGAGTCTGAATTTGCTGATATGGATGACGTAAAAGAAGTTACTTGCAAAATTCTCGGAAATAATCCCTTGTTCATTGAACTGGCCTTGAATGGAGATTCGATCGGACGTGTCCAACTTAATGGATTGGGAGAGCATTTCGCTAGAACTGTAACAGGAGCTGTAGCAGCATCGATTGCTTTAGGTCTCTCTCATGAGTCAATTTTACAGGGGTTAAAAACTTTTACACCAATAAAAGGCAGAGGTCTTTTTCACCATTTAAGAAACGGAGCGGTAGTGGTTGACGATAGTTATAATGCAAATCCAGACTCTGTCCATGCTGCAATAACAACTATGGCAAATATCACAGGCCGGAAAGCAATGGTTTTGGGGGATATGGCTGAAATTGGAGAAAACTCAGAATCAATTCATCGTGAAATTTTAGTTTTGGCCTTAGAACATTTAGATGAAGTTTTTCTTATTGGAAAATATTTTTCTATGGCTAGTAAAAGTTTAAAACAAGGTAAATCATACTCATCAGAGAAAAAATTAGAGGAAGATGTTAGATCTTGGTTAAATTTAACCTCTTCTCAAAAAAGTTCTTCATTACTTTGGATTAAAGGCTCTAGAGCTTCTAATCTTGATTTGATTGTCAATTGTTTAGTTAGCCCATAGGAATTTTTGAATGTTATTAGCATTTTTTGATTGGTTAGGAAGTTTTATAAATTATTTTTCAGTTTTTCAATACCTGACTCTTAGAGCCGTTATGGCGACACTCACTTCACTGGCAATTGGACTGTTTTTGGGCCCTTGGGTAATAAAGTTTTTGGCAAGTATGAATGTCGAACAGTCAGTTAGAAATGATGGCCCCCAAACTCATCTGATCAAACAGGGGACACCTACAATGGGAGGTTCACTTATTTTAATTTCCCTTACTATAACTACAATTCTTTGGGCTGACCTTACCAATAGATTTGTTTGGGCGGCGTTAACAGTAACAATGGGTTTGGGATGTGTTGGGTGGATTGATGATTATTTGAAAGTTTCTAAAAAAAATTCGGAGGGTTTATCAGGCAAATGGAAATTTTTTTGGCAGTCATTTATTGGATTAGTAGCCTCAGTTTATTTGGTTTTCTCAGTTTCTGCATCAAGTAATAATGAGGCTTGGATGTTATTTCTGAAGTGGATAGACAGTGGCTTGGTCATGTCTTTACCACTACAGGCAGATTTAATTATTCCTTTTTTTAAAGATTATTCATTTCCATTAGGTGTATTTGGTTTTCTAGTGCTTTCATACTTTGTTCTTGTGGGTTCAAGTAATGCAGTCAATTTGACTGACGGCTTAGATGGATTAGCAATCATGCCTACCGTTTTAGTTGCCGCTGGATTGGGTGTTTTTGCTTACGTTGCCGGGCATTCAGTATTTTCTAAGTATTTGCTACTTCCTTACATACCAGGAGCAGGGGAGCTTACAGTTTTTTGTGCTGCAATAGTTGGTTCTGGCCTTGCTTTTTTGTGGTTTAACGCATACCCCGCTCAGGTTTTTATGGGAGACGTTGGAGCTCTTGCATTAGGGGGTGCGATAGGCGTAGTAGCAATAGTAGCGAGGCAAGAAATAGTTTTATTTATTATGGGAGGGGTTTTTG
>NHCU01000054.1 GCA_002167365.1 Betaproteobacteria bacterium TMED41 | reverse complement strand
AAAGGATAGCATTTCGTCTGGAGAAAAAGCAGAAATTAAATGTACCGTTTTTTGTAATGAAAAAATCGATGATCTTGTTATTGGTTTTTTAATTAGAGATAGATTTGGACAAGATGTATATGGGACCAATTCTTATTTAATGGGAGTAGAAATACCTTCCAAATCTAATGAAACATTTCAGGCTAATTGGGATACTGTCATGAACCTCGGACCAGGAAAATACACTCTTACTGTTGCACTTCATGTGGGTCCTGATCATACTGTTGAATGTCTACACTGGGAGGATGCAACTTTAGAATTTGAAATTGCTGGAGTTTTAGGACCTAATTTTGTTGGTTTATGTAAATTAGAGCCCTCCTTGACTCTAATTTCCAATAATATTAATAAATGAAAAATTCAACATATGCGCAGTTTGAGGATGAACATAGAGGAAGTCCCATTTCTGTTTCTAGCAAGTTAAACGTATACAAACCTTTGCTTGTTGAATTCAATAAAAATAGGCCCGACGCACGTCTAATTGATCTTGGTTGTGGAAGAGGTGAGTTTTTAAAAATTGCCACGGAGTTATCGATAGACTCACTTGGCATTGATTCTAATGAGGAAATGCTAGCTTCAATAGGTCAACCAAATTTGAAATTAGAAAAAGCAGATGTGCTTGAATATTTGAAGAAACAAGAAAATTCAAGTTTCGATATTCTAACCGCCTTTCATTTGGTTGAGCACTTTAGTTCAGATTACCTTTTAAGGGTTATCAATGAAATCAAAAGAGTGCTTAGACCTGGGGGTTTAACAATCATAGAAACCCCAAATCCTGAAAATATAATTGTCTCAACTTGTAATTTTTACATGGACATGACACATGTTAAACCTTTACCACCTCAACTTTTAAAATTTATTTTCCAAAATTTAAAATTTAATTATGTAAATTTATGGGGATTGAATTCCAAAAAAAAATTGTCTACAGAAAATGTAACTCTAATAGACATTTTAGGAGGAGTTAGCCCTGATTATGCACTATTAGCTTTGAAAAATTGCAAGCAATCTCCATCAAGTGAACTACTTAGAGAACTAAATGTTACTCGAGGAAACTCATTAAATGAATTAGCTAGTCTTTATGAAAAAAGATGGAGCGGAGAAATAACTAAAACTGAAAATAAAATCAATAAAAGCCAGGATTGGGTTAATAATGAGCTTAATTCTATTAAACAAGAATTAAGTTACAATTTAGTAAATTTACACTCTGAAATCCAGGGTATGCATCAGGAAATTAGGGCTGAAATAGAGTCTATTAACGAACAGGCGCATTTTTATCAAACAGAATTGCAACGAGTAACAAATAGTAGGTCTTGGCGCATAACATTTCCACTTCGCTATGCTGGAAAAATCTTTAGAAAATCAAAAAGCCTTTTGAGAAATTTTTTTTTTGATTTTAAAAATCTTCCTTTTAGAGTATTTTTTAAAAATTACCGTGCAAAAATAGCAAGAAAATTATTTCCCCAATTCTTAAAAAATGGATTTGTAAATAAATTGAATTCTACAAATAGCTTTATGAGTTTAAAAGAAAAAAAATTTTTAGCTGTTTTGGAAAAAACTCAAAAAGAAAAATAGAAAAGTGAAAATAGTTATTGATTTACAGGGAGCTCAGGCTTGTAATTCCAAAAGAGGTATTGGTAGGTATTCCAAGGCAATTGTGTCAGAAATCTGCGCAAGATTCTCCCATGAATATGATATCCATTTTTTAATTAATGGAGCTTTTTTGTCTGAGGGGTTATCTTTAAAAAATAGTTTCAAATCATTAGTACCTAAATTTAATTTCCACACGTTTTTTCCTAGTGCAAACACAACTAATAATTTGATGAGTTCTCAAGAGCGAGAGAGATCATATGTTGTGAGGGAGGCTGTTTTAGACCGCATAAAACCAAATGTTGTGTTGATAACAAGTTTGTTTGAAGGTTTTGTTGATAATGCAGTTGTCAAAGCACAATACTGCAATTCAAAATACAAGACCGCAGTCATTCTGTACGATTTAATCCCCTTACTTTTTCCAGACTACTATCTCAAAAGTAGGCATTCAAAGCAGTGGTATGAGGAACGCCTTGAGCAGTTAAAGAGGATTGACTGTATTTTGACTATCTCAGAGTACTCTAAGAAAACCGTTAAGAAATATTTAAACATTTCGGAGAAAAAACTTTTCAATATAAGCGGAGCGGTTGATCACAATCTTTTTTTTGCCTCTGAAGCAAAGCCCAAGGGAAACTATATTTTTTCGGTATCAGGAATTGACCCACGCAAAAATTTAAAGTTTTTAATAAAGTCATTTTCCAAATCAAATCTGTTACTAAAGAATACTTACAAGTTGATAATAACCTGCCATATCTCTCAAGACGATTTAGATGAATTAAAGATTCTCATAAAAAATTTAAAGTTGAATGAGGAACAGATTGTTTTTACAGGTTATGTGGCAGATGAGGAAATGGTAAGGCTTTATAGGGGTTGTAGGCTTTTTGTTTTCCCCTCATGGCAAGAAGGTTTTGGGCTCCCTGTTTTGGAGGCAATGGCTTGTGGGGCACCAGTTTTAGCTGCAAATGCCGCAAGTATCCCGGAGATTGGTGGCGATTCATTAATCTATTTTGATCCTTTTGATGTTGAGGACCTTTCTAACAAAATTGTATCTGTTTTGAATGGGCCAAGTGATTTGTCAGACCAGTGTCTAAAAAACTCAAAAAGAGCAAAGAACTTTGAATGGTCAGAGGTAGCCAAAAAAAGTATTGAAGCAATTAAATCAACTATAGAAGCCCCTCCAAATAAGAAGCTAGAAATAATCAATAAAGAAAAAAAACTTAATCTTGCATATTTTTCTCCGATGCCTCCTGATAAAAGTGGAATAGCTGATTACAGTGAAAAATTAAGTAAAGAATTGAAAAAATATTACGAGGTAACAATCGTTGATTACCCCAAGGATCCCAAATCGAAGTGGACTAACCATCTCAAATATCAGAGTAATGATAAGTTTTTCTCAAACCCTGGTTCATTTGATAGGGTTTTGTATCACTTTGGAAATTCTCATTTCCATGTTGAGATGTTTGATTTTTTGAAAACAAATCCTGGAGTTTCTGTGTTGCATGATTTCTTTCTGGGAGGAGTCGTAAGTATAAGGCCTGATCAATATTCTTTAATATTTAAAAATCATGGTTACAGTGCTATTAAAAAAATTATCGAAACTTCTGATAGTGAGTTCTTAAAGGATCATCCAGCTAATTTGAGTGTATTTGAAGATTCATATGGGGTGATCGTTCATTCGCCATATGCTTTAAAATTAATTAAGAAATGGTACGGAAGTATTGCACTAGACAAAAGTAGGGTAGTTCCTCTTTTTCGGTCCAAAGCAGAAAGATTGCCACGTGAAATCGCAAGAGAAAGCCTTAAAATTGACAAAAATCAATTTGTAGTTGCATCTTTTGGGCACCTGGGACCAAATAAGTTAAATGATCGTTTATTAGATAGTTGGTTAGATTCTTCGCTAGCAAAGACAAGCCAGTTGGTGTTTGTTGGGCAAACTGGGATCTCTGAGTTTGATAAAACTATATTAAGCAGGATAAAAAAACATAAAAACCAGATTCAAATAAGGTGTACAGGTTGGGTTAATAGAAGGGAATATTTGGCTTGGCTTTCGTCAGTTGATGTGGCTGTTCAATTAAGAACTGACACCCGAGGAGAAACTTCTGCTGCAGCGCTGGACTGTCTCTCTTATTCTATTCCTACTGTTGTTAATGCTCACGGAGACCTTGCGAGTCTTCCAAAAAATTCGGTAATGATGATTCAAAATGATTTTTCTGACCATGAATTAAAAAAGGCGATTGAGACGTTATGTTTTGATGAGGAATACAGGTCGAGATTGTCAGAAGATGGAAGTAATTATGTTCTCAACAATCATGACATTGAAAAATGTGGTTTGGCTTATTATTCTGCTATAGAAAAGTTCTATGATTCTAAATATTCAAATGTCGAGGGTATTTTTCGAGTCTTAAAACAGAGTTCCTGCCTTCCAAAACATAATTTGGACAAATTAAATTTGATTAAGGCCCTATCATCTTCGCTTGAAACTGTTCCAAGAATTAACAAATACTACATTGATATCTCTGAATTGGTAAATAGAGATGCTAGAACTGGTATTCAAAGGGTTGTAAGAAACATTTTGCGTTGCATGCTTCTGGACCCACCAGTTGGCTACCTAGTTGAGCCCGTATATGCAAAAAATGATACGATCGGTTATCGAAAAGCAACGAAATTCGTACAAGATTTTCTCAATTTACCCCATATTTCTGGCGATGAGTTAATTGATCCATCACCAGGAGATATTTTTTTAGGCTTGGATCTTCAACCTGAAGTGGTTTTAAGCCAGAAGAAATATCTAGATATGATGTATCTAAAAGGCGTTAGCCTAAATTTTGTTGTGTATGACTTAATCCCAATTAAGCACCCCAATTTTTTCCCTGATGGTGCGAGGTCAATTTTTAACAGTTGGCTAGAAACCATTACTAATTACGATCAAGTTATTTCTATTTCAAATTCAACAAAATTTGATGTTGAAAATTGGCTTGCTAAAAATCATCCTTACAGACTAAAAAGCATTTCAAATCAAAAAATTAGTTTATCTAGTGAATTATCTAATGAAGACCGGACAATTGGGAGTCCTAAAAATGCATGGTTTGTTAGGTATACACTGAAAAACCACGATGTATTTTTAATGGTAGGTACTGTCGAACCCCGAAAAGAGCATTCTCAAGTTTTAGATGCTTTCGAGTTAATATGGGCAGACGGAGTAAACAAAAAATTATTAATTGTTGGAAAACAAGGTTGGTGCATTGAATCCCTTTCAAAAAGAATCAAGAAACATCCGCAATTTAATAAAAATTTAATTTGGTTGGAAGATTGCTCTGACGAGTTTCTTCAAGAACTATATTTCAAATGCAAAGGCTTAATTGCATCATCCTGGGCTGAAGGTTATGGTTTGCCTTTGGTAGAAGCATTTAGATCAGGTTTACCTGTATTTTGCAGAGATATTCCGGTTTTTAGAGAAGTTGGCGAAAAATTTGCCACTTTTTTTTCAGGTAAGAGCCCAGAGTCTTTTTTAAGACAATTTGAAGAATGGGATTTGTCACTAAAAAGAGAAGCCAACCCCAAATGTGAATCGGATGAATCAATATGTTGGAAGAAAGCAACAAAAGAGTTGGAGAAAATTACTGTGAAAAATGATTAATCTTTGACAGTGAGTCAGGGATTGGTAAACTGATTCGAGGAAGATAATTTATTATCATAAGAAGTATCGTATTTATTTTAGTTTTTTTTAGTTTTTTTTAAGATTTTCTTTAGCCTCGAAATTTTTTTTCGTGGTTGTTCGCTATTTGGTAGTGAAAATTTCATGTATGTTGAAGTACAATNAGTAATAATTTTAAATATTTAGTTATGCAGAGCACTCTGCTTTGAGTTAAAAGGAAAAAAACATGACCGCATCATTAATCCACCAAATGTACATAGCCTACTATCAAAGGCCAGCTGANCCAGCAGGCTTAGCTTATTGGCAGGCACAGCTAACTGCAAACGGTGGAGGGGAAGCCGGTTGGAATGTAGTTGCTGCTGCATTCGCAAATGCCGCAGAGTCATCTGCCTTGTATGGTTCTCAGACTCTTTCACAAAAAATTTCAGCTATTTATTTAGCAGCTTTCGAGAGAGCCGCTGTTGATAGTGAGGTTTCTTATTGGGCTGCTTCAGGATTTTCTGAGGCTCAGATAGCTTTCGCTATAGTCAANGGTGCGCAAAATGATGATTTAACTACAGTCCAAGCCAAAGAGACTTATGCGGTCAACTTTGTCGCAACGCTTGANCCCGCTGGAACTGGAGTAGGTCCTTTCTCATATGAGTANTCAGATCCNAGTATCGGAAGAACTCTNATGGGCGAAGTCACAGCCTCTTCTGATGTCACTGCCGCTACTGTTGCTTCCCAAGTNGCAGCAAATGTTCCAACCCTAGTNACAGTTAGTCTTACCTCCGGAGCAGATACTGTNACTCCTACAACCAACGCNGTTGANAANATNTCAGCNGCNTTNGGTGGAAGTTCTCCNTCNCTNGGNAGAACTGACCAAATTGATGGTGGAAGTGCAAGTGATACTTTGACAGTTTCCACTGATGGTAATTTCTTACTTGGTTTCAGTACTGGTTATATTAAAAATGTTGAGACAATTAACTTTGATACTACCGTTACATCCGTTACCACCAAACTAATTAATTTGACAGGTGTTTCTGGCGTTACCACATACAACATTGGAGCTTCTAAGTCAGTAGTTAAGCTCTCTGAAATGGCGGACGTGGGTGGAACAGTCAATGTGAGTGGCCAGTCAACTGGGAACTTTGAGATTGGATTTGCTTCTGGTGCTATAAGCGCTACCGGTTCTGCAATGACCATAGGTGTATCAAATGTGGGTACTACTGGCGATGCTGTTTCATTGATCACTCAAGGTGTAACAGATCTAACACTTTCCGCTACTTCTGACAGTTTCGTAAATTTAAATAATGCAGCTAACGACTACCAAACAGTTACCGTTATTGGTAGTAGTGACCTTTACATCTCTGATATTGGCGCAAATGCTTCTGCCCTTGAAGCTTCCAGCTTTGCTGGTGATCTAACCATAACCGTGGACACTGACACTAATACTGAGTTAGCCGCAGCCGGTAAAACTTTAACCGGTGGTGGTGGAACTGATACGTTAAGACTTCTAGGTTCAGGAATTGTTAATGCTTCAACTTCCAGCATTGAAGAATTATCTTTTGATGGATCATCTGGCGAAACAATAGTTAGAGCAACAGGAATGGTTGGAATAACTACGCTATCTTTTTCTGGGCAAAATGCTGATAGTGCCCCAAGCATTTCTGGCCTTGATGCAACAGACAGAACTATTAATGCAATACTTGATGATTCCGGGCCACTACAACAACTCTACAGTGCTGGCGGTAATGTAACTCTGAATCTTAATGTTGATCCAACTCTAGTAGCTGCTCAGACGCTGTCAGATAATGATTTTACTTTCAGGTCCAAAAACACTGGTTCTACGACAATTAATATTGGCTCTTATGTTAGTGCTGCCGGTACTCTTACATTAGATAATACTACTGGAGTGACTGTAGCTGTTGACACTACCTCTACTTTTGGTAGTACCATTAAAGCTGATGCTGCTTCAACAATTAGCGTTACTGGTGGTGCAGATGTGGCCGCGACTGTTTCTGGGGCTGCAGCTACAACTATATCAATGGATGTGGGTTCTGGAACGATTGCCGTCGGATCAACAGCCATTACGACTTTTTCCTTGACTAACTCTGGCTCTGTACAAATTACATCAGCCAATCAACTTAGTGGAGCCACCACAATTACGGTTGATACACAAAGTGAGGCTGATTTTTCAAATGTTGGTTCAACTGGACTAACTACACTTCAGGTTAGTGGTAGTGGAACATTAGCTTCTTTCAGTATTGGTGCACATTCTGGGGTGTCCACTGATTTAACCATTTCATTGACAGGTGGATTAGAGGGTGGATTTAGTGCCGCATCTATTAATAAGATTTCTTCAGATGTGACTTTAGCCGCGACTGATACAAGNGGTAAGTTAACTTTTGATACGATTACAGCGATTGATGCCACCATAACAACTGGTACAATCCAAGACTTTAAAGCCACTTCCATAGACGTTCAGTCCTTTACATTTGACGGTGCTGCCGCAACTTCATCNTCAAACTCCGCAAACGTTTCAATAGGTGTTATTACAGCAAGTGCTGCAGTAACTATTTCACTCGGTGCGGGTACTGGAATGGTATCTGTTGGTGGAATTATGACAACTGGAGCATTAACTGTTGATGCTTCAAACTATAGTGGTAGCTTGGTATTACCACGAATGACTGGATCTGGTGTCACTGTTTCATTAGGATCTAATGGATACATAAGCTCTATTGGTGTTGATAGTGCCAAAGCATTTACACTTGATGGTTCTCTTGCTGCGACATCAAATTTATCTCTTGCTGCGGTTCATGCTTCAACAAATATAACCTTATCTCTTGGTTCTGGTACAGGTTCTTTAGCAGCTACCACTTTGTCAGCTGGCGGCTCGCTAGTTGTGGATGGTGGTAAATCAGGTGGCACATTTGATCTTCAGAATTTGACTGCATCCGGCGTTACCGTTTCATTGGGTACATCTGGCGACTTTAGTGCTGCAGTTATTGAGGCTGATGCTGGAGGATTTACATTGGATGGTGCAGCAGCTGCATCGGCGCAAATTTCCATTGTTTCCATATCATCAAGCGCTGCTGCAACAATATCATTAGGTGCCGGTTCAGGAGCTGTTCAAATTTCAGGTCTTCAAGCTGAAGGAGCTGTAACTGTTGACGCCGCTTCGTATGGCGGTACCCTGGATTTGAATAACTTTAGTGCTTCAGGCGTATCCGTTGTTCTTGGTGCAAGAGGCGACTTTAGTGCTGACTTTGTTAAATCAACTAACAATTTTGTATTAGATGCAGCGGCTTCTACAAGTGCTGAAATAGCAATGAACTCAATGTCCGTAAGTGCCGCAATCACNATTGGATTGGGGGCAGGCTCTGGTAGTTTCGCTGTTAGCGCAATGAACTCTACCAAAGCTGTAACTCTAGACGCGAGTAATTACGGCGGTACAATNGATGTAACTGNGGTTTCAGGTGACGGTGTCACGGTTACTGTTGGATCCTTAGGTAACTTTAGTGCAAGTTCAATCGCATCAACCAACACGTTTACATTAGATGCATCTAATGGAGCTACTTCGAATATAACTGCAACATACCTATATGCATCGTCAAATGCCGCAATAACGTTGGGATCCGGCTCGGGAAGTCTATCTACTTTTGCTGTCACATCTTTAGGTACATTTGCGATTGATGCCTCAAACTCTAAAGCAACTATAGACCTTGGCATTGTAACCGCTTCAGGAGCTATATCAGTTGTTGTTGGTACAGATGGTGACTTTAGCGCAAATACTATTGCTGGTGCCAACGGTTTCACGCTTGATGCTTCTAATGCAACTAGTGGATCTATTGTCATAACCAGTCTATCCGTTCGTAATACTGATTCAACCATTTCAATGGGATCTGGTACTGGGTCGATGAACATTACCGCTATTGTTACAGATGCAGATTTGACAGTTGATGTTTCTAAGTACCATGGCGCTGTTGATATAGGAGCGATTTCAGCTTCAGGAGTCTCAGTTTCAATTGGTGGAGCGGGTAACTTTAGTGCTGGTAGTACGAGTGCTACAAAAGGATTTACCCTAGATGGATCGGCTGTTGCATCTGCTGATGTAACTCTGAGAACCTTGTCTGCTGTTGATTCCATCGCAATCACCCTGACAGGTGCTAGTGCAAACTTATCAGCAAATACTATTGACACTGTTGATACATTTACTTTGACTCTTACTGGGGCTAGCGAGACTGTTGAGCTTGCAAGTGTTTCTGCATCCGGAATCACTATAACCGGTGGTCTTCAGGGTGATATTAGTGCGGCTGCGATGAAT
This sequence comes from Betaproteobacteria bacterium TMED41, assembly GCA_002167365.1. Classification (GTDB taxonomy): domain Bacteria; phylum Pseudomonadota; class Gammaproteobacteria; order Burkholderiales; family Burkholderiaceae_A; genus UBA7377. The sequence continues at coordinate 4,000 of NHCU01000054.1, read as the reverse complement.
TCTAAGTCTACTATCACATATGACGGGTCCGGCTCTACTACAGCTCAAGGTCTTAGTATTGTAGATATTTCTGCATCGGGGGCTATATCACTTACCCTTGGTGCTGGATCAGGAACATTCTCGTCAAATAATATTGATTCTACTGAGAAAGCATTTACATTCGATGCATCAAGATTTGATGGTGAGGTAGAAATGAACGGTGTTAGTGCTTCTGGTATCACTATATCTCTCGGAAGTGGAGCTGACTTCAGTGCCTCAGCAATAATGACTGCAGGTACGTTTACATTTAACTCAACCAGCACTAGTGGTTCGGGTGAGACTATCAGTATGACTCAGGTTCAAGGTAGTGGTGTAACCATTAACCTGGCAGCTGCTTCTACNGTGACGCTTTCGGCTAGTTCCATAATGACTCTTNNTGGTGATCTATATATAAGCGGTACTAGCTTTAATGGCTCGATTCAACTTGATAACATAAGTGGTTCTGGCACTACAATCGTTAGTGGTGCTAACTTCCTGATCAGTGCTACCTCTGTTCAACAAACAGATAACTTCACATTTGACGGTGCAGCTCTTACTTCTGCAACTGTTACTTTTGTAAGTATATCGGCCTCTGGTAATGCGTCTATGTCATTTGGAAGTATGTCAGGAGATCTTACATTAGGAAAAGTATCATCACTTACTGATATTCACTTGAGTGCTGAAAGTGCAGCAGGTTTAGGAATGNCTATAGGAAACCTTAGTGCTAGTGCGATTCAAATTACTTTAGGTGAGGCCTCTGATACATCTAATAACTTCTCGGCAAGTATAATTGATGCACAAAACTTCACACTCGACGCTAGCTTGTTCCGAGATTCACTTATGTTACATCACGTTAGTGCTGGATCTGCAGTAACAATCACAGCCGGTGATCTAACTGATGATCTAATCATATCCTCCTTAACTACTGAGATGTTTAGTTTAAATGGAGGCGACGGTTCAAACTTTAGTGCAGGTATCGTTTCAGCTAGAATTACAGGTTCTGCATGGTCTATTACAATGGCCGAAAATGGTAACGGTCTTGATATAAATGATCTAACCTATAGTGCAAACTGGGTTATTAAGGGAACTTCGGGTATAGATTCCGTAACTGCATCCTCTATAGCTGCAGCTGGTACAACAACAACCGTTGACTTTGATTTCAGAGAGGACAGTGCTGTTGATGAGCTGGAAATACGAGGTTCGGCGGGTGCTTCCTACATCATCATGAGAAACTTTGATAGTGCTGAAGATAAACTCACGATTCATAACTCAGCTTCAGCCACGCTCTCTGTAGGTAACAGCATTACAGCTGCTGCGGCTCACATCTCTTCTGTCTTGGGTTCAACATTGACTGCTTCAGATATTGTGAGTGCAGCAACGGCATTATTCACCTACAATGGTGACACTTATATGGTTGCAGACGCTGCACAAGATAATGCTGGTACCTTTGGAAATGGAGACACCGTCATTAGATTTGTAGGCGTAACTGACATACTCCAAACTGATGTCACAGTAGGATCATAAGTTTAAAGAAAAAATTATTAGTTTGTGTTTTATGAAGAAGGAGGATTTAATATCCTCCTTCTTTGTTGTTATCTAACCAAAAAGAAGATAAACACAGAATTCTTTTATAAATAAGAAGACTCCTCAATGGTTACAAAAGCAAAAGCAAAAGTAAAAAACCAAATTTTAAAAAGAAAAACTAATAAAAAAGCTAGTGTACATAAGAAAAGTGAAAACAATAAAAACACTAAATCACAAGTCAGGAGAATGAAGCCTCAAAAAGTCGATGCTAAAATTTGGGCAAAAGAATTTGATGTAAAAATAAAAGAAAAAGATTTTGATGCCGCACTTACCATGGTCAATGAGGTAAGGGGCATTAAACGATGGCAAAGGCTAAATTTACTATCTTCGGTCGCTGCGCATCAAGACAAAATGAAAGAATGCGAAGACTACATGAGGCAATCTGTCAGAGAGTCAGACTGTAGCTCGGGAGTCAAAAGAAATCTATCAGCATTATTGGTTTCACAAGGAAGAATGGCGGAAGCACTTCCTTTTGCTCAAACAGCTTGGAAAGAATCACCAAAGGATTTAAAAGCCCTTCAATTATATTTAAATTGCTTACTAGATTTAGGGCAAGGGGAGCACGTATTAAAGGTTTGTAAAGATCCAAAAAATCAATTTCCACATGATAAAAGCGTAATGATAGCTTATGCGTCTGCTTTAAGAAGCACATCTAAACCTGAGGATGCGGAAAAGGAAATAGATCGCCTGTTAGATATATTTCCAGAAGAGCCAGTTGTTCACCGACTAAAAGCTGATTTGCTTGGTGACATAGACTCTCATAGAGCTATAAAATATTATGACAGTGCTCTGAAACTCTCTGAAAAAATTCAGGGTGAAAAAGACCCTGCAGTTCAATGGAATATGAGTTTGCATTTATTAAGGACTAGAGATTTCGAAAGGGGATGGCCAGCATGGGAACAAGGGTTTCATAAGGTTGTAGGGACTATGGGAAGAAATCTACCCGCTAGAATTAAGTCTCTTCCCAGAATAGAAAAAGTTAAAAAAATAGACAAAAACAAGTGGACACTTGTTTGCGCAGAACAAGGTATAGGTGACCAAGTATTATTTTTAACAGTTATGGAAGACTTTATCAAAGACCACGGCAAAGTACTATATGTTTGTGAACCTAGAATGCATCCGATTATGGAGAGAAGCTATGAAAATCTAGAACTAGCATGTCCTGGAATAACATTCGATTGGCACCGTACCTCTCTGCCCAAAAACGGCTACATTCCCCTTGGTAGCCTACCAGGCAAATATATAAAAAGTACAGAAGACTTTATCAAGTACAGAAAGCCATTTCTAAAGGCAAACGGTGCTCTTTATAAAAAGTATAGAGAATATTTTAAAAAGCAAGCAAATGGTAAACCAGTAATTGGTATTTCCTGGAAAGGTGGATACTGGGCAATTCAAAGAAAAACAAAAGCACTACTGCTTGAGAATTGGAAAGCAATCTTTGAAAAAGATGCTTTATTTGTAAATTTGCAATACGGAGATATAAAAGAAGATTTAGAGTATTTGCGAAAAAACAAATTAAATTTAATCAATTTTCCTAAAGTGAATTACAAAACGGATTTAGATGATTGGGTAGCAATTACCGCGGCATGTGACGGAATTATCTCTATTTCGACAGCACTTGTTCATTTTGCAGGTGCTATAGGTCAGAAAGTCGCTCTAATAATGCCAGAAAAACAAGGACCATGGATTCTAGGACTGTCAGACACTCAATCAATAGCCTATAAAAATGTTAGGATTTTTAGAAGGGAAAAGGGCGAAGAATTATCAGACCTTATTAAACGCGTTGCAAGCCTAATCATTACATGAAATACTCAGACAAGAATATAACTGTTGAAGCGGCAAAGATAAATTCCTTTGACACTGATCGTCCTGCGCCAGGGATGACGAAAATGTTTAATCCAGCAAATAACACTCTAAGAATACAATCTGCCTCATTAATCAACAGAGTTGTTGGAGTATCTCATGAAATTGGGGAAAAAATAAATTTAGGAATATTAGATAAAACCCTACATTGCATACTACCAACGGTAGCTTATTTCAGACAAAAAAAATACAAAGATACGAACCATATTCTATCCAATGATTTAATTATAAAAAAATCAGAATTTGCTCGGGATCTAATAACGAATGCAAACCCAATCTTTTATAAAACTCAAGTGGAAATACTAGATTCTATATTTGCAGAATCCGGATTTATAATACTAATTATAAACATTGATGATATCCAACAAATACAAACATCTATAGACCGTATAAAAGAAAGAAGAGGTATGATATCTATTCACAACCCAGAACATAAAGACAACAGTAAGATAATCAAATATTGTCTAGATAGGAATATTAATCTTATTGAACATACAGATAATTCATATGACATTCTAAGAATTTAATTTTTTTT
>NHCU01000053.1 GCA_002167365.1 Betaproteobacteria bacterium TMED41 | reverse complement strand
CATTTTTTGTTGACCAATTAAAAGAATCAATAATAATATTTTCATCCACATCAGGTATAGGGATACACCCAAAAACAAATGGCCAATCACACAACAAAACACTACTATAACCGAATGGTCTTTCAAACCTAAAAAAGTTATTTACTTTGGTAACATATCCTCTCGGTGTAATAATTAATCTTTTCATTTTTGAAGAAAANAANTAAATTTAATTGCTAGGTTAGGTAATGCATCAATCAAAATGCCGTTCATTAATGATAGTGCTGGCACTGGCAAAATTTTGAGGCTTAATTAAGCCAGCTCTGAAAGCTTGTCTTCCGGCCGAGATAGCATTTCGAAAAGCTACTGCCATTTTTTCTGGATCAAGGGATTGTGATACAGCAGAATTTAATAAGACGGCATCGAATCCCAATTCCATAGCAAAAGATGCATGCGATGGAGCCCCAATACCAGCATCAACGATTAATTTGACCTCAGGAAATTTCTCTCTCATTCTTATTAGATTTTCATAGTTTTTTAAACCTTGACCAGAACCGATGGGTGAACCCCAAGGCATCAAAATTTTACAGCCCTCATTCATTAATCTATTTGCAACAACAACATCTTCGGTGCAAAATGCAAATACATCAAAACCCATTTTAGAGAGTTGTGAAGTTGCTTCTACTAATTCAAAACAATCAGGTTGTAAAGTGTATTCATCGCCGACAACTTCGAGTTTCACCCAAGTAGTTTCAAATAACTCACGAGACATCTGAGCCAAAACTACTGCCTCTTTTGCAGTTCTACAGCCGGCAGTATTTGGCAAAACTTTACAATTTGAAGACTTTATTACATCGACCCAAAAATTACTTTTTTTTTCCTCATATGTAATTTCTCTTTTCAGCCCCATGGTAACTATTTCAGAACTTGAACTTAGAATAGAATCAAGAAGGATTTTTGGTGATGCATACCCTGCGGTACCAAGTAAGAAACGACTACGAAAGTTTTCGCCAACTAATTCTAAAANATCATTATCCAAAAGTTTTTTCATTTAAATTAAACAAATAATTCACAAATTGATCAACCACCAGTTATGGCAGAAAAAATAATTACAGAGTCTCTATTTTTAAGTTTGTATTTTGATCTCTTAGATCTGGGAACGAATGAATTATTAACAGCAGTGGCAATTTCATCAAATGAAAATTTTCTTTCAACGATTAATGCTTCCAAAGAAGATCCCTCATCAATATTATAATGTTTATTATTTATAGAAACTGAAATCTTTTTCATCATAAATTAAGTCAANAAACTTTCTATTGAGTAAACGATATGGCTGTCTTGATACCAATGTCTAGAAAAACTGACTCTAATAACGCAGGTGCTAAGAGCCATCCGTGACGAAATAATCCGTTAATATAAGTACCTTTTGAATTAGATGTGTAGATTGGCAAATTATCTGGGGCCGCAGGTCTTAAATTAACATCACTATATTTTACTCGTGCCTCATTCAACTCTGGCAAAATAATCTGAGCTGCGTTCAACAATTCTATCGTGCTATTAACTGAAACTGGAGATAGGTCTTCGACCTCAATCTCGGTCGCACCGACTGCCACTTCACCATTAAATTTAGGAACAATGTAAATTCTTACCCTTGGATGGATTAATCGTATAGGGTGATTTAAGACAAAGTTCTTAGAGGGTTGTAAAACAAAAATTTCTCCTCTAACTCCTCTTATATTTGAGTCATTTACCCCTGTACCTCTAAAATCAAAAATCCAATCAAAAACTTTTTTACTTTTACCAGCAAAAATAGTTGAACCTTCAATTTCTGTAACTTGTGATTCAAAACACCAATTTACACTAGCTTGAGATGGGTTTTTTATTGAGGCTCGATACAAGTTTTCCATAGCCATTAATGGATCTATTTGACCTTCATTTTCAACTAACCAACATTTTAATTGTTGATTAAGGCAAGGTTCAAAATTTTTGATAGTNTCGTGGGGGATAGCATTTTTTGTATAGTGCAACCTCTTGAAAAGTCTTTCAGAAAAAGAGAGATCTTGGTGTTGAGAAACAAATAAATTTCCCTGAATCTTCAATCCTAATCCGACTCCAATGGTTTTTTTTACCAAATTATCTAAAATTGGCCAAAGTTCCATTGATCGAGTTCCAAGAGTAAAAACCTCTTCACCTCCAGATTCCCTCTCTGACAATGGACTGAGCATACCAGCTGAGGAAAATGCAGCGGACCTTTTAGAGCCTGGTAATGGATTTGAAGAACTTTTTTCATAAACAGTAATGTTATGACCTGCGGCACTCAAAACGAAAGCTGCAACTCTACCTAGTAACCCTCCACCAACAATACCGAGATTCTTCATGACTAAACTGGTCGATATACTTTAGAGCCAGATTTTACAAATTCTATTGCTTTCACTTCCATTCCTTGTTTCAAAGCTTCCTGATCATTGATTCCTTTTGACTTTGCATAATCTTGTACATCTTGAGTGATTTTCATACTGCAGAAATGTGGACCACACATCGAGCAAAAGTGAGCTGTTTTCATACTCTCTTTAGGTAATGTTTCATCATGAAATGACCTGGCTGTATCCGGATCAAGTCCTAAGGCAAATTGATCGTACCACCTAAAATCAAATCTTGCTTTTGAGAGCGCATTGTCGCGTATTTGAGCTGCAGGGTGGCCTTTTGCCAAATCGGCAGCATGCGCTGCGATTTTGTAAGTGATAATTCCAACCTTTACATCNTCCTTGTTAGGTAAACCCAAATGCTCCTTTGGAGTAACGTAACACAACATTGCAGTTCCATACCAACCAATTTGAGCGGCACCAATAGCAGAGGTAATGTGATCNTAGCCGGGAGCGATATCAGTAGTTAAAGGGCCAAGTGTATAAAAAGGAGCTTCCTTACAAAAATCCAATTGCAAGTCCATATTTTCTTTAATTTTTTGCATTGGAACATGTCCAGGACCTTCAACCATAACTTGAACATCGTGTTTCCATGCAATTTGAGTTAATTCGCCAAGAGTTTTGAGCTCAGCGAGTTGTGCTTCATCATTTGCATCCCAAATGCTACCTGGTCTGAGACCATCTCCAAGACTGAAAGACACATCATATGATTTCATTATTTCACAAATTTCATTAAATTTTTCATATAAAAAATTTTCTTTGTGATGCGCTAAGCACCACTTCGCCATAATGCTTCCACCTCTACTGACAATTCCAGTCATGCGGTCTGCAGTCATGGGTATAAAAGGCAATCTTACTCCAGCATGAATAGTAAAATAATCAACTCCTTGTTCTGCTTGCTCTATTAAAGTATCTTTGAAAAGATCCCATGTTAAATCCTCTGCTTTTCCATCAACTTTTTCTAAAGCTTGGTAAATTGGAACGGTACCAAGGGGAACTGGGCAATTACGAATAATCCACTCTCTGGTTTCATGAATGTTTTTACCTGTTGATAAATCCATTATAGTGTCTGCACCCCACCTAATTCCCCATGACATTTTATCTACTTCCTCACGAATAGAACTGGTGATTGCGCTATTACCTATATTTGCATTAACTTTTACCAAAAAGTTTCTACCGATTATCATCGGCTCAGACTCGGGATGATTTATGTTATTTGGGATTATTGCTCGGCCCAAAGCAACCTCTTCTCGGACAAATTCAGGCGTGACTTCGAAGGGTAATTGTGCGCCAAAACTCTCACCCTGATGAAATTTCATTATTCTATCCAATTGTTTTTTTGAAACTTCTCCACTTTCTTGCAGGTGGGAAAAAAATTCTTTCCTACGCAAATTTTCTCTTATTGAAACAAATTCCATTTCAGGAGTGATTATGTTTTTCTTAGCATAATGCATTTGAGAAACATTCCTACCACTTTTTGCACGCCTCGGATTTTTGTGTAACTCAAATTTTAAATCAGCAACTTTAGGATTATTAATCCTCTCTTTGCCAAAAACACTTGACGGGCCAGAAAGTTGGTTAGTATCGTTTCTCTCTATTATCCAAGGGGTTCGGACTGAAGCTATGCCTTTTTTTATATCTACACGTTGATTAGTTTTACTGGATAGTGAGTCGTCTCCAAATGGTCCACTGGTATCATAAATTGTAATAGCCGGATTTTTTTCCGAGTCTCCAATTCCAGTTGTGTTCTCCTGCGTTATTTCCTTGAACGGAACCTGAATATCTTTCCTTGATCCTTGAACGTAAATCCTACGACTTTTTAATGAATTTTTATCGTGAAATTTTGCATCAATTTTTTCTTTTTTTAGCGACAGTGTGGCTTGGTTCATATTTAACTCCTAACTTAAAATTTTTACTGAATTAGCTAAAAAAAAATGATTTATAGGACCATTGCCTTGTCCAATTTCCAGGTTTTTAGCACTTAAAATACACTCGTGAACATACTTTTGGGAAATATTAACAGCATTTACAATGTTTTCTCCAAAAGCAAGATTAGTTGCTATTGAGCTCGACAAACTGCACCCCGTACCATGAGTATTTTTTGACAGGATTTTTGGTTTGCCAAAGAAAGAAAATTGATTGTTTGAAAAAAGAACATCAAAAAAATTATCAGTTGAAATAGTTTTTTCTTCGTCATTAAAATTTTCGATGCAAACGCCTGTAATTAGAATACTTGCCGCCCCCAATTTAGAAATTTTACAGGCGTTGTCTTTTATTGTCTGAAGAAAATTACTATTCTTCAATTTAACATTTTCTTGGATCTCATTTGATTTGTTCATACGGGAAGCTAAAATTATTGAGACAGTCTCATCAAAGTTTGGCGTAACCAATGAACAAAGAGGAAAAAGTCTTTCTATCATAGTTGAAATTGAATCCTTTTCAGTCAAAATGTCTCCAGATGAAGAAACCATGACTGGGTCGAAAACAACAAACTTTGGTTTGTATTTTTCCAAAGTGTCTGCAACAGTTTTTACTATTTCTGCATTATGCAACATTCCAATTTTGACAGCATCAACTTTGAAATCTGCAAAAATTGAACAAAGTTGATCTTTGACTAATTTCGACGATATCGGGAAAATATTTTGAACGCCTTTTGTGTTTTGTGCCGTAATTGCGGTAATTACTGTAACTGCATAACCACCGTTAGCTGAAATGGACTTAACATCAGCTTGTATGCCAGCCCCCGCTCCAGAATCTGAGCCAGCAATAGTTAAAATGATAGCAGGCCTAACCAAAATTTTTCCCCGTTTGTACATTGAGAATTAACACTTTTGAGCAAGACCTCAAGCTTCCCTCCACTGGTACTAACCAGATCAGGTTCAAAGAGTTTTTCTCAGCAACAAAAAGTTGCACCCCCGCTCACTTTTAATACTACTCTCTCATTTTTAAACAAACAACAGCAAAAAAGTAATTTAATTTAAAAATTTATAAAAATTATTATTTAAATATCTTGATACTGATTCTATTTCATCCTCAAACCAAGCCACACCGTTTTGATTAGCGCAAAATTCAACCTGAGATTTAAGTTTGGATGATGAATTAATAGCCCTGAACTCAGAAAGGTAAAGCTCATCACCATTGCCACCCGGTACCATGCCATCATGACAAGAACTGCAACTTTCTTTGTGGAGTTTTTCACCAAGCACCAAATCTCCGGCCATAAATGGATCAGCAAAGCAGGGAAAAGACAAAAAAATTGAACAAAGCCAAAAAATTTTTAATAATATTTTTTTTACGTGCAAAATAAAAATACAAAAGGCCTTAGCGACTGATCGAGCCAAGTTATAAAAAAAATTTAAATAACCGAATGAAGAAATTATTAACATTAGTAAGTTGCAGAAACTTATACCATCCCCAAAAATTGCGAAAAAAGAATATAATTTATTAAACCTATTTTATCAGAATAAAAATACTACTCTATATCCTGACGAATACTCCCAGCATTAACACCTAAAAAAACAAGTAAGGGTATGTATGAAAAATCATGGAAGCTTTTATTGACTATACCCTGTTTGAAAAAACACTTAGAAATTTGATCTTCAATGAAAAGTACTTTGTTGTTTTCCTGTTGATACTTTGGGAACATTGACAAGGCTAACTTAGCATTTTTATGAATAAAATGATTTGCTGATAAAACTTTAGCATTATCTTGTCCACCAGTCAGACATGAGGAAAGTGAAAAATTGGCGGAAAGAAAGTTGAAAAAAAAAATGTTTTTACCTATCACGTAGAGTTTTTCTTCGCTGAGGTTAATCAAAGGTACTGAAAAATTTTCATTTTTGGCTGACTCATTAAGCCAAACTACAATTGAAGTTATTATTTTTTTGAAGTCGGGCTTTGTTTTAACGTCTCTCTCTTTAAAACCNTGATGTTTAATCATACAAAATATCAATCTGGATTTTATATCTTGAACTAAACCTGTGTCNTGAAAAAATCTTGGTAATGATCTAACGGCGCCTTTAACAATTCCAGGACCCAAACCCAAATCACACTTCTTCAAAGAGCTATTTTTNGGACCAAGCTTTTTCCCCCACCAACTTTTACCTTCAATAGATATTAGCGTTATATTTTGGTCAACGGGAGGCGTGACCTCAAAGTTTTTTGCGAAAGACTTACCAAGGAGATTTACATTAAAAATTAAAATAATACATAAGACAAAGAATGGAACAACAGGAAAATTACGCTTTAACAATAGCCACATCTTCTCTATTTTGCCCCTTGTTATCAATCCACTTAACAATAATGCTATCGCCTGCCTGGCCTTGCATTTTACATCTTAAATACGGATTTTTTGAAATTGTGGGGCCTAAATATCCAGAAATTACTTTTTCACCGTTCAAGTTAATAGTAAATTCTTGTATAAACCATGCTGGAATAACCTCACCTGAAGTTTCATCTTTTCGCAGACCACTTTCCATCTCATGATGCATGAGCATTCTAAAATCAATGAGATTATTTTTAATTTTTGCTCTTATTTTTGTCGCTTTGGTCATAAAACTCCTAAATGAGAATATTCAGCCACCACATCCGCCAAGTGTGACATTTACCGACTTCCTTGTCATGTAATAGCTACCGTTGGTTGTTTTAATGACAGTAAAGATGTTTGAACTTTCTGCCATTTTAATCTTCGTTGAAATTTCGGGATAAACCTTAGAATTAAATTCAAAATAACCAGAAAGCATATTGGGATTTTTCTCAACTAGAATAGCGACCATTTCAACCTTTTCAATGTCAGTATTTACACTAACACCAACGTATGCTCCATTTTCGGCAGTATCAGGGGCTGAAATACTGACTTTTGGGCTTTCAGTTATATCCTTTACCCCCATTACTTTTAAAGTCTCAGACAAATCAACAGTTGAAAACCATGCTTTGCTCCAAGCACTGGCCAGAGCCGGTTTGTTGACGATAAAACCGAGAGCACTAAGCTTNGCAAATAAAGCCAAACCTGAGCTGAATTCTAAAAATTTTCTTTTGCTAATTTTNTTATNCAAAACAATACCCTTGAAGGCTTANAAGTTTTAANTTANTTNTTTTNAGACAACAAAAAACATGAACCAGTTCCTAAAAACATTTAGAAAACGACTGATGTCAACTTGCCACTTGTGTACATCTCGCTGATCTCCTCTAGAGGCATGACTTTAATACCCGAAATTTTTCCAGNACTGCCAAATGATTGAAAACGCTCTTTACATATTTGGCTAGCNGCAGCACTGGCTGCTTTTAAATAAGATCTTGGATCAAAATTTTCAGCATTGTCTGTCAAATNTTTTCTTATTGCTCCAGTCATAGCCAAACGAATATCTGTGTCGATGTTGACCTTTCTAACTCCATGTTTAATGCCCTCAACTATCTCTGTAACCGGAACACCATACGTTTCTTTTATGTTACCTCCGTATTCTCTTATTATTTCTAACCACTCCTGTGGAACACTTGAAGATCCATGCATTACAAGATGCGTGTTCGGAATACGTTTATGAATTTCACGAATCCTGTCAATTGCCAAAATCTCACCAGTTGGAGGTCTGCTGAATTTATATGCACCATGGCTAGTGCCAATGGCAATGGCCAAGGCATCTACATTAGTTTCAGAAACAAAATCTGCTGCCTCATCTGGATCAGTTAATAACTGTGACTGATCTAAAACACCTTCAGCACCAACACCATCCTCCTCTCCCGCTTGACCAGTTTCTAATGAGCCCAAACAACCAAGTTCGCCCTCAACAGAAACACCGACTGCATGAGCCATTGAAACAACTTGTTTGGTAACAGATACATTGTAATCATAGGATGCAGGAGTTTTGCCATCTTTCTCAAGTGATCCATCCATCATAACACTGCTAAAACCACTTCTAATGGAACGTTGACAAACATCAGGTGAAACACCATGATCTTGATGCATGCAAATTGGGATTTGGGGATACTGCTCTAATGCGGCTTCGATTAGCTTGCGTAAAAACGGTTCTCCAGCATATTTGCGAGCACCCGCACTAGCTTGCAATATAACTGGACTCTCGCAAAATTCTGCAGCTTTCATAATAGCTTGAACTTGCTCTAAATTATTCACATTAAAAGCTGGAACACCATAATTATTTTCAGCCGCATGATCCAAAAGTTGTCGAAGTGCTATTAGTGCCATCTATAAAAAACCTCCTAACAAAAACTTTTTATCACATTAATTTTAAACCAAAGCCGATGAAAAAAACTTAAAGAATTACGAAAACAAGATAATTTTTTCTATACCTTCTTTTTTAACTCAACTAACCGCAATACCATTGGTGTGAAAATTAACTGCATTGCCAGACCCATTTTTCCACCGGGAATTACTAAAGTATTTGGCCTAGTCATTACAGAGCCATCCAACATGGATAACAAATATGGAAAATCAATTCCTTTTGGATCGGCAAACCTAATAACAACCATTGACTCGTCTGCAGTCGGTATTGATCTCGCAACAAAAGGATTGGAAGTATCTACTGTCGGAACACGCTGAAAATTTACATGCGTTCTGGAAAATTGAGGAATGATGTAGTTAACATAATCTGGCATTCTTCTCAAAATAGTATCAACAATTGCTTCTTGGGAATAACCCCGAGTAACTTGATCGCGATGTAATTTTTGTATCCATTCTAAATTGATGATTGGGACAACACCCACTAACAAATCCACGTGCTTTGCAACGTCGATGTCTTTGTGCCTATATGCTCCATGAAGACCTTCATAAAACAATAAATCAGTGTTTTCTCGAATAGGCTCCCAAGGGGTGAAAGTACCTGATTCCTGTTTGTAAAAAGACGCTTCATCTGAATTATGAAGATATCTTCGAAACTGTCCTTTACCAGAACCACCATAAACATCAAACAAGTTAGCTAAATCTTCAAGTAAATTTGATTCAGGACCAAAGTGGCTAAAATTGGTATTTCCTTTTTCTTCTGCAACCCTCATTGCGTCAAGCATTCCCTCTCTATCAAACCTATGAAAGGAATCGCCTTGAACAATTTGAACAATCAATCCCTCACGTCTAAAGATGTGTCTAAAGCTATGAAGTACAGTTGACGTTCCGGCACCAGATGATCCTGTTATTGCAACAATGGGATACGATATAGACATAATAGGATCCTAACAAAAAAAATTTAATCAGATTTTTGGAACAATGACCTCTCTTTAAACAAAGGAGATTTATACTCAAAATCTTTTCCATCATCATGTTCAGCATAATAACGTATCACGCGGTCAACTTCCTCTTTTGAACCCATAATTACAGATATTCTCTGGTGAAAACATTCAGGAATTATATCCAAAAGTTTTTCCCTGCCTGTTGAAGCAGCACCCCTTGCTTGCTCCATCAAAAAAGCCATTGGGTTTGCCTCATACATCAGTCTCAACCTTCCAGCCTTTTCAGGAACTTTTGAATCTTTGGGATACATAAATATGCCACCTCTCATAAGTATACGATGAACATCAGCAACCATACTTCCGGTCCACCTCATATTAAAATTTTTGTCACGTTCCCCTATTTCCCCATCATTACACTCTTTAATGTAGCGAGAGATTGGGGGGTTCCAAAATCTTTCATTACTAGTGTTTATTGAAAACTCATGAGTTTCAATTGGAACAGTAATGTTTGGATGGGTAAGAATAAATTTTTTACTATCAGAATTAAAGGTAAAACCATGAGTTCCTTTACCTGTTGAAAGAACAAACATCGTGGAAGGGCCATACAAGGCATAACCAGCTGCAATTTGTTCTCTTCCAGGGTCAAGAGTAACTATATCATTTGAATCGGAATTTTTTTTGTATTTAAAAATTGAGAAAATGGAACCTACTGAGACATTAACGTCAATATTAGAAGAGCCATCCAGGGGATCAAAAAAAACAGTATATGGCCCGGAAGGATTGTATTCATTTGTTATAGGGTTCTCATTCTCCTCTGAAATCAAACAGGAAACTAAATTATTTTTCAATAGTGCTTCAATGAATATATCGTTTGACAAAACATCTAGTTTTTTCTGCGTTTCGCCTTGGATGTTTGTAGTTGGTAAGTTTCCAAGAACACCACCAATCTCGCCGTTAGAAATGAGAGTCGATATTAAGTTACTGGCATCAATAATTCCCATCATTAACTCAACAAATGATTTTGGATCTTCATAACTAGTAGAATTTTTTAATAAAAAATTCGATAGATCAATTTTTTCAGTTTCCATTATAAAATTCCTAAGTTTGATTTAATGAATTTAAATTAAGATTTTTTTGCCAAAAAAAAATAATATGTATACGATAACAAAGTATATTTGTAAAATTAAAATTAAATTTCCAACAATGTCTTTTTTCCTGAAGTTCTAGTGCCAGATTTTAAAATTTGCAACAACTGCTTTTTACCGGACTTTTTATGAATCACACACCACATTGGATCACTGATGAAATAGCTATTTCAGGACAAATTTCTGTAGAAAATCTGCATGACATAAAAAAAATGGGATTTAAAAGCATTATTTGTAACCGACCTGATTTTGAGTCGGATAAAAAACAACCTACAAAAATTAGTATTGAGAATGAAGCTAAAAATCTTGGAATAAGCTTCGAATTTCTTCCAGTTTCAAGCAACTATCAATCTGAAGAAGAGGCATCAAAGATGGCTACCCACCTTGACAAACTTCCCAAACCTATCCTCGCATATTGCAGAACTGGGGGTAGATGTAGCTCTTTAATTGGCCTGTCAGTTCAACTTGGTTTTTATAAATTTTAGAGGAAATAATCATTAACATGTCCACTTTGATAAAGAGACGATATGTTTGTTTACTTTTTGGAAAAATCACTTTTCTTTCTTTTTTTTCTCCAAAAGTTTTTTCATCTATCGAAAATGGGGTTGTTAATGACCAAGGAATTTATAAATTTGATATAAACCTGAATTTATTTCCAATAAACGATGGACCACTCCATGTAAAATTGCGGCCAGGAGAGAAAGTCATGTTTAATATTAAAAGTATAAATAAGACTACTCATTTATATGAAAACAAAAGTATTTTTTTCAAAATGCCTTTGATTTCTCTTAGGCCTTGTTTTGTTTTTCAAAAAAACAAACAAAATCTCAATTTGCCATTTTTAGTATTCTCGGCAAAGGGTATTCCAACCAAAGTCAGATAATTGGAAAATTCTTATATTGATCATCGCGAATACAAATCCATTCCAAATGCTAAAGTAGCATTTATTGGTCTTGGTGTTATGGGTGCCTCGATGGCTGGACATCTAGCAAAATCCGGTCTGTCTGTTACTGTTTTTAACCGAAATACTCAAAAAAGTATTGCTTGGGTTAAATCATTCAAAAAATATAAAGTTACCTATGCTTTGTCTCCAAAGGAGGCATCAATAAATGCAGATTTTGTTTTAAGTTGTGTGGGAAAAGATGATGACCTCAAAGATGTAACAACAGGGCAGAACGGAAGCTTTGAAGCTATGAAGAAAGGTAGTATATTCATCGACCACACCACAACGTCTGCCGACATTGCAATAAAACTATCCAAAATTGCATCTAATCTAAATATTAATTTCCTTGATGCTCCTGTCTCGGGGGGAAATCTCGGCGCAATTAGGGGGCAACTTTCAGTTATGTGTGGAGGAGAATTATCTATATATAAAAAATCAAAACCAATCATTGATCTCTACTCAAAGGGATCCTCTCTCATCGGTAAAAATGGTTCTGGCCAGCTGGCTAAAATGGTTAATCAAATTTGCATAGCTGGACTAATACAAGGTTTAGCTGAGGGCATTAATTTTGGACAAAAAGCCGGACTAAATATGAAAAAAGTTCTTGAAATTATAGAGAAAGGTGCAGCTAGTAGTTGGCAAATGCAAAACAGAGGTAGCACCATGTTAGATGGTAAATATGATTTTGGTTTTGCGGTTGACTTAATGAGAAAAGATCTGGAAATCGCTTTTAAAAAGGCAGAAGAATTAAACGCAATGCTTCCAGTAACCAAGCTGGTAGACACCTTTTATCAAGAACTTCAATATATGGGAAAAGGAGAACTAGATACTACATCTCTGCTTGCTAGGCTTAAAAACCAAACAAAAAAACAAATATAACTAATTTTTTGATTCAAATTAATCGATTATTTTCTTAAGTTTTAAACTTTTAGTGGAAATTCGATGCGTTAACCTTTGCGGCCATTTTGTTTAATAATTTTGCAAGACTTTGTCTTTTTTCTTTATTTTCATTTTCAATATTTTTTTTTATCGCCTCCAACAACTTTCTTTGATCTTTTCTAAAAATAAATATAGTTTTGTTCATAACTGAAGCAGCCTTTCCTTAATCCACAAACAATATAAATCCTATTTCATTTTTTTATTGTTAATTAGCAATATAATCAATACCAGCAGTCTGATATTGAAATCGACACTTGCTCGATTTTTATGAACTTATCTGATGAATTTTTGAATAATTTTTAAAATAATTAAATGATAATTCTAATGCTATACATATATACAGTATTAACTGTATATAATGAATAATAAAATTTAAAGGTTTGTTGAAAAATTTTAAATAA